>JBEPXT010000025.1:0-35487 GCA_041641795.1 Salinigranum sp.
CACCGCGACGCGGTCTACCGACTCGTCGCGACACCCCCTCTCGGACGTCTCCGCGGCGCACCGTCTCCAGAACGCGCGGGTTTCCGCCCTCCGCGGGCTTTTACAGACTGACTGATGCGCTCTGGTTATTCCCGCGCGTCGCCCGATAAATTATGCGCATGGGTAATTTTATCCCCGTCGGTGGGCTACGTACACTCGATGGCAGTGAAACAACCGCGCCTCGGCATGCGCCACGTGACCGTCGTTCCCACGAACTTCGTCCCGGACGACGACGAGACAGACGGCGACGAGGCTGCCTCCGTCGAGCACCTGCTCGAAGGGGCAGTCCAGTAGTGCGCACAGTCGTCGGCCGACATCTCCTGTGCGGAATCGACGCGTCGGAGGGGAACCCCTTTTACGTCGCCACCAATAGGCGTCTGTAATGGCCACGTGCGACGAGTGCGGGACGCACGAGAACCTGCCGTACCAGTGTCGACGTTGCGGCGGCACCTACTGTGCTGAACACCGCCTCCCCGAGAACCACTCGTGTCCCGGTCTGAACGAGTGGGACGACCCCTCGGGCGTGTTCGACAGCGGGTTCGACGACACCGTCGACCAACCGGGTGGCGCGAGCGGCGGACTCGTGAGTCGTCTCACCGGGACCGGGGGGTTCCTCGGGTACTTCCGCGGGAACATGACGTACATCTTCCTCGGGCTGATGTGGATAACGTTCGGGCTGCAACTCGCGCTCGACTTCCTCGGGTTCGACTCGCTGATGGCGACGCTGTTCGTCCTCCGGTCGAACCACCTGGCGTACGTCTGGACCTGGGTGACGTCCATCTTCGCCCACGGCGGCTTCTACCACATCGCCGGAAACAGCATCGTGCTGTACTTCTTCGGCCCCCTCGTCGAGCGATACGTCGGGTCGAGACGGTTCGCCGCCCTGTTCCTGGGCAGCGGCGTCGTCGCCGGCCTCGGATTCGTGGTACTCAGCATCATCCTCGGAGCGCTGGGGCCGTTCGGCGTCGTCTCCGTCCTCGGCGCGAGTGGCGCCATATTCGCTATTCTCGGGGTGCTGACGGTCCTGAATCCCGACCTCCGCATCTACCTCTACTTCATCATCCCGATACCGCTCTGGCTGTTCACGATGGGCTTTGCCGCCATCTCGCTGTTCTTCTTCGTCGACCAGAGCGCGGCCGCCTCGGTGGGTCAGGGCAACGTCGCCCACCTCGCACACCTCCTCGGGCTGGTCGTGGGCCTGGCGTACGGCCAGCAAGTGAAAGGCACGAAGCAGGTGCCAAACCAGCTCCAGTTCGGCGGCCGGCGCGGACCGGGCGGCCCCGGCCGGGGGCGGTTCTGACCGCGCGATGCAGCCGTCCCACCCCGAACTGGTCCCCGACCCGTCGATGACCCGCGAGGAGATGGAGACGCTCCAGCGTCGGGTGGCCGAACTCGCGCTGTTCGAGGACGACCTGCCCTTCGACCCGTCGCGGGTGACGCTCGGCGGCGGGGGTGCGGAGACGACGCTGAGCGACTGGCGCGACGCTGGTGACGGAGACGCGCGCGGAAACGGGGCGGACACCGGCGAGGGGGACGTCCCCGACGAGGGAACTGATGCCTCCGACGAGAGCGCGTCCGCGGCCGGCGAGTCGTCCGACCGACCGCTCGTCGCCGGCGTCGACCAGTCGTTCCTGGGCGACGACCGGGCGGTGAGCGCCGTCGTCGTCTTCCGGGGCGGCGAGGTGGTCGAACGGGTCCACGCGGTCACTGACCTCTCGATTCCCTACATTCCGGGGTTGCTCTCGTTCCGGGAGGGCGGCTCCATCGTCGCTGCCTTCGAGCGACTGTCGGCGCGACCGGACCTGGCGCTGTTCGACGGGAGCGGTCGCATCCACTTCAGGCAGGCCGGTCTGGCGACGCACCTGGGCGTGCTGTTCGACCTGCCGAGCGTGGGCGTCGCCAAGAGCCTCCTCTGTGGGCGGCCCCGCGCGTCGGTCGACGGGCGACCGCAGGGGTGGCGGACTCCAATCGAGGCCGACGACGACGTCGACGTCGACGCCGGGACGGTCATCGGCTACGCGTTCCAGTCGCGCCAGTACGACTCCAACCCGGTGGTCAACCCGCTGTACGTCAGTCCGGGACACCGACTGCGGGCCGACACCGCGGTGGACCTGGTGGCGCGTCTCTGCGGCGGATACAAGCTCCCGGAACCGACCCGGGCGGCCGACGCCTACGCCGCCGAGGTCAAATCGGAGTACGCGTGACCGGCGTCGGGACCTGAGACGGTCGCTGGCGGCCCGAGAGAGTCGCTGGCGTCCCGAGAGACCCGGCGCGCGTCGGGGCCGTCGTGAGATTCCGGTCACGCTGGCCCGGGACCGGCGTCCCGAAACGATGACAGTTATGCCCCAGCGTCGTGATGTGCCCCGCGTGCAACCGAAAACCGTTCTCGTAACCGGCTGTTCGTCCGGCATCGGCCGCGCCACCGCGCTGGCGTTTCTCGAGGAGGACTGGACCGTCTACGCGACCGCTCGGAATCCCGCGGACATCCAGACCCTCGGCGACCGCGAAGGGTGTAGCATCGCGAAACTCGACGTCACCGAACAGGACGACGTCGACCGGGTGGTCGACCGCGTCATGGACGAGGTGGGGCGCATCGACTGTCTCGTCAACAACGCCGGCTACGCCCAGTTCGGCGCCATCGAGGACGTGCCGACCGAGCAGGTTCACCGGCAGTTCGACGTGAACGTCTACGGTCCGCACCGACTCGTCCGGGCGGTCCTGCCGCACATGCGCGAGCAGGAAGACGGCACGATTATCAATCTCTCGAGCGTCGCGGGACGCCTCTCGTTCCCCGGCGGCGGCGTCTACTCCGGGTCGAAGTTCGCGCTCGAGGCGATGACCGACGCGCTCCGCGGCGAGGTCACGGAGTACGGCATCGACGCGGTCCTCATCGAACCCGGGCCGGTCGAGACTCAGTTCACGGAGCGCGCCCAGCAGGAAGTGGAGGGCGACGAGGAGGTCCCGGGCGTCGAGCGGTCTGGCGCCTACGAGTCGTTCTACGACGTCTTCGAGGACACGCAGGCCGTCGGCGGCGGCGGACCGGGCGCAATCCCGCCCGAGCGAGTGGCGGAGGACATCGTCAACGCGGCGAGTTCGACCAAGCCCGAGGCGCGCTACCCGACCGGCACCCTCGCCAGCGTGCTCGTGCTGGCCCGGTTCCTCCCCGACTCGGTGCGGGACTCCCTCTACGGACTCGCCCAGAAACTGCCGTCGATGTGACCGGTCCGGCGGTCTCCGCGGGCCGGTTACCCGCCGCGGGCGAGACACGCCGCGACGACGCGCAGCGCCTCCTCGCCCCGCACCTCGTCGGCGAGCAACGGGACCCGGCGGACTGACCGACCGCGGAACAGGTCGGTCGCGCGCCGGAGGGCCCGCTGCTGTACCTGCCAGCGGCGCTGACAGAACTCGCAGGTGTCCAGCGAGGGTGAGACGACCCACTCGGGGGCGACGTCGGCCACGTCCGCGAGGTCCTCCATCACCTGGTTCACGACGATACTCTGGACCGGGATGCCGAACTCGTCCAGGCGGGCCACGAGGCGTTCGGACTCGACGATGCTCATCTCCTCGGGTATCATCACGACGCGGAAGTCGGTCTGGTCGGGGTCCCTGAGGACCGCCCGGAGTCGCTCGATGCGGTCGGCCAGTTCCTCCAGTTCGTCGAGCCCCGGCCCGGCCTGGTCCGACCCGGCGCCGAACAGGCCCTTGACGCCCTCCATCATGCCGCGGAACCGCTCGCGCAGTTTCATCATCCGACCGACCATCGAGTCCATGATTTCGGGCAGTTCGAGGAGTCGCAGGGTGTGGCCCGTCGGCGCCGTGTCGACGACGACGCGGTCGAACCGCGCGTCGTCCAGGTAGGTGAGCAGTTGCTGCATCGCCACCGCCTCGTCCGCGCCCGGCATCGGACCCCCGAACGGGGAGAGCCCCTCGTCCCCGAACAGGTCCCCCAGGTCGCTGAGCGGTCCCCCTTCGCCGCCCATCGGCCCGCCTGCGCCGAACGGCGAGCCCGCACCGCCGCCCTCCGCGCCGTCGAACGGACCGGTGGCGTCCTCGCCGACGTCGGCGCCCTCGTCGAACCCGGTCACGTCGTCCACGTCGTCGCCGCCGAACCCGCCCGCCCCGGCGGCGCCGGCGAAGGGTCCATCCATGGCCGAGTCCGGGTCGATTTCCGCGGCGTACAGCGGCACGTCGTCCCGGACCTGCGTCGGCGTCGGCGGAACGTCGGTCCCCAGCGTGTCCGACAGCGAGTGGGCGGGGTCGGTGGAGACGACGAGCGTCGCCGTCCCCGCCTCGGCCGACGCCAGCGCCGTCGCCGCGGCCATCGTCGTCTTCCCCACGCCGCCTTTCCCGCCGTAGAGGACGTACTCTGGGGCGTCGATCGTGTCGGGGAGGTCCGCGTCCTCGGCCGCCTTCTCGACGCCCACCGGAATCTCGGCGCCGTCGTCGCCGGGCGCGTCGTCCGACTCGTCTTCGACTTCCTCGACCGGTTCGACGTCGATGTGGCTCATGTGGGAGGACACTCGCTCGACCCACGAGTACCCGTCGGTCCGGCGTCGGGGTGAAAGCCGTCCGTCCGACCTGGCGAAGCTGTCGGCCAGCAGCCCCGGGGCCGGCCTCCGGCTATCCGAAGTAGTCGGCCAGCCGTCTCGCGGCCTCCTCGACGCGCGGGGTCACCATGGCGAACCGAATCCAGTCGGCCCGTTCGTCGCCGAAGGTTTCCCCCGGCATCCCGGCCACCCCCGCCTCCTCGACCAGTCGCTCGACGTTCTCCATGGTCCCGGGGTAGCCCTCGAACCGGGCCATCACGTAGAACCCGCCGTCCGGGCGGGTGTAGTCCGCCCCGGCGGCGTCCAGCGCGTCGGTGAACGTCCTGATACGCGCGCGCAGTCGGTCGCGGCTCTCCTCGTAGTACTCGGGGCCGGTCTCGCGGAGGCTCCGCAGGACGGCCGCCTGTGCCGGTCGACTGCCGGTGACGTTCACGAGCATGTGCCGGGTCCGGGCGCTCTCGACGAGGCTGTCCGGGAAGACGGCGTAGCCGACGCGGAGGCCGGTTATCGCCATCGACTTCGAGTAGGCGTTGGTGACGATTCGGTGGTCGGAGTCCACCGACAGCGCGCTCGTAAAGCGGTTCGAGAAGTCGAAGTGGTCGTACACCTCGTCGCTGACGAGAATCGCGTCGTGGCGGATTGCGAGGTCGACCATCGCCTCGACCGTCTCGGCGTCGTAGACGGCTCCCGTCGGATTGTTCGGCGTGTTGATGACGATTGCGGCGGTGTCGTCACTGGCCGCCTCGCGCATCGCCTCGACGTCGAGGTATCCCTCCTCGTCCGTCGGGACCATGGTCGTCTCGGCGCCCAGCATTGACGCCTTCCCCGGGTAGTAGGGGTACACCGGGTCGGTGAGGAGAATCTCGTCGCCCGCGTCGCGTTCCAGGGCGCGCGCCATCGCCAGGTAGTTTGCCTCCCCTGCACCGTTCGTGACCACGACCTGCCGGACGTCGACGTTCCGGCGCGTGGCAATCTGCTCGCGGAGGTCCGGGAGCCCCTCGCTCGGGGCGTACCTGTACTCGTCGGCGTCCGCGTCGGCGTACGCTCGCAGGCCCTCTCGAACCGCCTCGGGCGGGCCCCAGTCGGGGCTCCCGCTCACCATGTCCACGACGTCCCGGTCCGCCTCGGCGGCGTACTGGATGACGTGGAAGAACTGCGGGGTCTCGTAGTCCATACCCCACCATCACCGGGACCCCTGTTCGGTCTTTCGTCGGCGGCGGATTCTCCCCCGCGTCGCTGAACGGACGCGGTAATCGCGGGGCGGCGACGGGCCGTCTTGGAAACGTTTGTGACCCGGGGGGTCCATCCCTCCGCTATGAACAAGGACGGCCACGTCCTGAACGCCCTCCTGTTGAGTCTCGGACTGGGGCTCATCCTCGGACTGGACCCCCGACAGACGGTGGACGCCGCCGCCGCCGTCACGGTCCTGACGCGCGTCGCCGAACTCTCGATTCCCGTCGTCCTCGGGGCGCTGTTCCCCGACGTCGACACGGCCTTCGGCCGCCACCGGAAGACGCTGCACAACCTGCCAGTGCTCGCCCTGTTCGTCGGGTATCCGCTGGTGTTCGGCAACCTCCAGTTCGTCTGGATCGGCGTCGCCACCCACTACGTCCTGGACGTGGTCGGCAGCAGGCGCGGCATCGCGCTGTTCTACCCGCTCTCCGCGACCGAGTACGACCTCCCGACGGGCGTCGCGACGACCAGTCGGTACGCGACCCTCGTCACCGTCGTCGTGAGCCTGCTCGAACTCGGCGTGCTCGCTGCCGTCCACTACTTCCTCTTCTCGCTCGACGCCGGCCTCACCGAGGCCGTCAACGGAGCCGTCGTGCAGGCGGCGACCGCTCTCGGCGTGTAGTCCGGGCGGCGAGAGTTTCTGGGCCGAATCGGACGAGGGCGACCCTCGGGCGGGCCTCCTCCGGGGACGGCCACCAGGGTGGGAATCGTCCGAGACGGCCCCGGGGCGGAAATCGTCCGGTGAGAACCGCCGGCGTCTCAGCCGGCGGGAGAGCTAAGTCGCCTCTCGTCGTACCGCACGTCGACCCGTTCGGTCCCCACCAATGTCCTCCATCGAGTGGCGCGTGACGCTCTCGAACTCGCGGATGCTCCGGGCGTGCGCGTACGTCGCGCTGGGCGCAATCGGGAGCCTGCCGGTCCTGGTCGCGGCGCTGGCCGCACTTCTCGCCGTGCGCGCCCTCCGGGCCGGCAACCCCGGCGGAGCGCTCGTCGTCGTCGCGCTGGCCGTCCTGAGCGTGCCCCTCTCGCGCCGGTACCTGCTCCCGGCCCTGCTCGACCCGCGGGTCCGCGACGCGTCACTGCACCCGGACGCCCGCGCGCTCGACTGGCGCTGGCTCCTCGTCGCGGCCGTCGCGTGGGCGGGCGCGTTCGCCCGCGTCGCGACCCTCTCGCCGGCCGTCCCAGTCGCGCTGTTCGCCGGTGCGCTGGGTCTGCTCGTCGTCGCCGCCGGCCTCCGGACCGAGGCCCGCGTCGACCCTTCGTCGCGCACGCTCCGGACCGAATCGCGGACGACGTCGCTCTCGGGTCTGACGAGAGTGCGGTCGCTCCGTCTCGGACCGCTGGTGGTCTGCTGGCTCTCGTACGAGCGCGGCACCGTCTCGCCCCGGGCGACGCGGTTTCTGGCCGTCCCCGCCGACGTCTTTCCGGCCGTGCAGACCGCTTTCGAAGCGGGAACCGAGGCGACGCCCGACCGCGGGCGAGCGATGCCGACCGCCCAGCGCGCCGTCGTACTTGCGCTCGGCGCAGCGCTCCTGGCCGTCGGCCCCGGCCTGTGGGTCCTCCTCCCGCCGACCGGCGACGCCAGACTGGTCGCCGCCTACGCGGGCGCCCTGTTCGGACTGCTGGGCGTCGTCGCGCTGTGGTACGGGACGCTCGGATGACCGGGGTACGGGTGGGGCTAGTAGACCCGAACGTCGTCGAACCGGCCCTGGTAGGCGACGTGTCCGGGGTGGGTCGGCTCCATCCCCGAAAGAAAGAGGCGGTCGACTTTCCCCCACGAGTTCTCGAACCCCAGGTGCGAGAACTCGAGCAGGTTGCGCACCCTGTGTGAGAGCCCCGTGCGGTGGACCACCCGACGGGGTTCCCGGTCCCGGAGCGCCCGAACCAGGTCCGCCGGCGAGTCGACGGGCCGGTCGAACTCGGTCCACGCCTCGCCGACCGACTGCCTGAGGTGGGCGTACGACGACCCGAACGGGCGGTGACCCGTCTCGCGAACGATTGCGCGTCCCCGCCGGTTCTGGTAGCCGAAGCACTTGGCGTTGTAGACTTCGACGGCGTCGATGGCCTCGGCGTGGCGGCGTATCGCCGCCCGGTCGAGGCTCACGTTCATGAACTCGGGGTGGGGAACGAGGAGCGCTGCCTCCTGTCTCCGGACGGCGTTCACGGCGCCCTCGAGCGTGATGAAGTCCGGCACCGGCCGGTCCAGTCCCACCGCCAGGACGTGCTGTCGCGTCCGCCAGTCGCCCGTGAACACCTCGCGGGCGGGAATCACGAGCAGCTCGTCGTCCGTGAACTGCGCTGCCCGCTGGCGAATCTCGGGGAGCCGCGTGAAGTGCGGCGCGTAGACGAGTGCGTCCAGGCCGCGGGTCTTCGCCCGGGCGACGACTCGCTCGTCGAGTACCTTCACGTGCATGTCGACCCGGGACGTCACGTCGCTCACGGCAGTCGGTGTGTGTACGTTCCAGTTAGGGGTTGCCATTTCCGGACGTCCGTCCGCCGGCGGAACCCGGCGTCTGCAGGAGGAAACGGTTTTGTCCCTGTCGGTTCTCGCCGAAGGTATGGTCCGCTGGAAGTGCGGCATCGACGGCTGCGACGCCAGGTTCGAGGAGGTGGAGGGGGCAATCATCCACCAGACCACCGAGCACGAGCGCCACGAGTGCAAGGTCTGCGGGACGATCGTGCCCGAGGGGTACTTCGCCATCCGACACGCGTTCGAGGAGCACACGCGGGCCGAATACGTCCGCGCGTACGAGGCCGACTCCTCCGCGGTCCGCCTCAGGGAGCGGGTGAAAGACGACATCGAGGCCGAGGCCGACATCGACCGCGTCATCGAACAGTTGAACGGCGAGTGACGGCGGTCCGCCCCAGTCTCGTCGCGATAACCGCCGTCGCCGCCGGGTTCGAGAAGAATTCCCCGCCCTCGCCAGCGTAGCCGCCTGTCTTCCGGAGACGACGTCTGGGCCACAGCACTCGCGCCGCGTTCACAGCCGAGCGGCCCCACCGTCCGTCCGAGGGACCCTGCACGCGTCGCTCTCGAACGTGCCTTCGTTTGCCGGTCGAATCCGCGAAAGCGCCCAGCGGGTCGCTCGTCCGGCGGGAATCCGCACTCCGCGTCGTTCCGTCAGCGCTCGTCGCTGTCCAGCACCCGAATCTGGTCGCCGCGGACCGTCACGGGGATGGGGACCGTCGCCTCGTACAGTTCGACGGTGACCTGGTCTTTGGCCTCGTCGATGCGCTGGACGCGGGCCTTCTCGCCCTTGAACGGCCCGGCGATGAGTTCCACGATGTCGCCCTCGGCGATGCCCTCCACGTCGGGGGTCGGCGAGAGGAAGTGTTCCACTTCGGCCATGCTCGACGTGCCCACCGCGCCGCCGCTCTCGACTAGGCCCCGCGCGTGCGGAATCTCCTGGAGCACCCGCTCTATGACTGCGTTGTTGTCGGCCTCGACGAGGACGTAACTCGTCAGCGAGTCGGGCGCCAGGACCGCGTGGACTTCGGGCTCTTCGCGGTTCGCGATCATGTCGGCGACGGTCCGTTCCTGACTCGCCGTCGTCTTCACGGCGAATATCGGCGGCATGTCAGACGCCCCCGGGCAGGAAGCTCATGATGGCGAATATCACGAACCCCAGGAGTCCGACCAGGAAGATGCCCGCACCGGCGATTTTCGCAATCTGGGAGAACTCCTCCCAGGACGGCGTGCTGGCGAGCTTCAGCACCCGCACGTAGCTCGTGAGGTCGTACTTGACGTCCATGTTAGCGGATGTATCGTCGCCGCGCCTTTTCTATTTGTTGAATGGCGTCCGCTCTCGACCGCCCGGCGAGGCCGCTGGCGAGCGTTCGAAACGCGCCGGGGAACCACCCGGCGGACGCTGCCGTTCTCGAACGGCGAGAGACGCCCGGACGCCGACTACTCGACGTAGTCGATGTCCTGAACCTGCTGGGGGGCCTCGGGTTCGGCCTCCGCCTCGTCGGTGCGCCCGTAAATCTGCGGGGATTCGACGCCGGTGACGACGATCATGGTCCGCATCATGCCGTCGAGTTCCTCGTCGATGGACGTCCCCCAGATGATGCGGGCGTCGGGGTCGATGCGGTCGTAAATCTCCTCGACGACGCCCTCTGCCTCCTCGATGCTCATGTCGCTGCCGCCGGTCACGTTGACCAGCGCCGAGTTCGCGCCCGAGATGTCCACGTCGAGCAGGGGCGACCGGAGCGCCGACTTGACCGAGTCGTGGGCCTTCGATTCGGTGTCGGACTCACCCAGACCGATCATGGCGACGCCGCCGCGCTCCATGACCGTCTTCACGTCGGCGAAGTCCAGGTTGACGAGACCGGGCTTGGTGATGAGTTCGGTGATGCCCTTCACGGAGCGCATCAGCACCTCGTCGGACACCTTGAACGCCTGTCGAACCGGCAGTTTGCCGACCGCGTCGAGCAGTCGGTCGTTGGGGACGACGATGACGGTGTCCGCGACGTCGCGCAGTCGCTCCAGTCCGGCCTCGGCGTTCGTCCGCCGGACCTCACCTTCCGCCGTGAACGGGGTGGTGACGATGGCGATGGTCAGGGCACCCGATTCGCGGGCGGCCTTGGCGACGACGGGGGCGCTCCCCGTTCCGGTCCCGCCGCCGAGTCCCGCGGTGACGAACACCATGTCCGACCCGTCGATGGCGTCGTAAATCTCGTCCTGGCTCTCGAGGGCTGCCTCCTCGCCGACCTGCGGGAGCGACCCCGCGCCGCGGCCCTGGGTCCGCTGCTCGCCCATCAGGATTTTCGTGTCCGCCTCGACCTTGACGAGGTGCTGGACGTCGGTGTTGGCCGCGA
Source organism: Salinigranum sp. (assembly GCA_041641795.1). GTDB lineage: Archaea > Halobacteriota > Halobacteria > Halobacteriales > Haloferacaceae > JBEPXT01. The sequence goes on from JBEPXT010000025.1 coordinate 10,638, forward strand.
CCAGTTTCGCGCCCTTGATTCCCTCCTCGGACATCCGGTTGACGGTGTTCCCACCGGCACCGCCGCAGCCGACCACCGTGATGTTAGTCTGGAGGTCCTCCAGGATGTCCTGAAGCTGTTCGTCGGTCATCTTGCCGGTCCGCTGGTACGTTTCCTCCTCCGAAGGGCCGTCGACGTCGTGGGTAGTCCCATCCCCCGTCTCCTCGGCCTCATCGATCGCGTCGTCGACGAGTGAGTCCATATTTATGAAGGTGGTTTACAGATGGAGCTTAATTATCTTTCTCCCTCCCGTCTGACGGCCGTCCGACGATTACACCGGTGGAGTTAGTCACGGATTAAATACAGTATCGCGTATCGGAAAACGAATTTGGCGGTGAGAATTGCCTCTGTCGGCCTCTAACGCGCGATTAACGAACAAGCGGTTCGTGACTAGACGGGAAACCGGACGGTCCGCTCGCGGCTGACCTCCTCGGGGGTCACCCGCCGTCCGTCGACTTCGACCGCCTCGCCGCCCGACAGGCGCCCGAACGCCGGTCCCTCGGGGACGCCGCGTTCTCGCGCGGCGGCGGGGTCGAACGCCGTCTCCCGGGCGACGACGGCCCCGTCGTCGCGCGAGACGCGGTCGTACTTCGCTTCGAGCACAGAGACGAGTGCCTCCACGAGGGCGTCGCGGTCAGCCTCGTTGCGCACTGCGGCGCGGCCCCGGGCCCTCGTGCCCCCTTCGACCGTCTCGAAGGCGACCAGGTGTTCGCGTACCGCGCGGCGGGTTGCCTCGGCGTCGATGCCCTGGGCCTCGCCGAGCAACTCGTCCGGCAGCGACACCGTCTCCAGGGCCGACGGGTCCGAGCACGCCGCCGCGGGGTCGCCGAACCTGAGGCCGTCGTCGACCGGGGACAGCGCGGATTCGAGTTCGCGGACCGCCGGGAGCGCCACGCCCGTCACCTCGCGGAGCCACGTCTCGCTCACGACCCGGTAGCCGAGGTCCTCGACCACGGCCGCCAGCGACTCCTGGTCGCCCTCGACGAGCGCGTACTCGGCGTCGCTTCGAGCGAACGCCCGGTCGAGCACATCGCGGTTCGCCGCCGGGTCGCCCATCGCGTCGAGCGACCAGTCCGCGCCGACGTGGCCGACGGCCCAGTCGGTCTCCCGGATGACCCGTTCGAACCGCGGCGCGTAGTGGCCGCCCCCGAACCCCACGACCTGCCGGTCCCTGTCGGCGTCGACCCCCCGGAGCGAGAGGATGGCGGCGGCTACTGCCCGCGCACCCGCCGGGTCCGCCCACTCTGATTCGCCACTCCCCAGTTCGACGAACATCGACGGGACGTCGACGCCCGTCGGACCGTGGTGGGTACACTCGATGCCCACGTCGTAGTCAGGCGGCGCGTGCTCGGTGAGCGCCGAGAGGACCGTCGCCTGGGCGTTCGGGCAGGCGCGGGCGAATCGCCCCAGTTCGCCGCCGTACTCGGCGGGGCCGAAGTTCCCCGTGAAGTGCGCCGACAGCAACGGTCCGGTCTCGCCCGAGTGGCGCGAGGCGAACACGAGCAGTTCGACGCCGTCGAACGCGTCGGGAGCGTCGTCCAGCGAGAGGTGGAGGTCGTCGAACGTTCGCATCTCGAAGCCCGCCGTCCGGTAGACGGTCCCGCCGCCGACGGCCGCGTCCCGGGACTCGTCGACGTGCGCTGTCCAGTCGGCCAGCGAGCGGAGGTGCTCGCCCACGTGCGCCGATGCCTCGTCCGCCCGACTGACGACGATGCCTATCACGAGCGAGGCGTAGCGTGCCCCCGGCAAAAGCACGTCGGACTCGCTCCGTCCGGAGGTTCTGGACGGGCCGACGTCCCGCCCCAGCGTAGGAGCGTCGTCGACTGCTGCGTCGGCGCGCAGGAAGGATTCAAGATATGGCCCCGTCTGCGACTACGTATGGACGTACTCGTTCCGGTCGACGGCTCGAAGTGTAGCGAGCGCGCCCTGGAGTTCGCCGCGGAGTTCGTGACGCTCCACGAGGGGTCGATTCACGTCGTTCACTTCACCGACGTCCGCGGCGACGACACCGACGCGCTCCTGGAGAACGTCGATGAACGACTGTCGGCCGCGGGACTCCACGACGACCCGGAAGTCGTCGTCGACATCCGACTGAGCAGCGTCCGGTCGTCCGATCGGGTGGGACGGGACGTGCTCGACTACCTCGAGGACCACGAGTTCGACCACGTCGTGATGGGACACCACGGCCAGGGGCGCGTCGAGCGACTCATCCTCGGAAGCGCGACAGAGAAAGTCGTCCGGGGGACGGACGTCCCCGTCACGGTCGTCCCCTGACGGCCCCGGGCGACCCGCGGTGGACGAGTTCCCCGGTGCGAACGACGGCTACTGCCGCGGCACCGAGCCAACCACCCCGGGTAGCGAGTCAATCAGAACCGTGTCAGGGAATCTCTCTCGACAGTCGGCGGACTTTCGGGGCGAAGGGCGTACGGTCTTTCGATTATCTTCCGGGATTCGTGGGGGTTTTTGAACTCTCGTACATGAAACGCTTTATTTGAGCCGGTGGGGTACCCCCGAAGGATGACAGGCAATCCAGCACTGGTCGCCGTTCCGTTCCTCCCGGCCGTCTGGGCGAATACGCTCCTGTTGCTGACCTCGTTTTTCCTTCTCCTCCTCGGTGCCGAGGTGTTCACGAACGGGGTCGAGTGGCTGGGCTACCGACTGGGGGTCAGCGAGAGCGCGACGGGCAGCATCCTGGCCGCGGTGGGGACTGCCCTGCCCGAGACGATGATTCCGGTCATCGCTATCGTCGGCGGGGGCGCCGGGGCCGAGGAAGTCGGCGTGGGGGCCATCCTCGGGGCACCGTTCATGCTCGCGACGATAGCCATGTTCCTGGTCGGGTCGAGCGTGCTCTACTTCGGCGACAGGCGCGCCAAGGGACGCATCATGCACTTCAACGAACACTCGACGCGCCGCGACCTGAGCTTCTTCCTGGTCGGGTACTCGCTGGCGTTTCTCGCCGCACTGGTCCCGAGTCGAACCATCTCCGTGGGAATCGGGTTCCTCCTGGTCGGACTGTACGTCGTGTACCTCTACCGGTCGCTCAAGAGCGGCGAACTCGTCGAGACGGAGGAACTGGACGAACTCCACCTCGGGCTGATGTTCGAGGGGCTGCTGGACTCGCTGCCGGGCGGCGAGCCGTCGAACCACGCGGAGAACCCCCACGGCCTCCTCGTGGGCCTCCAGACGCTCGTCGCGCTCGGCATCATCATCGGCGGCGCGCACGCCTTCGTGGGCCAGACGACGTGGGTCTCCCAGGAGATTCTCGGGGTTCCCACCGCCATCGTCGCCCTCCTCATCGCACCGCTCGCGACCGAACTCCCCGAGAAGTTCAACAGCATCATCTGGATATCCCGCGACAAGGACACGCTCGCGCTGGGGAACATCTCCGGCGCGATGGCGTTCCAGGGGACGCTCCCGGTCACCCTCGGCATCCTGTTTACCTCCTGGGACCTGTCGCTGTCCTGGGGCACGACCGGGTTCCTCAACGGGTTCTCGGCCGTCCTCGCAATCGTCAGCGGGACGCTGCTCTACCTCAGGGCGCGCCGGGCCGGCGGCGACGGGATGCACCCGCGACCGTTCCTCGTCGGCGGCGCGTTCTACCTCCTCTTTCTCGCCATCCTCGTCTACCACGTGTTCGTCATCGGCGTGCACGTGACCGGCGGGGCCCACTGACCCGCCGTCGCGGGCTTTTTCGGGGTCCACCGCGAGGCTCCGGGCATGCAGGTGTTCGGACTCGTCGGTAACCCGGTCGGCCACTCCCTCTCGCCGCCGATGCACGAGGCGGCCTACGACGAACTGGGGCTCGACGCCCGGTACGTCACCTTCGAACCGGCCGTCGACGAAATCGAATCGGCGCTCGACGGGGCCGCGGCGCTCGGCATCGCCGGCCTGAACGTCACCATCCCCTTCAAGCAGGACGTCGCCGCCCTCGTCGACGCGGACCCGCTGGCCGCCCGCATCGGCGCGGTCAACACCGTCGATTTCGCGGGCGAATCCCCGCGGGGGTACAACACTGACGCCGCCGGGGTCACTCGGGCGTTCCGGCACCGCGGGGTGTCGCTCGACGGCACCGACGCCGTCGTCGTCGGGGCGGGCGGCGCCGGGCGGGCGTCGGCGTTCGCTCTCTCGGACGCCGGAGCGAGGGTCCACGTCGCCAACCGAACCGCGGAACGCGCCCGCGAACTCGCCGACGCCGTCCCGGGGGCCACGGGCGGGGGGCTGGATACGCTCGACAGGGTGCGCGAGGCGACGATTCTCGTCAACGCGACCAGCGTGGGGATGGAGTCGGACGACACGCCGGTCCCCCCCGGCCGACTCCACGCCGACCTGACCGTCCTGGACGCCGTCTACAGCCCGCTGGAGACGCGGCTGTTGCGAGACGCGCGGGACGCCGGTGCAGACACGATAGACGGCGCCTGGATGCTCCTGTTCCAGGGGGTCGAAGCCTTCGAACTGTGGACCGGGCAGTCCGCCCCAGTGGAGACGATGAACCGGGCGCTCAGGTCGCGCCTCGCGGACTGACCGACGAGCTACCGACTTCTGGCCGACCGCCGAACGAATCGAGACCGGCGGGCGACCGGCCCCCCGGTGCGCCCACCGCGACGACGTGTCTCGGAACGGAGCCCCCGTCTCGGTCGTTGACTTTTAAATACAGGGGCGGCTTACTGTCGGTCAATGGGGATACTCGACACGATAAAGTCGTTCCTCGGCTTGGGCGACTCGTCCGAGGCGGGCCGGCGGCGAGACACGAGCGTCACTGTCGAACGAGACACGCGGGCCGAACCGGACGCAGACAGCGAGACAGCAGTCAAGGAGTCACCGCCGTCAGAGACCGAAGGCTCCGACGAGGACCCGGACGCGGACACTGACGAGGATGCGGACTCCGACGAGGGCCTGGGCGCGGACCCCGACGAGGCGGCGGACTCTGCCGAATCCTCCGACGAGGACCTGGACGTGGAGTCCGACGAGGAACCGGTGGCCGAAGAGTCCAGTGCGGCCGGCTCGACCGAGTCCATCGTGGACGAATCGGCCGAGGGCGCGGCGGCGGCCGAACCCTCGGAAGCGGCAGGACCAAGCTCCGACGAGCGCTCGCCGGACGCGACGGACGTCGACTCGGACGTCGGAACCGACGACTCGTCGGAACCCGACGACGCTGCGACCGACGCGAGCGCCGACGTCGAGATGGCGGAGGACACCGACGTGGAAGCGTCCGCAGAAGACGCCGACGTCGACGTGGCCGAGGAGAGCGCGGACGTCGATTCGGTAGAGGGCATCGAGGAGGCCGAGACGACCGGAGAGGCGGCCGAGACGGAGCCAGACGAGGAGGAACCCGCCGACGAGGACGCGACCGAGACGGACTCGACTGCCGGCGACGAATCGACCGCCGCGGAGTCCGACGGGGACGAACCTGCCGGCGAGCCGACGTCGGTGGAGAACATCAAGGGCATCGGCCCCGCCTACGCAGAGCGACTGGCGTCGGTCGGCATCGAATCGGTCGCGGAACTGGCGGCCGCGGACGCCGCCGACCTTGCGGAGAAGACGTCCCTCTCCGAGAAGCGCGTCGGCCGGTGGATACAGCGCGCGTCGGACGAACTCTGAGGGATTGCCGGATAGATTTCGCTGGCCGAACCGCCTCCTGGGTCCCTGCTCCTTCTCGGTGCGCCGTCGCTCACCGGACGGCGTCTGCCGTCCCGTGACGGCCGTTCGCCGGCGGCGCCGACGGTTCTCCGACTGCGACTGCCGTTCCTCGACGAGGGCACCCGCGCGTTCTCGGCGTGAGACGTCGCACGAGAAGCGGGTCCATCGATGCCGGGAAATCGGCGTCGTCCCTGAGCGGTCGAGTCCGAAAGAAGTAGCGGGAGGTGGATTTGAACCACCGGTCTCCGGGTTATGAGCCCGGCGGAATCTCCTGGCTATCCCATCCCGCTATCGTAGCGAAAGCCGGGCGTACTGTTAAGGGTTATGTTTCGGCCCCCGTATGCTAATTTCCACCGTGTTCACGCACGACCAATGCGCCACGTGAACAGGCTCTCGAGGACGTAGTTGAGAAACATCGAGCAGACGATTGCGATTGGGAGCGGCAGGAGTTGCCAGAGGTCGAACCCGGCCACGACGACGCTCACGTCCAGCGTCCGCAGGCCTCGGACGATGAGGAACTGGAGGGCGACGCCGCCGACACGCACCAGGTTCGACCGGACGAGGCGCCCGAGGAGGGGAATCGCACCGCTGGCCCCCTCCTCCGAAAAGGTCCAGTGTTCGTTGATGAAGAACATAACCACGATGGCCACCTCGGCGCCGACGAGTTTCGCGTACTCGGCGAGGACGCCGAAAACCAGGATGAGCGTCGAACTCACGGTCAGGTCGAAGACGGCGCCCACCGCGCCCACCGAGACGAACTTCCCGAATCGGACCCCCGAGAGGAGCGAGTCCAGCGTGCTGTTGCTCATGTCTCCTCGGACGCCTCTGCCTGCAGTCGGTCGAGGAGGCTCGGCCGGGCCTGACCGGCCGAATCGAGCAGCGAGTGGAGGCCCCTGTTCCGGATGACCTTCCCCCGGTGGCGCGAGACGGCGAGGCCGCGAGCGAGTCGGACCGCCGTGGCGACGGGCGAGACGGTGGACCCGGGGGCGTCTTCCCACACGATTGGCACTTCGACGATTTCGTACCCGAGCGCGCCGACGACCGCCACGAGTTCGATGTCCCAGGCGAACCCGGTCTCGTAGAGGTGGTGACGCACGGCCTGCCAGGCCTCCCTGTCGATGGCCTTCGCCCCGCACTGGTAATCGTAGAGGCTGGGCGTCAGCGCACGGCGCGCCAGCCAGGCGAACACGTCGCCCATCCGTCGCCTGGCGAACGTCTGGTGGGAGGCAACCGTCGCCGCCGGGTGGCGGCGCGATCCGACAGCCAGGGCCGCCCGTTCCTCCTGGACCGGTTCCAGCACGTCCGCCACCGACTCCACGGGCGTGCTCCCGTCGGCGTCGACGAACAGGAGCGAGTCCGTCGACAGCGCCTCGAAGCCCGCGGTGATGGCCGTGCCCTTCCCGCGGCGCGTCGACACGGCGTTGACCGTCGCCGGGAGCGACGCTACCTGTTCGCGGACGCCCGGCCCCGGGGCGTCGAGTTCGATTCGAATCTCGTCGGGGTCCAGTGCCTCGTCGATTTCACGGACGTAGGCCGAAAGGCGGTCGACGTCAGGACGATATGCTGGCAGAACGACCCCGACGGAACGCGTCATCGAACCCGAGATTGGCAATCTGCTCCTAAAAAACGTCCGAATTTGAACTGCGGCGAGCCACGTGACGTCTCTCGCGGAGAGCCGTCGACACCGGCATCGACGGCATGAACGACGCCAATCGCCGCACGGAACGCGCGACCTGAACGCGGCCGGGAGCCACCTGCGCTCGACGCGCTCTCGGGCGGTCGTTCTCTCGATTACGTCTCGACGTCGCGGCACACTCCGGACGCCTGCTCCCGACGGGACCGGGTTCCTCGCACGTCTCGGGCCTTCGCGGACCCGCGCGCTCGGCATCACAAAGCGTATGTTCAGTCGTCTCCCTGCCTATCACAAAATGGAGTTCGCGCTCGTCCTCAGGTGGCTCGTCGGCTACGCCGTTCTCGGCGCGGTCGGCTGGCCGCTGGCCGCCCGCCTGTTCCCGCGTTTCTCCGGACGGGGCGTCGGGTTCGCGGTGCCCGTCGCCCTGGTCGTGCTAACTACGATCGTCTACTACCTGGGCCACGTCTCGTTCGGCCCGCTCGCCCTCCTCGCGGGCGTCGTCGGCCTGCTGGCGGTCGCGGGTCTCGCCGCGTTCGACCGCGGGGCCCTCCGGGACCGGCGCCTGGCGTTCGGCGAGAGCCTCCCCGACCTGGACCGCCGAATCGCCCTGGAGACGGCGGCCGTCTTCGCCGTCGCTTTCCTCTTCGTCGTCGCAATCCGGGCGGTCGACCCCGCCGTCGACCCGCTCGGCGGAGAGAAGTTCCTCGACTACGGGCTGCTGAAGTCGCTCCACCGGTCGACGGCGCTCCCTCCCGAGGACATGTGGTTCGCGGGCGAACCGGTCCGGTACTACTACGGCGGCCACCTCGTCTCGACTATCCTGGCGCAACTGTTCGGAACGCCGCCGCGGTTCGCCTACAACCTCGCGCTGGCCGGGTTCTACGCCATGCTCGTGGCGGCCGTCTACGAACTGGCCGGGGCGGTTGCCGCCGACCGCGGACTCTCGCGCCGACTGGCGGGCCTCGCGGGCGTCTTCTTCGTCGGATTCGCCAGCAACCTCGACACCGTCAGTCACGGCGTCGTGGCGACGCTCCCGCGCGGACAGCGCATCGCGGTCGCCGAGTACATCGCCGCCCGGTCGGAGACGACCGTCGACCAGCTTCTGGGCGGCCTGAGCCAGTTCTCCTACTGGGGGGCGAGTCGCGTCATCCCCGGAACCATCAACGAGTTCCCCCTGTTCGCCTGGCTCAACGGCGACCTGCACGCGCACATGATGGGGACGCCGTTCCTGCTCCTCGCGGCCGCACTCGGCTACAGCTACGTTCAGACGCCCGCGGCCGACCGCCGCCGACGCCTGGCGCTCGTCTTCCTGGCCGTTCCCGTCGTCGGCGGTCTCCAGGCGGTGGTGGACACCTGGAGCTTCCCGACCGTGTTCGGGTTGCTGTGGCTCGCGGTGACGTTCGCGCCCGCGCACCCCGCGACGCTCCTCCCGGACGCCGTCCGCGAGCGAGTGTGGTCCGCCGACCGCGACGGCGAGACGCCGTCCGTCGAGAACGAGGTCGGCCGGACCGTCGGTGCGCTGCTCGTCGCCGGCGCGAGCGCCGTTCTCGCGGTGGTCGTCGGTCTGCCGTTCTTCCTCGGTCCGGGAACCGGCGGCGGAGAGATGACTGTCGAACTGCTCTCCCCGGACGAGCGGAGCACCGTCGGGGGACTGCTGCTCGTCCACGGCGCGTTCGTGCTCGCTTTCGCGGCACACTACTGGCGGCACCTCGACGTGTCCCGTCCCTGGCTTCTGGTCGCGAGTCTCGTCGGCCTCGGGGCTGTAGCGGTCACGCAGAACCTCGCCGTACTCGCGGTGACGGGCCCGCTCATCGTCTTCGGCTGGGTGGCGCTGCGACTCGGGCGCCCCCTGGGCTACGAGACGGTGCTGGTCGTCGGTGCCGCCGGCCTCGTCACCATCGTGGAGTTCCTCTACCTGAGCGAGCAGGCCGGCCCCGTCAGGATGAACACGGTGTTCAAGACCTACATGCAGGTCTGGGTGCTCTGGGGCACCGCCGCGGGCGTCGTCGTCGCCGGCCTGGTCGACGGACGGGGGACGACCGCACGCCGCCCCTTCGGCGCCGCGCGGCGCGCGTCGTCCGACGTGTCGCCGCTGACACACGGCCTCCTCCCCGGCGCGGGGACGCGACGAACCATCGCCCGTCTGCTCGTCGTCGGACTCGTCCTCTCGACGTCCGTCTACGGCGCGATGGCGCTCCCGCGTCACTTCGACGGCGGCGGCCGAGCGACGCTCGACGCGACGGCGTACGTCGAGCAGTACCATCCGGGGGAGGCACCGGCTATCGCGTACCTCGACGGGGTCTCGGGTCAGCCCACGCTCCTCTCGGCGCCCGGGACGGCGCAGTACTTCGGTCCTGGGCCCGGTCCGGAGGGACGCGTCTCCTACTCGTGGAAAGCGAACCCCGCGTCCAGTCTCACAGGCGTGCCCACGGTCGTCGGCTGGCGACACGAAATCGGGTATCGCGGCGCCGACGCGTACTTCGAACGGGTCAGAGACGTCGACGCTATCTACACCGGACCGAACGCGAAGCGAGCGCAGTTGCTCCGCGAGTACGACGTCAGGTACATCTGGGTCGGACCGGCCGAACGAGACCGGTACGGAGAGGTTTCGTTCCGGGGGCTGGACGGACTCACCGTCGTCGAGCGAACCGAGACGGTGACGCTGTACCGGGTCGACCAGTCGCAACTCGGCGGCTGAGCCGCCCGGGTACCGAATCCGGACGCGGCAGAGACTCGACCGTGACGGACCGTCCCCCGAGCGCTCTGGGGCCCGCGAATCCTGGTCCCGGTTGTCGCTACTGCGTCGGCGGACGAGCGACGACCGCTCCGTCGCCGGTCACCGTCACGTCCAGTCCCTCGTACCGGAACGTGAGCGACCGAGCGACCGACTGTGCGGCGTCCTGGCCGAACAGCGCTTCCAGCGCGTCGGGGTCGACGCTGTCTGCGAGCGTCGCCAGTTCGAGCGGGTCGCAGCCGCGTACTGTCGAAACCGCCTCGACCACGGCCTGGATAATCGAGTCGCTGCCCGGTACGAACTCGGTCTGGACCGCCTCTTCCGTATCAGACTTCTGTGAGTACATCGCTGGAATCTCTCCGTTCGGAGGCTCTCGCGGCGTGCGTCCCGGGTGCCTCTGGAACCCATCCACGTTCGGAGGGCGACGACGGCGTTGCGCACCAGCGAGAGACCCCTGGCGCCCGAGGGATTCTCCCCGCGCCGCCATATAGACATCTTACTGTTCTCGAAAGTTACGGATGTGCGAAAGAATTTTTACGGAGAATGGCGGAAAACGTTCGATTTCGACCCCGAGCCGTCGCCCGGGAGCCCCCGCCGTCTCACACCGCGAGGTCGCTTTTCGCCTTCACCACGTCGAGGTCCGCCGCGTCGATGGATTCCACGTCGAGGAAGTGCGGGACGTACTCGCGCTTGTAGAAGGCCTCCTCCTCGTCCTCGGTGCCGATGGTACACCACAGCTGCACCCGGTCGGGGCCGTGGTAGTCGCCCTGCCGGTCGATGCCGTAGACCACCTGGCGTTCCCCGTCGTAGTTGATGATGGCGCCGCGACGAATCCCCGGGTCGCCGTGGACGATGAGTTTCTTCATGGTCCGCCTTTGACCTAGCCCGTGCTTAATCGCTTCGGTGACTCCGCACCGCGTTACCGGAGCTACCTGGCACGCTCCGGAGTCTTCCCCCGAGTCCGGTGGCGACCCCTCGAGGATTCGGTCGGGCTCTCTGACCGAGTCGAGGGTGCCAAGAACTCGTCGTCACGAGCCGCGGTAGGGCGCGACGACGCGTGACACGCCTCATCACTCCGTCCGGACCGAACCAAACGGGTTTTAACGGACCACGCTTTACCAGTCCGCAAGAGGCGACTCTCTATGCAGATGCCACGCCGGTTCAACACGTACTGCCCGCACTGTAACGCACACCACGAACACGAAGTCGAGAAGGTTCGGACGGGCCGCCCGACGGGCCTCAAGTGGAACGCCCGACAGACGCGTCGCGGCAAGGCTACCATCGGGAACGCCGGCAAGTTCTCGAAGGTGCCCGGTGGCGACAAACCGACAAAGAAGACCCACCTGAAGTACCGCTGCTCGGAGTGTGGCAAAGCGCACATGCGAGAGGGCTGGCGCGCCGGCCGACTCGAGTTCCAGGAGTAGACCCATGGCAGGAAACTTCTATCGCGTCGCATGTCCCGACTGCGAAAACGAACAGGTCGTCTTCGGCAAGGCCTCCACCACGGTCAACTGCGCCGTCTGCGGCAGCACGCTGGCGCGACCGACCGGCGGTAACGCCGCGTTCACGGGCGAGGTCACCGAGACGGTAGAACAGCGGTAACGAGGTGGCACGATGAAATACAGTGGCTGGCCCGACAACGGCGAACTCGTCGTCGGCAAGGTCGAGGAGATAGCCGACTTCGGCGTGTTCATCGACCTCGAGGAGTACGAGGACAAACGCGGGCTCGTCCACATCAGCGAAGTCGCGAGCGGCTGGATAAAGAACGTCCGCGACCACGTCCGCGAGGGGCAGACGGTGGTCGCGAAGGTGCTCGGCGTCGACGAGGGGTCCCAGCAGATAGACCTCTCGCTGAAAGACGTCAACGAGCACCAGCACAAGGAGAAAATCCAGGAGTGGAAGAACGAGCAGAAGGCCGACAAGTGGATGACCCTCGCGTTCGGCGAGGACATCAGCGACGAGCAGTACGCCGCCGTCGCCAACGAACTCCTCGCCGAGTTCGGGACCATGTACGACGGGTTCGAGCAGGCGGCCATCCACGGGGCGGCCGCCCTCGAAGACGTCGACCTCGACGACGAGGAGAAAGAGCTCATCGTCGAGACGGCCCGGGAGAACGTCTCGGTCCCGTACGTCAACATCACGGGCTACGTCGACCTCCGGTGTCCGACCGGCGACGGCGTCGACCACATCAAGGAGGCGCTCAAGGCCGCCGAGGGCGACGACGACCTGTCCGAGGAGATCGACCTCGAAGTCACCTACGTCGGCTCCCCCGAGTACCGCATCAAGGTCCGCGCGCCCGACTACAAGACCGCAGAGGCGGAACTCGAACGGAGCGCCGCCCGCGCCCGCGACGTCATCGAGGCCGCAGGCGGGTCCGCACACTACCACCGCGAACGAACCGGCGACGAGGAGTAACCGGCGTTCCGGCGATGAAATCGGACATTCGCGTCTGTTCCGCGTGGCGCGACCGCCACGACCGCCCCGTCTACACGCTCGCCGAGGCGTGTCCCGAGTGCGGCGCGCGCGCTGTCAACAGCGCCCCGGCGCCGTTCAACCCCGAGGACCCGTACGGCGAGTACCGACGCGCTCTTAAACGGCGCGACCGCGAGTAGCCGTATGGACGACATCGAGATCGAGTCTCTGGCCGACCCCGACCTCGAGGACCCGGTCCTCGTCGAGGGGTTGCCGGGCGTCGGTCACGTCGGGAAACTCGCCGCCGAACACCTGCTCGAGGAGTTCGAAAGCCAGCTCGTCAGGCGCGTCTACGCCGACGAGTTCCCGCCCCAGGTGACGATGGACGACGACGGAGTCGCGTCGCTCGCCAGCGCCGAGTTCCACGCCGTGAAGGCCGAGACGGGCGAGGACGGCCAGTCGGGAACCGACCTGCTCATCCTCGCCGGCGACCACCAGGCCCAGTCGAACGCGGGCCACTACCAGATTACCGACGCGTTTCTCGACATCGCCGAGGAGTTCGGCGTCGAACGCGTGTTCGCCCTGGGCGGCGTCCCGACGGGCGAACTCATCGACGAACCGAGCGTCCTGGGCGCTATCAGCGAGAAGTCGCTCCGGGAGCCGATGGAGGACGCGGGCGTCGAGTTTCGCGAGGACGAACCCGCAGGCGGAATCGTCGGCGTCAGCGGCCTCCTGCTGGGGCTCGGCGGGCGCCGCGGCTTCGACGCGACCTGCCTGATGGGCGAGACCAGCGGCTACCTCGTCGACCCGAAGAGCGCACAGGCCGTCCTCGAAATCCTCCAGGAAGTCCTCGCGTTCGACGTCGGGTACGAGTCCCTCGAGGAGCGCGCCGAGGAACTCGAAGAGGTCGTCGGGAAGATACAGGAGATGCAGAACCAGCAACAGGGCATCCCGACCGACGACGACCTCCGGTACATCGGGTAGCGGCTGGTCGCACTCGCCCGGACTCGGCTGGACTCCCGCGTCGACAGCGGCGACACCGACTGGAACGAACCGAGTCCGACTGGAACGAACCGAGTCCGACTGGAACGAACCGAGTAGTGCCGGAAAAATGGGCGGTCTGCGCGACGATTAGGCGAGCGTCGCGTCGAGCGTGATGTCGATGCTCGCGAGGGCCCTGGAGACCGGGCACCCCTCTTTCGCGGCGCCGGCTATCTCCTGGAACTCGTCCTCCGAGATGTCGGGCACCGTCGCCTCCGTGACCAGGTGACTCTTGGTGATGGCGAAGTCGCCGTCGACCTGCTCGAGTGTCACCGTCGCCTCGGTCTCGACGGACTCGGGCGTGTACCCCGCGTCGTCCAGTTCGTTCGCCAACGCCATCGAGAAACACCCCGCGTGCGCCGCCCCGATGAGTTCCTCGGGGTTCGTCTCGTCCCCTTCCTCGAAGCGAGACACGAAGTTGTACGGTCCTTCCCACACGCCGCTACCGAGCGCCAACTTCCCGTCTCCGCGTGCTAGGTTTCCGTTCCACGACGCTGTCGCAGTTCGTTCGGGCATTGATATGAAACCTCCAGTCAATAGTGTCTACCCGCGAATACGTGTGCGTTTCGGCCGGTGAATCGCCTCGGGGTCAAGCCCCGAGGCTTCCTGCTTCTACGACGCGCTTTGCAGACACCGTCGTGGTGTCCGTAGGGAGCGCAGTCTCCACAGGCGTTGATTCGGGCCATCCCAGCCCTAACTCAGAAAAGCCGAGTTGCAGGATATTCATCGCCGCATTCGCGTCACGGTCACACTCAAACCCACAACTCGGACACGAGTGTTCCCTGATCCAGATGAGTTTCGCCGTCTCCACACCGCACTTCGCACACTCTTTCGTCGTACCTCGTGCTTCGACCTGTTTGACGTGACAACCGTATAGGTCGTTTCTCGGGGAGGTCAGCGTCGTCGGTTTCGAGGCCGAACGAGACGAACCACTCGCCGGTTGTCTCTTTCTTGACCGTGACCTCTTTGATGTCCGTTTCGTCTGGGATGTCGCGGTGGTGTCGGATTTTGATGTCTCCGATTTTGGAGAGCCAGAGTGTTGCACATCGGCCACTCGTGTTTTTGAGTTCGAAGCCAGACTGCGAAAACGTCATACTCTGAAACTCCTTCGGAGACTTCCACTTGAGTTTCCCCACCTTGTTCCCGTTCACTTTCTGGTCTTTCAGGTTCGAGAGGTTCTGATAGAACCGTGAGACGGTTCGTTGAAGAGCCTTCGAGTTGACCTCTGAGAAGACGGGGAACTCGTCTTTCCAACCGGGGAGTCGGTAGTGGTGTTTGTACGCGAAGCCGATGTTGTTGGCGTCCACGTGTTCGTACTCGTACCGGGTGTAGTTGTAGGCTTGGCGATGAATGTCGATGTGACGTTCCAGTTCACCCGTACCTCTTGTGTCGGGTATGCAGGGTAGCGGTGACTGTACTCCATCGCTGTCTACTGGTTTGTGGTGTGTCTACTTAATGGTTTTTTGCGGGTTGTCGGCTTCAACCCCGGGGTCACGCCCCGGGCATTCGCCTCGACCGTCTGTAAAAATTCTGACAGTCCATCGACTAGGACCGTCGGCGCCGGAGCCCGGCGAGCAGGCGCTTCCCGTAGAGCACGGGCAGCGTCACCAGGACGCGGGGGAAGGTCATCCCGAGTTGCTCGCGGATGCCGAGTTCGTCCCAGCTCGTCCACCCCTCCACGACGACGCCGTCCTCGTAGCGGTGGGTCCACAGGCCGCTGAAGCGGATGAACTTCCCGGTAGCGGGGATGCCCCGGAGGGGGGCCTCGTGGGTACCCGACGCGGTGAACCCGGTGGCGATTCGGTCCTCCTCCGCGACGGTGAAGTCGATGGTCATGTGGAAGTCCGGGAACGCCTCGCGCACTTCGGTGATGTACGCCTGCAGCGAGTCGGTGTCGGTGAACTCGCGGCTCCAGTGGACGACGGACGACTCGCCGTGGGTCTCTTCCAGCGCCGCACTGTCACCCCGGTTCCAGGCACCGTCGACGAACCGGCGTTCCATCTCTCGCATCTGTTCTGTGTCGACCGATGTGGTAGCCATTGTCTATCACCAGTAGTATCTACGCCGGGAGAGAGCATAATACTATACTGGCGCTATCGGTCGTCACAGGAGCCACAACGTCCGAATCAGGCTTCGATGATGTCGTCCGTCTCCGGGTCCGGAACGGTAATCGTCCCGTCCAGAGAGGTCACCGTCCGCCCACCGACCCGTATCTCGTCTGTCGCACGGACGCGGACGAGTCCCGGCCGGTCGACGAAGTGCCCCTGCTCGAACCGCATCTCCTCCGGCATGGCGTCGAACGCGCCCTGCGCCCGGAGGTACGCGCCACACGCACCGCTGGCGGTTCCCGTCACCGGGTCCTCGGGGACGCCCGCGCCCGGCGCGAAAAACCGGCCGTGGAGCGTCGAGTCGGCGTCGAGTGCGTCGAAGGTGAAGACGTAGACGCCGACGGCGTCGTACTCCTCTGCGAGGGTCGTGATGGCCGCCGGGTCCGGGTCCGCCCCGCTCAGGTGTTCGAGGAAGTTCACCGGAACCATCAGCGCCGGGAGCCCCGTCGAGGCGACTGCCGCCGGCAGGTCCGCACCCACGTCGCGCATCGCCGACGGCGGAATGCCCAGCGCCTCGCCGACCCTGCCGTAGTCCACCTCGACCGGTCTGACCGACGGCGACCCCTGGGTCATCCAGACGACGTCGTCGTCGGTCATCTCCACCTCCACCACGCCGACGTTCGTCTCCAGTTCGTGGGTTCCGGCGCCGAAGACGCCGTCCTCGTACAGGTGGGCCACGCTGGCGACTGTCGCGTGTCCGCAGAGGTCGACCTCCTGCGCCGGCGTGAAGTAGCGGACTCGCCGGTCCGCCGCCCCGCCGGTGGGGAACACGAACGCCGTCTCGCTGACCGCGAGTTCCCGCGCGACGGCCTGCATCTGCGACTCTGTCAGCCCCGACGCGTCCGGCACGACGCCGGCCGCGTTCCCGGTCAGCGGCTCCGCCGTGAACGCGTCGACCAGGAGTGCCCGTCGAGTGTCCATACTCGCGGGTCGGCGGGCCGGAGTATGAAACCCCGGTGTCCGTGACCCGTCCCCAGTTCGGTGTCGGGGAGCGTGCGGTCGAATCACATTCCGCCCCCGAGACATACATGTTAAAGGGAATCACCCACGGAATTCGGATGGTGAACGATTCCAATGGCAGACCTCCCTGACGAGTTCAAGTGTACCATCACGAACTGGGAGTACATCTATGGACTCTGCCGCGACGTGAGCGACCAGGTCAAACAGTCCTCGTTCGAACCGGACGTCGTCGTCGCACTGGCCCGCGGTGGCTGGTTCGCCGGGCGGTGCATCTGCGATTTCCTCGGCCTGGACGATTTGACGTCCCTGAAGATGGAACACTACGTCGGGACCGCACAGAAGACGGGCGAACCCGAGGTTCGCTACCCGATGCCCGAGGGCAGCGTCGAGGGCAAGGACGTGCTCATCATCGACGACATCGCCGACACCGGCGGGTCGATCGAACGCGCCTACGAGTACGTCCACGAGCGGAACCCCGGCGAGGTGCGGACGGGAACGCTGCAGTTGCTCCAGACCAGCGAGTTCGAACCGGACTTCATCGGCGAGCGACTCGAGGAGTGGGCCTGGATCGTCTACCCCTGGAACTTCATCGAGGACATGATAGACCTCATCTCGGGCGTGATGGCGAAGGCCGACGACGAGACGTTCGACACGGAGGACGTCCGCCATCTCCTGAGTGAGTACCACGACGTCGAGCGAATCGAGATGGAGATAGCTCAGCCGAATCGCCTCGACGAAATCCTCGAGGAGATGGAACGGCGGGAGGTAATCCTCCCGGTCGAGGAGGACACCTGGCGCCTCGCCGACGACGTCGACGGTGTCTGACCCGGCCAACTGGAACGACCCGGTCGACGAGGGCGACCAGGCCGAGGAGGGCGACCAGGCCGACGAGGGCGACCCGGTCGACGCCGGTCCGACTCCCGTCGAGGGGGACGACCTGGACGCGGCTCTCGAGGCCCTGTCGCTGAAAGACGAGACGCGAACCGGGTGGCAACTCCGCGGCGTCGCGGACCCCGAGTCGGTCGCCGACCACTCGTGGGGCGTGAGCCTGCTCTGTCTCCTGTACGGCGCTCGGGCCGGGGTCGACGTCGACCGGGCGCTCCGCCTGGCGGTCGTCCACGACGTCGCGGAGGCCCGCACCGGCGACGTCCCGACCAGAGCGGACCCGAACGCCGCCTCCCCCGACCCTGAGGCCAAGCACCGCCGGGAGCGTGCGGTTCTGGAGTCGCTTCTCGTCCCGTTCGACGACGACCTGCGGGACCTCTGGGAGGAGTACGAGGCTCGCGAGACGCCCGAGGCGCGGTTCGTCAAGGACATGGACCTCGTGGACATGTGCGCCCAGGCGGTCCGGTACGAACGGGAGGGGCGGTACGACCCGGACGCGGACGATGGCGCGTTCGAGGCCTACGACCACCTGGACGAGTTCTTCGCCACCGCCGCCCCCCGGGTTCGGACGGACGTGGGACGCGACCTGTTCGAGCGCCTCCGCCGCCTGTACGAGGACGTACGGGACGCCGAGTGAGGCCGCGTCGCCGCCCCCGGTAGCCGACCGACGGCGACGGATACCGAAGCCCTTGTAACGGCACCGCGTGTGTCCCCGGCTATGTCGCTGGTCTCCATTTTCGCCAGTGCAATCCTCCCCATCGTGGCCATCGCTGGCGTCGGGTTCGTCCTGGGCCGGGTGCAGGACGTCGACGCCGGCCCCCTCAATACGGTCACGGTGTACGTCCTCGCGCCCGCCCTGGTCTTCCACAGCCTCGCGACGACCGGTCTCTCCGGGCGAACCCTCGCATCCGTCGTCGTCGCCGTCGTCGCCTTCCACCTGGTGATGATAGTCGTCGCCCAGGGCGTCGGGCGCCTGGTGGGCGAGTCCGACCCGCTCCTCTCCGCCCTGGTGCTCGTCAGCGCGTTCCCGAACTCGGGCAACTACGGCGTCCCCGTCTCGGAGTTCGCCTTCGGCCAGACGGGCCGGAGTACGGCGGTTCTCTACCTCTCGACGCAGGGGGTCCTCCTGTACACGCTCGGCGTCTACATCGCCACGCGGGGCGGCGGCGACACCGGTCTGGACGGTCTCAAGCGCGTGTTCACGGTCCCGCTGGTGTACGCCGTCGTGGGCGCTCTCGCCATCCGGTGGGCGGGAGTGGTCCCCCCGGGCGACTCCACGACCATGCAGACGCTCGAACTGGTCGGCGAGTCGTCAATTCCGGTGATGCTGCTCATCCTGGGCATCCAGCTTGCCCGGACGGACTACGGAGCGGCCCTGACGCGCGTCGGGGTCCCCACCGCGCTGAAGATGCTGGTCGCCCCCGTCGTGGCCACCGGCGTCGCGTTCGCCGTCGGGTTCCAGGAGCTGACGGTCGCGCGGGTGTTCGTCCTCGAGTCCGCCATGCCGGTGGCAATCACCCCCCTCATCCTGCTGATGGAGTTCAGCGACGTCGAAGTCGAGGGGATGTCCGTCCCCGAGTACGTGAGCACGGCCGTCTTCGTCACGACCCTGGTCAGCGTTCCCCTGCTGACCGTCCTCATCTTCATCTTGCAGTCGGGGCTCGTGTTCTGAACGCGGGCGGGACGTCCCGCCCCGGGTGGACCGCGAGACGGCGCTCGGCGCTCCTGTTCTGTGGGCGCGCCGGCGACCGCGGTGCCACCGAAAACATATGCCGGTCGAACGACAGCACCGACCATGGCCTCGCACCCGACGCGACGGGACCTCCTCCTCGGAACGGCGACGGGATTCTCGGCGCTCGCCGGATGCGCGTCGTTCCCGCCGGGACCCTCGGACGGAACGTCCGCCGGGGCGCCCTCGGCGACGGGAGCCGAGGCCCCTCGCTCGTCGTCGCCGCGACAGACCTCCCGCGGTTCCCCTTCCCCTCCGGCCGGCGACGGAACCCGCACGGCGACTGGCGATGGACCACGGGACCCGACCGCTTCGCCGCCGCCGGACGACGCGTTCGCCTTCGAGGCGACGGTGACGGCCCAGGCGACGCCCGAGTCGCCGGCCAGGGTCCGGGCGTCGCTCACCAACGAGTGGGACCGTCCGGTCCACCTCGGATTCGGCTTCGCCCTCCTGTACTCGGACACGACCGGCGACCTCGCGTACGGCGGGGGTCACCTGGTCGTCCTCCCGATTGACGTGGTCCAGGCGCCCCGGGCGCCGTCGGAACCGACCGACGGGTGCTGGGTCTTCGGACAGCCCCTGACAATCCCCTCTATCCTCCAGTGGCGGACGCTCGCCCCCGGCGAGTCAATCGACCGGGCCTACCGGATTCTGCGGTACGACGCGCCCGAGAACGACACCTGTCTTCGCCCCGGCACGTACCGCTTCCAGGACAGCCTGGAACTCGACTGCGAGGGCGGGTGTGGCGGCCGGACGCTGCTCGTGACGCTCGCGCTGACCGTCCACGACGACGGCCGCCTGTCGGCCGTGGGTCGCCCGCCTGTAGTACGGTCCAGCGTGTGAGACGGGGTGCGCGCCGGAAATCCACGGCGGGGGGACCTCCCGTCGGAATCCGCACGATTTAGTATCCTCTCGGTACACTCCCGGGTATGTCCATCGGCTTCATCGGCGGGAGCGGAATCTACGAGGCCCTCCCCCTGGAGAACACGCGCGAAGAGGACGTCACGACGCCCTACGGCGCCCCGAGCGCGCCCGTCACCGTCGGAGAGTTCGCCGACACCGGTCGGGAGGTCGCGTTCCTCCCCCGGCACGGGCGCGACCACCAGTACTCGCCGACCGACCTGCCCTACCGCGCGAACATCCACGCGCTGAAGCAACTCGGCGTCACCCACGTCATCGCGAGCAACGCCGTCGGGAGCCTCCGCGAGGACCTGCCGCCCCAGACGCTCGTCGTCCCGGACCAGTTGTACGACCGGACGAAGCGTCGCCCGCTCTCGTTCTACGGCGACGGCATCGTCGTCCACCAGCAGTTCGGCGACCCGTACTGCCGGGACCTCTCGGCGATACTGGCCGACGCCGCCCGCGAGGCGCGGGACGCCGCGGTGACCGACCACGAGTTCGAAGTTCACGAGGGTGGCACCTACGTCTGCATCGAGGGGCCGCAGTTCTCCACGAGAGCCGAGAGCGAGTTCTACCGCTCGCAGGGGTGGGACGTCGTCGGCATGACGACCGTTCCGGAGGCCAAACTCGCCCGCGAGGCGGAACTCGCCTACGCCACCGTCACCGGCGTCACCGACTACGACGTCTGGAAAGCGGACAGCGAAGTGTCCCTCCAGGAGGTCCTGGAGAACGCCGCGAAGAACGAGGACGCCATCAAGGAGACGGTCGAGCGAGCGATTCGCGCGCTGCCGGCGAGCCACGAGTGTCCCTGCCACAGCGCCCTCGACGGGACGGTCAACACGCCCGCCGAGGCGATTCCGCGGGAGACCAGGGAGCGCGTGGACCTCCTGGTCGGCGACTACCTGGACGACTAGCCGGCGTCTCTCCGGCGGTCGGCCACGTCCGCTCCCCAGCCCACTCTGCCTCCAGCCCACTCTGCCTCCAGCCCACCCTGCTCCCGGCCTACCGGCGCTCCGGTGGCACAATCCGGCGCTCGATGGCGTCGAGGGCGGCCAGGTGGTCGCTCACCGCCGCACCGTCCTTCCGGCGCGCCGCTTTGAGGTGTGCGGACACCGCCGCCAGGTCCGCCGGCGTCGCGTCGAGGTCCAGCGCCGACACCACGGCCCGGTCGATTCGTCGCCGCCCCTCCTCCTCGCCCGTCTCAAGCAGTCGAAAGCCGTCCCGAACCGCGCTCGCCTGCGCCGGCGTCAACCCGTCCGGGTCGGGGACCGGGAGGGTCCGGAGGTCGGACGCGGCGAGGTTCACGGCCCCGCCTCCCGTGACGCGCCCGTGGCTCTCTACGGCCACCTGCGTGAGACTCGCGTTCAGGAGCCCCAGCAACAGCGTCTCGTCGCAGACCGTCGGGGCGACCAGCAGGAATCGGTTGCTCGGCGCGACGCCGTCGCACCGGGCGACGAACCGCCGCGTGTCCATCGCCTGCGGGCAGACGATGCGCGCCGTCTCCGCAGGGCCCATGTCGAACCACGGGTCGTTGGCCGAGAGCGAGGCGTTCGACCGCGCGGGCTGGTCCTCGGCCCACTCGAGGTACGACAGGAGGCCGTCGTATCCGTCGGCGCGCAGGGATTCCCGGACGCGGGCTTCGAGCGAGCGCCCCTCGGCGTCCGCTTCCGCCCGGACGGACGTCACGTAGTCGTGAACGTCCAGGAACCACCGGGTCGCGTCGGCCGGCCCGACCCGGTAGCCCGACACCTCGCGGACGCTCTTTATCGCCGGGCGGCAGAATCGCTCGTCGATGCCGAACGCCCCGACGTCGTCGTCGGTCAGGACGAAGATGGCGTTCGCGCCCGTCTTCTTGCCCCGGGAGACGTCGGCCACACGCTCCAGCGGGACCGTCCCGGCGTGGGAGCGAAGCCGCAGGTACAGCGACGGGGCGGTGAGGTAGTGCCCGACTCGTCGGTCGCTACCGTGCGCGGTTGCGCAGGCGGGCGCCGTCACGGTCCGGTGGGTCGAAGCGGTCCGGACGCGGATGTCGCCCGCCGGCTCTGAGGGCTCCTGCGACGGGTCGCCCACGACCGCGAGGGCGTCCCGAACCGATACACGCCGCGTCAGGCGGACGAACCGCGTCGCCCCGGATTCATGCGTTCCGGCGTCTGCTCGGCGCTCTGCCAGCAGGAGAACCGTGTCCACCAGGGGGCCGTCGAACACCCGCCTCCCGAAACCGACGACGGCGTGCAGTCGGTAGTGGTCGCGGAGGAACCGTCGGAAGCTGGCGCCGTAGTCGGCCACCAGCCACTTCGTGGGGACGACCCAGGCGAGGCGTCCCCCGTCGGCGAGCGAGGCGGTGGCCCGCGTCAGGAAGTAACAGTAGAGGTCGCACCGGCCGTCGAGGGCCGCCTCGCCGTCGTAGTACGGCGTCTCGCCCGGGGGGCCGAACTGCCGGAGGTGCTCCCGGTACCGCTCCCGGTCGCCGGCTATCGCCTCCTGGCGGACGTACGGCGGGTTCGCCACCGTCGCGTCGACGGGGGCGGCGTCCGCCGGCGAGAGGTCGAAGAAGTCGGCGGCGCGGAGCGCCGGAAGCGCCCGGCTCTCGTCGCGGGCGGCCAGCGAGAGGCCGCACAGGGCGAGCGCGACCGGGTCGCGGTCGACGGCCGTCGTCCGGGCCATCGCGTCCTCGTGGTCGAGGCCCAGGTCCGCGTACCTGTCGGCCAGGCGCGCGGTGATGGCGCCGGCGCCACAGCAGGGGTCCAGCACCCGGTCGTCGGCGTCCCGGACGGCCCACTCGGCGAGGAACGAGGCGACCCATGGCGGCGTGTAGAATCGCCCGGCTGCGGCCCGGGTGGCTCCGTCCACGCTCTGCTGGTGGGCGTCTCCGAGTCGGTCGGGGTCGACGCCGTCGACGCCGCGAACGTCCGCCTCGGCGAGGCGCGCCCGGACCCGGTCGCCGAGCCACGCGGGGTCCGGGCCGTCCGCACGCGCCACCGCGTCGACGACAGTGGACACCAAGGCCGCCAGCTCGTCGGTCATCGCTCCGTGTTCTCGCTCGCGGCCCGGGGTGGTAGCCGTTTCGCCGTCGACGCCGCCAGCACCGCCACCGGGACCCGGTCAGTCTGCGACCGCTTCATCCGCCGATTCGGCGGTCCGCCCGTCGTGAATCCACAGGTCGCCGAACAGTTCGTCCTGTTCGAGTCGGACCGCGCCGCGGTGTGCGAGAAACAGGAGCGCGAGGAACGTCGAGACGCGATTGCCGCCCACCTCGTCGATTTCGGCGAACAGGACCTCCGACCGCCCGGCGTCGTACTGGTCGACCAGGTGCGACCTGACCTGGTCGATGACCTGCTCTATGTCCTCCTTGTGCGTCGTCCCGGTCACGTCCTCTTCAGTCGGCTCGCCGCCGGCCCGGCGGTCCCCGGCCATGTGGTAGTCGAGGGTCTGCGTCCCCCGCTGGTATCCCCGCGGAGAACCGGAGGTGTCGTAGCTCCGCGACCGCTTCCACCACGAGTTCCGCTCGGCCTCGCGGAGTTCGCGGACGAGTTCCTCCAGCGTCTCGGGAGACCCGCGGGCGTGCTTTCGCTCCAGTCGGCGGTCCATCTCCGCCTCCAGCGCGTCGACCGGGTCGAAGCCGTTCGACGGGTCGCCCGCCTGCATCGCCTGCTCCCAGGGCTCCGGTTCGGGTTCGTCGTCGGGGTCGTCCGCCGAGAGCAGTTCGTCGCTTTTCATCCGGAGGAGGACGCTCGCGTAGAACAGCGCCCGGCCGGAGGTTCGGAGGTCGGTCTCGTCGAGTTTCTCCAGGAACGCGTCGGTCACCTCCACGATGTCGATGTCCCAGGGCTCGATTTCGCCCTCCTCGGCCAGTTGCACGAGGAGTTCGACCGGTTCCACCTCGTCGTCGTCCGTCTCCGGGACGGGCGACTCACGGAGGCGTTCGGACTCGCTGGCCACTCTGAGGTCGGTCCCTTTCGGCGGGGGCGACTCCCCGTTCGCGGCGGCGGAGGCGAACTCGGGGGCGTTGTCAGTCATTGGTCGCCACCTCCGACGGCTCGCTGTCGCCGAACTGGATGCCGGTGACCGCGCTGACGTTGTCGCCCTGCATCGTCACCCCGATAGCCCGCTCTGAGCGCTCCAGCAGCGCAGCGCGGTGCGAGACGACGATGAACTGGGCGTCCCCCGCCAGGTCGTCGACCATCTGGCCGACGCGTTCGGCGTTCGCCGCGTCGAGGAACGCGTCGACCTCGTCGAGCGCGTAGAACGGCGCCGGGTTGTGACGCTGGATGGCGAAGATGAACGAGAGGGCCGTCAGGGACTTCTCGCCGCCCGACATCGCGTTCAGTCGCTGAATCGGCTTGTCGCCCGGCTGTGCCTTCATGGTCAGCCCTTCCTCGAAGGGGTCCTCGGGGTTCTCCAGGTGGAGTTCCCCCGACCCGTTCGAGAGGCGCTCGAAGATGTCGCGGAAGTGGCCGTCGATGGCCTCGAACGCCTCCATGAACGCCTCCTTCTTCTGGTCCTCGTACTGGTCGATGCGCTCGCGTATCGCGTTTCGCTCGTCGACGAGCACGTCCCGCCGCTCCGTGAGGTCGTCCAGCGCCGACTGCACCTCGTCGTACTCGTCGATGGCCAGCATGTTCACCGGCTCCAGCGCCGCCATCTCGGCCTCCAGGCGCTCGATGTTCTCCTCGACGGTGTCGTGGTCGGGGACGTCCTCGGGGTCGTACTCGCCGACCTCGGCCTCCAGTTCGGATATCTCCCACTCGAGGCGCTCTGCGGTCTCCTCCAGA
>JBEPXT010000026.1:0-769 GCA_041641795.1 Salinigranum sp.
AGGGCGACGATTCGGAACCGCCTGATGTCCGCCCGTTCCGCCTCCGTCGCCTCGACGAACGCCTCGCGCTCCGTATCGCTCAACGCAGTCTCGTGAGCCAGTCCCCGGTGGAGCGCCAGCAACCGCTCGGCGGCGAACGGCCGCCCGCAGTACGAACACCGGACCGCGTGGGCGCCCTCCGGGACCCACGTCTCCACGTCGTCGGGGCGGTCGCTCGGCGCGCTACCGGATTCGGGAGCGTCGTCGTCGATGTCGGTCTGCGCGGGAGTGTGTCGCTGGTCGGTCATGGGAGTCAGGTCGTGTCAGGTCGAGTCGTGTCAGGTCGGGTCACGTCAGGTCGGGTCACGTCAGGTCGGGTCACGTCAGGTCAGGTACGGCGGCGGGACGTACGGTTCGGAGACGATCCAGAGGCTCGTCATCGTGTACAGCACCATGACGAGGGTGATGCCGTACTGGCTCCTGACGGCCTGCAGGCGGCCGGGAAACAGGTCGTAGGCCGTCGCGTGGGCGACCCAGACGGCGAGGAGGTGGCCGACCAGCACGAACGCCAGTTCGAGGCCGGAGAACCACCCGGGGAGCGCGGCCAGCACGGGCGGATTCTGCGGCGGTGCGAGCGGCGACGTCGCCACCGACGCGAGCGCCGGCGAGAGGGAGAGGACGGTCGCGAGGTTGTGCGCGAGGTGGTAGCCGGCGGCGATTGCCAGCAGCGACGGGGCGAACCGGCGACCGATGTACTCGACCGTGACGTACGTCTCGCCGTACTGTCGGG
>JBEPXT010000026.1:779-35349 GCA_041641795.1 Salinigranum sp.
TGCCGGGCCGCGCGCGCGGCCCACCGGAACACGAGCGCGAACAGGGCGAATCCGCCCAGGTAGGCCCCGAGGTAGACGACAGTCGGAGGGACTCCCGTTCCGACGGCGGTGCGGGCCACCCCCTCCCAGAGACCCGTGGCGACGAAGCCGTCGTACGTGGTCACGAACAGGAGAGCGACGACGAACGCCGACTCGTCCCAGCCGCTGATGCGGCGCGTCTCCCGGAGCCCCGCGGCGGGGAGCCGTGCCCTGAGGCCGTCCCCGGTCCACGCCAGCGGCGCCACCTCGCCGTAGTAGCGGAACGCGCGGGAGATGGGGTCGACCGACTCGAACCAGCTGTCGGCCCCGAAGACGACGGCTCCCGCCGCAGTGACCACCGCGTAGGCCGAAATCACCGTCGCCAGGAGCTCCGGGTCGTCCGCCAGTGGGCTGACCACCTCGACCCACACCAGCACGAGGAGTCCCGCCACGCTCGGCCAGGCCCCGAACCGGTCCGGGTACGACCGGTTCAGCGACGGCAGGACCCCGGCGAGCGTGCGGAACGGGTTCAGCGTCGGCCAGGTGTTCCCGAGGAGGTACGTCGACGCGACGTACCCCCCCCACCAGGCCACCCACACCACGAGGATGGCGAGGTTGCGAATCCCGGTGTCGGGTCCGAAGAAGCCAACGTAGAGCGTCGCCGCGAGAACCGCGAGTCCGGCGAGGCGACCGGCCAGCGAGGCCACGCGGCCGGGCGACGGAAGCGGCCGTCCCCAGGCGTGAATCCGCCGGACGAACGAGCGGTCGGTGACGAAGCTCGCGAGCAGGAACGACGCCCCGACGGCGCCGCCGCCGGTGAGCAAGAACAGCCACGTCGGCACCGACAGCGACCCCGGGGCGGCCCCGCGGAGCGTGCCGCTGTGGGCCGACGCCGCGTCCGCGGCGAGAACGACCGCTCCGATGCCGAGAACGAGGCGCAGAAGACTGGCTCGGAACCTGTCGCGCAGGGGAACCATCGGCGGAGGTTAGGGGGTGAGACAGGAGTAGCTTCCGGAAGCGGCACGCGGATTTCGAGAGGCGGCGATACCTGATGGGCTGGGATGGATTTTTATTGCCCGAAGAGTTAGGGGTCTTTATGGCTACGGAGAAATCGCACGACGACCACGGGCACCACCTCCCGGCGGTCGAAGACTGGCCCCGGGGATTCGGCGAGGCGTCGTGGTGGCCCTTCATCACTGCCCTCGGTGGCGCAGGTATCTACGTCGGCGCGGCCCTGTTCATTCTCGGTCACGGTAACATGAGCGTCGTCCCGCAGATAGCGGGACCGGCCGTCGTCGTAATCAGCGTCGGGCTGTTCCTGGCGGGACTGTACGGCTGGGTGTACCACGCGTTCGTCTCGGCGTTCTGGTCGCGCGACGTGAACCACAAGAGCGAGAACAAACTGCGGTGGGGGATGGTCGCCTTCCTCGGGTCGGAACTGGCGACGTTCGGCGCGCTGTTCACCTACTACTTCTTCATCCGCGCGGGCACCTGGCCGCCGCAGGACCTGCCCCACCTGGTGAACTCGCTCGTACTGGGGAACACGGCGCTGCTGATACTCTCCAGCGTGACGCTGCACTTCTCGCACGTCGCCATCCGGAAGGGTAACCGTCAGAAGTTCCTGCTGTGGCTCATCGGGACGGTCCTCCTGGGTATCGTCTTCCTGGGCGGGCAGCTCTACGAGTACTACGAGTTCATCGTCCACTCCGAGTTCACGCTCACCTCCGGCATCTTCGGGTCGGCGTTCTTCGGGTTGACCGGCCTCCACGGACTCCACGTCACCCTGGGCGTGGTCCTCCTCGGGATCGTCCTCGCCCGCGCGTTGCTCGGCCAGTACTCGGCCGAACGGCACGTCTCGGTGAGTACCGTCTCGATGTACTGGCACTTCGTCGACGTCGTCTGGGTCTTCCTGGTCGTGGTCCTGTACGTCGGGGCCGAGTTCACGGTGTAGCCGTCGCGGCGACGCCGTTTCGACCCCCTCGTTTCGAAGTTCTCTTCGCCGGGGAGTCCCGATTCTCTCGCGGCCGTCGGTCGTTCCGAGGCACGGGACGCACCATCATTGTTCCACGGCGCGAGACGTGCTCTCGTCGTTCCGACGGGGCGGGACGCGCGGTCGAACGCTCGCGAGCGCAGGACCGGCGTCGTTCGGTCGGACCCGCGGCCGGACTACCCGAGCAACTCGTTGAACCGGTTGACGTCCTCGTCCGCGCCCGCGAGGATGAGTTCGTCGCCGGGTTCGACCCGGAAGTCCGGACCGACGTCGGTGACCAGTTCTCCGTTTCGCTCGGCCGCGATGACGGTACAGTTGGTCCGCGCTCGCACGTCGGCCTCTTCGAGCGTCCGGCCGTTGAGCGTCGGGCACTCCGTGCGGACGATTTCGATCTGCGCCTGCGGGGCGATTACCTCCTCGTCGAGGAGGTTCGAGGCCAGCATCCGCCCGCTGACGGTGGACAGCGACAGCACGTACTCGGCCCCGGCCCGGTAGAGTTTGCTGATGCTCCCGGTCCCGTTCGCCCTGGCGATGACCTCGACGTCCGGGGCCAGTTGCTTGATGACGAGCGTGGCGAAGATAGTCGTCGTGTCGTCGCTCAGCGCGAGGATGATGCTCCGCGCGTCCGCGATGCCGGCCGACTGGAGCGTTCCGCGCTCTGTCACGTCGCCGACCACGTCCACGCCTGGCACGTCCTCCTCGTCGATGACCACCGTGGGGACGCCCGACGCGATGAGGTGGTCGGCGGCCGTCGCGCCGACCTCGCCGAACCCGGCGACGATGACCTTCCCGCCGCGGAACTGGCGCTTCTCCGACAGCGTGAGTTCCTTCAGCTGTTCGAGTTTGTCGTCGGACCCGGTGACCAGCAGGATGGTGTGCTCGTCGATGACGTCGTCCGGCTTCGGCGGACTGACGAACTCCCCGCGGAACCAGGCGCCGATGATGTTCACTCCGGGGATGTCGCCGACGTCGCTCTCCGCGATGGTCTTGCCGGCGACCTGACTCCCGTCCTGCACCAGCAACTCGGCCACCTCGAAGTCCTCGCCGATTTCGACGGCGTCGCCGAGGTTCGAGGAGATGGACGTGGTCGCCTTGCTGGCCAGGCTCTCGCCGAGGATCCGACGGGGGGAGACCACCTTGTCGGCCCCGGCGTACCGGTGGTAGTCGGCCACCGTGGCGTCGGAGATGAGGCTGATGACCTGCAGGTTCGGGGCCGCCTCTTTCGAAGAGAGGATGATACTCGCGTTCGTCTCGTCGTCCGCGTCGGCGACCAGCGCCATCGCCCGGTCGGCGTTGACGCCACGGAGCACCTTCACGTCCTCCGGGTCGCCGTGGACGACCTGGTAGCCCTCGCCGTCGAGGCGCTTTGCGAGGTCCAGGTCTTCCTCGACGACGACGTACGGAACGCCCATCGCGGCGAGTTCGTCGACCAGCGTATCGCCCCGCGGGGTGAAGTTGCAGATGACGACGTGGTCGGTCAGGTCGCTCTCGGTCGGCACGTCGCGACTGAGCGCCGCCTCGACGAGCGGGACGAGAAACAGTGGCAGCGTGAGGAAGATGAGCACGACCCCGGTAATCTGCATGGCTATCATCAACAGCAGGATGCCGTCGGTGGTCCACTGCGAGGCGTCCTCTCCGTACCCGGTCGTCGTGAACGTCTCCACGACGACGTGGAGCGCCTGGACGAACCCGACGGACCGCCCTTCCAGGGCCTGCATCCCGACCTGGTAGAGGACCGTGTAGACCAGCATCACGAACAGGGCGATCAACACGTAGATGGCCACCCGGCGTCCGGCCTGCGGAAACGCGTCGTCCGCCGATGTCGACATATACCGGGGATATCCCCCGACGTATAAAAGGCCCCCGGAGGTATCCCTGACCATGAGCGACGCCCGGGACGCCGTCCTCGCCGTCCTCGCACTCGGTGTGGTCCTCCTCCTCGCCGTCCTCACCGACGCGCGACTCGACTGGCGCCCCCTCGCCGCGGGGTCCTGGGGGGCAGTCGTTCTGGAACTGGTGTTGCTGTGGCGACCCGCCCTCGCACGTCGCCTCTGGGAGCGTCGAGGCGCTCGCGCCGCCGCCGTCCTCGCAGTCGCGGTCACCGCCTGGGTCGGGCGACGGATTCTCGGCCCCTGGGTCCTCTCGTTCCTGGCTGGCGGGCTCGGAACCTACCTGGTGATGCTCGGGGCCGTTGCGGTACGCGACAGACGACCTGCGAGAGCGGAGTAACCGTGGTCGAGACGAGTGCCCAGGAGTCGCCGCGACGAGTACCCAGAGGTCGGCCGTGGAACTAACTGTCGGCGCGGTCCAGTGAGCGTATGCCCCGCGAGGTCACTCACGACGCCACCGGGCCCCGCATCGTCACGCCCGAGGACATCGACGAGGAGAAAGGCGACGTCGCCATCTGTCTGTGCGGCCTGAGCGAGGAGTACCCGTTCTGCGACGGGACACACAGGCGGACGAGCGAGGAGGACCCGGACACGCTCTACAAGTACGTCGACGGCACGCGCCGCGTCGTCGCGGCCATCGAGTACGGCCGCGCCGAGAGCGACCAGGCGGCGGACGACGCCGAATCTACGACCGACTGAGCCACCAACCGGGTTCTCGTGGCGAGAGCCGGCCGGGAACCCGACTTCGGCCGAAAGCTGTCAGAGCGCCACAATAATTTCGGTCTGACGCGCGTAGCACGATTGCTCCGGAAAGTATTTGATTCGCATGCTGTATGTTCCCATCAAATGGATAGTGAAACCATCGAAGTGGTGACCGGGTGGGATTCGGTCCCGGTGGGGGACGGCTATCGGGGGCTTCACGACCTGGCCGACCGGGAGTTCTCCGGCGCGGTCGACAGCGGGTCGGCGTGGGCGTTCGTGCTCAACGGCCGGGTCGTCGGCGTCTTCGACGGGACCATCGAGGCCTTCGAGGACGCCGACCTGACGGCCTACGCCGCGCCCGACTCCGCCCTTCCCCTGTTGTTCGCGATGCGCGAGCGGGGCGGAGAGACCCGGGCGAAGTACTACACGAACGACACGCCGCTCTCGGAGGCCCACGAGACGCTCTCCTCGGGGAGCTTCACGGGGTACGTCGAACTCTCGGAGAACGTTCTCTCGGGAGACTACTACGTCGTCTACTACGGCGGCAAGTCGATGAGCGCCGCGTACGTCGGAAACAGTCGCCGGCTCCTCACCGGAGAGGAGGCCTTCGAGCGCGCGAACGACGAGGTGGGCATCTACCACGTTCGACAGGTTGACATCGAAATCGTCGACGTTCCGGACGTCGAGACGCAGTCCGGTGGGGCCGCAGTCGACGAGGAGGGGGCGTCCGAGACTGCCGATGAACGCGCGTTCGACGAGGGCGAACCGGACGACGCTGTGCGGATAGGGGAGACGCACGACGAACCCGCGGCTGGCGGGGACGAAGCGCCTGCAGAGACGGAGGCGCAACCGGAGACCGAGGCGCCGGCGGACGCCGAGACGCCGACAGAGACCGAGGAGGTGGCAGACGATGAGCCGACCGACGAGACGGCGCGGACAGCGGACGAGAGCGGCGAACCGGCGTCCGACGCCCGGGCGAAGGGGACCCGAAGCCGGACGTCGGACGCGGAGGACCGACCGGCGGACGGGACGAGCGACGCGCGGTCCGGGGCTGGAGAGGATGCGCACGCCGGGGAGGAACGAGCAGACGCGCACGGGCCCGACCGGCCGCCGACGGGACGGGCGTCGCAACCGAGTACCGCCCGGCCACCCGACGACGCTCCCGAGAAGCGGGACCAGGAGTGGGTCGAGGACTTCCCCGACGAGGAGAACGG
This sequence comes from Salinigranum sp., assembly GCA_041641795.1. Taxonomy (GTDB): domain Archaea; phylum Halobacteriota; class Halobacteria; order Halobacteriales; family Haloferacaceae; genus JBEPXT01. The sequence continues at coordinate 6,593 of JBEPXT010000026.1, forward strand.
GACGTCGACCAACGGCGACGAGGACGTCTTCTCGGAGGAGGCAAAGTGGCGCGAGGCCCGGGCCATACCCGCGCTGAACCCCGACGACACGGCACCCGAAGTCGAGGAATCGGGGTCGAGTGCGCGGAGCGGTCGACCGGGTCGGCCGCAGAGCGAATCGCGAGCGACGGGGCAGACCGACGACGGACCCAAGAGCGGTCCGTCGTCCAGAGCGGCCGGTCCCGGCACGGGACGAAGCGGCGCCTCGGGCGACCGAGCGAGGCGGTCTGGAGAGGCGCCACAGCAACTGCGCGAGCGCCTGGAAGCCGTCCTCGAGGAGCGCAACGAACTGCAGTCCCGACTGGAGCAGGTCGACGCCGCCCGGGAGCGCATGGAGTCCGAGCGCGACGAACTCCGGCGCGAACGGGACCAGCTACAAAAGCGGGCCAACACGCTCGAAGCGCGGGTCGGAGAGCTAGAGCGAGAGGTCGACCGCCTCGAATCGGAACTGGAGTCGGTGACGAGCGACGCCGCCGGGGGCGAGACCGGCGACCGGTCGATGTCCCCGAGCAAGGCTCTCGAGGGGACCAACCTCTTCATCCGGTACGACCGGAAGAGCCAGGGGACGCTGGAGGCGGCCCACGCCGGGCAGGCGAACCGCGAGGAGGTGAACCAGAACCTCCGCATCGACTTCCACACGACGTTCGACAGGACCGACCTCACTGTCGACGGCAAGCCGTACGAGGAGTTCCTCCGCGACACGCTGGAGTTCGGCTTCGTCGAGTGGATCGTTCGAGAACTGCTGTACGAGATCCGCGAGACGAACAACGAGCACAACCTCGAAGCGCTGTACGACGCGATTCCGCAGATCGACCGCATCGAACTCCGGGGAGCAGTCTCCGGTCGGTCCCCCGAGGAAGGGGACCCAGAGAGTCGCGGATTCGACGTCGTCCTCTGGGACGGGATGGGCGATCCGCTCGTCGTGGCGAACCTCCACGACTCCAGGACGGCCGCGACCGAGACCATGGTGTCGAGCCTCGTCGAGAACGCGACCTGGGTGGCCGAGGCCAAAGAGTCGCTCGGCGGCGCCTGTTTCGTGACCTCCAGTTTCTTCGAACCCGAGTCCCTCGAAGTGGTCTCGTCGGCCACGGGGAGCGGCATCCTCAGCCGGAGCAAGCGAAAGGCCTTCGTGAAACTCTCCCGGAAGAGCGGGTTCCACGTCTGCCTCGTCGAGGGTCGCAACGAGGAGTTCTACGTCAACTTCCCCGACCTGTAAGACCCCAGTCGTCACCATCTTCCGGCGACCGTCCCGTGGCGTCTCGACTGGCACCCCTCGATACTGCTCGCACATCGTTTACGAAGACGCCTCCGCCACCGTCGGACTCCGTTCGCCACCCCGACGCCGTCGTGAAACTGCTTGCCGTCGGCGCTCCGTGTCTCCGGGACGGCGTCACAGACGTACTCGGACGTGGTCGGAAGATTCAGAACGCTCTCGTCCGGCGGATACCCATCCGGGTCGTCGCCGGAGCGAGAAAACTGCCTCTGTTCGACGAACTGGGCGCCCCTCGCTCGCCCGAGATATCCAACTGACCGATTAGCTCTCTATCTCCGCGGCGTCCTCGATTTTCATCGATTCCAGCTTGTCGACGATTTCGTCAAGCTTGCCGTCGAGTTCGTCGACGAACTCGCTCGTCCGCTCGGTGGTGATAGCCCCCTGACTGGACGGCTCGATGAGGTTCTCCTCTTCGAGCACCCGAAGGGAGTAGCGGACTTTGTGGTGCGGATAGCCGGTCTCGTTCGACATCTTGACGATCCCGATGGGCTCGTTCTCGATGACCATCCGCAGGACCTGCAAATGCCGCTCCAACATATCTACTTCCTTCTCAAGTCGGTCTATCATGCCATTTGTTAACTTGTCTTGTCGGGTTTTAAAAGTTGCCATCGGGAAAAGCGACTATCCCTCAACCCCTGACGTTTTCTCATGGGTGTAGTTAACATTACTGGTTTTAAACTAGAAAACCGGCCGTTCGTTCACTTCATCTCGAAGACAGGAATTGGCGTCGGCGAATCGCCAGGGAGGCCCCGCCGAGGTCGATCACGCGACTCCCGGTGCGAAAGGTTGTCGCCGTACTGATATATTCCGGCGCTGCGGCGGACGCCGGGATTCGGTCGGCCGTGGCGGCTGGGAGTCGAAGCGTCCGAGAAGGGGCGAGGCGCCGCGGAGATGGGAGCACAGACTGCCGCCCGACTGTTCGGCGACGGGCGGGGGGCTCGACGCTCAATCGGGGACGGAAATCCGGTCCAGCGCGTCGACGGCGGCCGACCGAATCCCCGGTTCCTGCGGGGACCGTAACGAGTTTAGCGGGACGCGTTGAACCGCCGTCTATGACCGTGACCATTATCGGTTCCCAGCTCGGCGACGAGGGCAAAGGCGCCCTCGTCGACCGATGGGGTGACGCGGCGGACGTCGTCGTCCGGTACCAGGGCGGCGACAACGCCGGTCACACCGTCGTCGAAGGCGGCGAGGAGTACAAGCTCTCGCTGGTACCGAGCGGCGCCGTCAGGGGCAAAGTCGGCGTCCTCGGGAACGGCTGTGTCGTCAATCCGCACACGCTGTTCGACGAGATAGACGGGCTGAAAGAGCGGGGACTCGACCCAGACGTTCGCGTGGCCAAGCGGGCCCACGTCATCCTCCCGTACCACCGCGTGCTGGACGGCATCGAGGAAGACGTCAAAAGCGACTCGGAACTCGACGCCGGGACCACCGGCCGCGGCATCGGGCCGACCTACGAGGACAAGATGGGACGGCGCGGGATTCGCGTCGGGGACCTCCTCGACCCGGAGACGCTCCGCGACCGACTGGAGTACGTCGTTCCGCAGAAGAAAGCAATCGCGGAGCAGGTCTACGGCGTCGAGACCGACGAGGCGTTCGACGTCGACGCGCTCTTCGAGGAGTACGCAGCCTACGGCGAGCGACTGCGCGAGGAGGAGATGACCGTCAACGCGGGTCAGTTCCTCTCGACCCGGCGCTCGGAGGGAGCGGAACTGCTGTTCGAGGGCGCCCAGGGAACCTCCATCGACATCGACCACGGCATCTACCCGTACGTCACCTCCTCGAACCCGACCGCCGGTGGGGCCTGCACCGGGACCGGGATGGCGCCCGGCGTCGTCGGACAGGGCGAAGTCGTCGGCATCGTGAAAGCGTACCTCTCGCGCGTCGGGACCGGACCGCTCCCTACCGAACTGGAGGGCGACCTAGCCGACACCATCCGGGAGCGGGGCGGCGAGTTCGGGACGGTTACCGGCCGGCCCCGCCGAATCGGGTGGCTCGACATGCCCATGCTCCGGCACGCCGCGCGCGCGAACGGGTTCACCGGGCTGGCCATCAACCACCTCGACGTGCTCGCGGGCCTGGAGACCGTGAAGGTCGGCCACGCCTACGAGCGCGACGGGGAGCGACTCGAGACGATGCCCGCGACGACCGAGTGCTGGGCGGAGTGCGACCCGGTCCTCCGCGAGTTCGACCCCTGGCCGGACGTGGACTGGACCGAGGTGGCCGCCGAGGGCTACGACGCGATTCCCGCGCCGGCACGGGCGTACCTGGAGTACGTCAGCGACGAACTGGACGTCCCCATCTACGCCGTCGGGGTGGGACCGGACCGCGAGGAGACCGTCGAACTCGTCGACCCCTTCGACCTGTAGCCCCGGCCTTCGACGGCCCCCACCGTTCGCATCTCGTCCCGGCCCCCGACGAGGGCCGAGCGGGCGGTAATCGTGACACTCCCCCTCACTCGAATTTTTCCCGGCGGCGACATAACGGTCGATTATGACGATTCTGGCAGCCGTCGGCGAGGAAGCGCACGCCAGCAAGGTCGTCGAAGTCGGCTACGACATGGCGAGTTCCTGCGGCGACGAACTCGTCGTCCTCCACGTGGTCCCCGAGAAGGACTTCGAGTCCCACCAGGCGTCCATCATGGACCTGCCCGGGTTCGACGAGTACTCGATAACGCAGGAAGAAGAGAGCGCCGCCAGGTTCGCCAGGCGGGTCGTCGACGAGACGCTCGGCGAGTACGACACGGACCTGGTCCGCACCGTCGGACGCGTCGGGAATCCGGAGCAGGAAATCCTCGGGAGCGTCGAAGAGCGCGGAGCGCGCTACCTGGTGATCGGGGCCCGTCAGCGAAGTCCGGCGGGGAAAGCCCTGTTCGGGAGCACCACCCAGACGATACTCCTCGACGCGTCGGTCCCGGTGATGACGGTCATGCTGGAGTGAAGGCGAGGACCCACCGCCGCGGACTGAACGCGACGCCGGTCGGTGGACGGACCGGTCCGGGGGCCGACCGAACGCCCGACGCGGACCGCACGGTTTTTGAGGAGTCCGTCCCTCACCACGGACAATGAAAGAGTCACTCGTGGACATCCTCTGTGACCCGCTCGACAAGAGCGAACTGCGACTCGAAGTCGAGGAGCGGGACGGCGACGAGATAATCGAGGGGCGGCTCGTCGGCACCGTCACTGGCGAGGTGTACCCGATAGAAGACGGCATCCCGAACCTGCTGCCGCCGGACATGCGCGAGGAGTAACGACTCCGCCGCCGGCGAAGCCGGTCCGCGACGCCTTCTCGCGGGACGTCACCGACGGACGAGGACCGCCTCTGTCGCCTCGACCGATGCCAGGACCCGCTCTCCGGCCCGGAACCCGGCGTCGTCGTTTCGAAGCCGGGAGACCAGTTCCAGGTCGCCGGCGCACTGCAACCGGACCGTCTGGGCCCGTCGGTGGTCGACGACCTGCGAAACCGTCGCCTCGACGGCGGTGACGGGCGTCCCGTCCCCGGGTCGCCCGAGGGAGGGTCCCGCCTCGCCGTCTCCGCGTTCCTGGGCGATGCCGTCTCCGTCGGCGCGCACCCGTGCCGCCAGGGGCGACTGGTCGGTCTCTGCCGGCCGGTGCAGGGATATCGACTCGGGGTGTATCGCCACGCAGACCTCCTCCGCGTGTGCCTCGCCCGTCGCCACGAACGTCGTCTCGCCGACGTCCACGAGCGTTCGGCCGGCGGCGCGTTCGACGACGCGCCCGGGCACGACGTTCTCCAGTCCGATGAAGTCGGCGACGAACGCCGTCTCCGGGCGCGAAAACACCGCCTCCTTGTCGCCCCGCTGGACGACCCGGCCCTCGTTCAGGATGACGACCCGGTCCGCGACGATGGACGCCTCGTCCTGGTCGTGGGTGACGTAGACGACGGGGATGTCGAGCGTCGCGAGCGTCTCTCGCAACTCGAACCTGAGTCGGCGGCGGATGGGTTCGTCGAGGCTGGCCAGCGGTTCGTCGAGCAACAGCACGTCCGGGTCCGAAAGGAGCGTCCGGGCCAGGGCGACCCGCTGTTTCTCGCCGCCCGAGAGCGTGTTCGGCTTCCGGTCGAGCAGGTGGTCGATTTCGAAGTCGGCGGCGCAGTCGTCGACGGCGGCGCAGTCGTCGGCGCCGAACGCGAGGTTCTCACGGACCGTCAGGTGCGGGAACAGCGCGTAGCTCTGGAAAACGACGCCGACGCTTCGCTCCTCCGGTGGCCGCCCGTCGAGGACGCGGTCCCCCAGGCGGACGCTCCCGGCGGACGGCGTGGTGAACCCGGCGATGGTTCCGAGGAGCGTCGACTTCCCGCTCCCGCTCGGTCCGATGACGGCCGTGACGCCCCCGCCGACGGTCAGCGAGACGGGGCCGAGGGTGAAGCCGTCGTACGATTTCGTGACGCCGTCGAGTTCGAGGTTCATGGTTCAGAGGTCCAGTCCCGGTTTCGTGCCGACGAGGTGGATGCCGACGACCACGCCCATGCCGAGGACGAGCAACACCAGCACGAGCGGAATCGTCGCGTCGATGCCGTGAGAGATGAACGTTATCCATATCTGCGTCGGCATGGTGTGGGGGTGGTACGCCGTCATCATCGTCGCGCCGAACTCGCCCATCGCCCGGGTGAACGTGAGGATGACTCCCGCGAGGATGTGCCCGCGGGCGAGGGGGAGCGATACGCGCGCGAACGTCTCCAGGGGCGTCTTGCCGAGGCTACGGGCCGCCTGTTCGAGTTCCGGGTTCGTGGACTCGAACCCGGACCGGGCGGTGATGATGACGAACGGCGAGGCGACGAACGTCTGTGCGAGGACGATGCCGAGGTAACTGTCGGTCAGGCCGACCCCGAGCGTCTCCGCGACGGCGCCCAGCAGCGTGAACCGACCGAACCCGCTCAGGAGCATCACCCCGCCGACGATGGGCGGCATCACCAGCGGGAGGATGACCAGCGAGTCCACCAGCACCTTGCCCCGGAACGACGTCCGGGCGAGGACGTACGCGAGAGGGACGCCGAAAACGGTGGCAACCGCCGTCGCTACCGGGGCGGTGAGCAGCGAGTACTGCGCCGCGGTCAGCAGTTTCGGGTCGGTGAACGCCGCCAGTTCGAGGCCCCCGGCGCGGGCGAAAAACGCCAGGAACGGGTAGCAGATGTACGCCAGGAGCAGGCCGCCCAGGACAGCGAACAGGCCGAGGCCGCCGCCGAGGCGGGCGAACGCGGGGCGGGTCGCGGAGACGGATTCCTGGCGCGGGTTCGTCACGGCATCACCTCCGGCGGGACGTCGCCGTTCTCGACGGGGAAGCGGTCTGTCACCACCAGCCCGTTGTCGGTCAGGAGGTCGGGGTGGGATAGCAAGAAATTGACGAACCGCACACCAAGCTCGGGGTTCGGCGCGTCCGTCGGGACGGTGACGTTGTACAGAATCGGCGTGCCGCGAACGGTATCGCCCGACTCGGTGGTGTACGTGGCCTGTCGATAGTGGTCTGCGAGCGCCGGATTCGAGAAGTCGAGTTCGTCGGGGAGGGAGACGAACGGCAGGCCGTGGTCCACCGCCATGTTCTTGTAACAGACCGCGGCCGCGCGGTCCCCCGTCTCGATGCCCGCGAGGAGGTGTGCCTCCGCCGGGTCCACTATAAGCTTCTCCGTGAGTCGCGCGGCGAGGTCCGGGACGGCGTAGTACTCCGATGCGAGGTGGAACAACTGCACCGTCCGGTACCCGAGGGGGTCCAGTTCGGGGTCGCTCATTGCGACGTCGGCGTCCGTCTCGAGGAGCGCCTCGTACCAGGGCGTCTCGCCCGAGAGGCGCTCGCCGAGGTCCGTCCCCTCGGCGTAGGTGATTCCGACAGCGTTGGACGCGAATCCGACGTCCCACGTCGCGTACTCGGGTTCCAGTTCGTCCCGCAGGAGGGACGCGTCGGCGCTCACGACGACGTCGGGTCGCTTCTGCCCCTCCACGACCATGCGCATCACCGTCGTCGACCCGTGAAACTCACCCCGGTAGTCGTCCCCCGTCTCCGATTCGAACTGCGGGCCCACCGTCTCGTCGAACAGGACCGCGAGGCTCCCTGCCGAGAGTACGGAGACGGATTTCGACCCGCTCGCACTGCCCAGACACCCGGCCAGGGCTGTCCCTGCCCCGATTGCGGCGCCCGAGCGTAGAAATCCGCGGCGGTTCATCTCTGTTGTAACTAATTTCAGTTACTGGTTAAATACTATGCAAGTTCTATGGATTCCGCAAACGGCCGAACGTATATATACTTCGGGGTGACGCGCGGGCGTCTCGCGGCCCGCTACGGGGGTCGCCGTCGCCTGAACCTTTTTCTCACCGGGGCGTGACAGCCACCGTGTGCCACCGTCGCTCGCTATCGACCTGAACAGGAGTGGTCCGCGAACGGTCGAGGCCACCGACCGGTTCGCCACACGCGGACCCTTCGAGGTGACGCTGCAGAACTACGGCGACTCGTCGCACGTCCACCTCCGGCTCGACGGTGACATCTCGCAGGTCGCCCGCATCCAGAGCGGGAACCACTTCGTCCCCGCAGAGGCAGAGCGCTCCGTCCCGGTCGAGGTGCGCCCCGTCGACGAGACGGTGACCGGGACGCTCGTCGTCTCCACCGGCTACGGTGCGAACGAGCGAGTCGTGACCGTCGCCGTCAACCCGCCCGTCCAGCGGGAGAAGTCGGTCGACGTGGACGAACAGCGCGCGTCGGGCCGCGCGGCCTCGGACCCCGGCAAGACGGTCCGAACCGTCGTCTCGGACCTCCAGCGAGAGGGTGCGCTCCCCGTCGTCGGCCTCGGTGCGCTGGCCGTCGTGCTGGCGCTCGCAATCGGAATTGTCGTCGACAGTCCCCTGGCACTCGTCGGCTCGGTGCTGATAACCGTCGGCGTCGCCGCGGCCCTCGTGTTCGCCCTGCGGTGACCGACCGCGGGGCGAGTCGCACCGCGGGCATTTCGGTCCCTCTTTCGTCCGCGTCGCTCACTCCGCCGAGTCGCCCGAATCGGTCGTCCCGTCGCCGCCCTCCGGATGCGTGGGCGTCCCCGACAGGTTCCCCCCGGCGTCCGTCCGCTTCGCGCGGAGGTACCGCGCCCGGTAGCGGTTCGCCCCGTCGTAGACGTCGGCCTCGCGCACGTCGGGCACCCGTCCGTCGGCGACGGCGTCGAGAATCGCTTCGAGTTGCTCTTTCTCGCTCGGCGTGAGTTCGAACTCGTAGGTCCGGGCCTGCTCTCGTTCTAGCCGGGTCCACCTCCTGGCGGCGGCCACCACGAGCGAACAGGGCTCCCGGCAGGGGAACTCGCCGTCGCCGCCGTCAACGCCGACGGGCGTCTCGTCGTCGTACTCCCACTCACGGCGCTTCAGGCACTGCGAGTCCACGCAGCACGCCTCCGCGACCCACTCGACGGCCTGGCGGTCGAGTTCGTCGACGACGTCGTAGATGCCCGTCTGGCGCTCGGCGCACTCGCGCCAGTTGGTCACGTCGAGTTCGCCCTCCCGTTCGCGGTGCCAGTTGGCGACCGTCGCCGGATAGATGACGTCGACGGCCTCCAGCAGGGCGTCCGGGCCGGCGTCGTCGACTCGCCAGCCCGTCTGGAGGCTCGGGGCGGTCTTCAGCGGCCGGTATCGCCCCCAGCGGTCCTCGGTCACGAGTTCCCGGACCTCCGCGCGGCCGTCGATGGGCACCAGGTCCGCGCTGGCGGCCGACTCGTCCGCGACGTGCCGCAGGTGGTACCGCCGGCCACCGTCAGGTGCGAGCGTGGTCGTGACGCGGACCTGCCCCCACGTGCGGGAAACCCCGTCCGCGAGCGCATCGTAGCGTTCGTCCACGGGGCGGTCCTCGGCCCCTTCGAGCCACCGGAGGTACGCCGTCCGGCCGCGGCGTCGGTCGCCGACCGTCTGCGTCCAGTAGTACCAGTTCGTGACCGCGACGGGGTGCTCGCGGGCGACGGCGCGGAGTTCGTCGGCGGTCAGTCCCGACCGGTCCGCAGTCGGGGTAGCGAAGGCGTACCTCGCCTCGTCGTCGGTCTCTCGGTGGACCGTCAGGCCGTCGAGCGAAACGCCCGCGTCCGCGGCGTCGACGAGTGCGTCGAGGTGCCCGTCGGTGACCGCGACGGCGTCGAAGTCCGCCTCGCTCATCTCAGTCACCGGCCGCCGGCGTCTCCCGCGTTCGGTCGCGAATCGCGGCGACGGCCTCTCCAACGTCGGCCCCCGCGTCGGCGGCCCGTTCCAGCACCACGTCGGCCATCAGTTCCTCCGTGCCGACGGCGCCGGCGTACCAGACCCGGTGCCCGTCGACGACGGCCGGGACGTCGTACCCCGTCCGGTAGTCGTCGGTCAGGCCCACGTCTTCGGGGATGTCCTCCTGGGTGTGGAACCCGTCTGCGATGAACAGCGGAACGAGGACCACGTCCTCGGACTCGAAGTGGTCGGTCAGGTCGTCCACTTCGGGTTCCTCGTCCATGAACAGTGCCTGCACCTCGTCGAACCGGCCGGACTCGCGGATGCGGTCGGCGTGGTAGTGGATGGCCTTCGCGGAGTTCTCGTTGCGGTCGGTCCCGTGGCCGACGACTGCGAGTCCGAAGCCCGGACCCACGTCGGGGTCGCCTGTCACCGTCTCCGCCCGGCGGACGATGACGTCCGTCATGGCCTCGTGAGTGCCGACCGGGCCGCAGTAGTGGACGGTCTGCCCGGTGTCGCTCGCCGTGAGCGTCACGGAGTCGGCGTCGAGGCCGTCCGAGTTCCAGTCGGAGACGTCCCACCCTGTGAGGCGGAGTTCGCGCGGGATGACCTCCTCGGTGAAGTACCCCTCGCTGACGAACAGGGGCACGACGAACACCTCCTCGGACTCGACGGTCCTGAGGACCTCCCGCAGGGAGGGCTCTTCCTTCCAGAAGCCGGTCCGCACCTCGTCGAAGGCGCCCACGTCGCGAATCGTGTCTGCGTGAGCGTACGTCGGGGCGCTCGAATCCGGATTGAGGTGCGACCCGTGGGCCACGATGACCAGCGCTTGCATGAGCGATGCCAGGGGTGCGACCGGCTTAGGGGCTTCGGGTTCCCGAGTGCCGCAGGCCGGGGCTGGTGTCGTCACCCACCACTTTTCTCGGACCCCTGCGTTCCACCGCCCATGTCACTGGCTGCCGACACCAGAGAGGCCGTCCGCGAACGACCCTTCCTGCTCGACGCACTCCGGGCCGGCGTCGTCAACTACGCCGCGGCCGCCGCGTTCCTCGACCTGGAGGGCGACCGGGACGCCGTCGCGGCGGCGTTGCGACGGTTCGCGGCGGACATGCCGGCCTACGAGACCACAGACAGGGACGTCACGGTGCGGATGCGCCGGGGAGTCGACCTGGTCGAGGACGCGGCGGTGGCCGACGGCACCCCTTCCGACGACGAGGACGCGTCCGAGGGTGACGAGGAACCGGAGTTCGTCGTCACGGCCGGCGAGCGAGCGTACGTGGCCGGCGGCGGGCAGATGACGGCCGTCCTCGTCGAGGGCGACGTCGACGCCGCGGCGATGTCGGCGGTGCTGGGGCGACTCCGCGCCGACGACGTGTTCGTGGACGCCGCGGGTCTCGTCGACGACCGACTGGTGGTCGTCGTCCCCTCGCGGGAGGGCGCGGCGGCCCTCCGCCTCGTCGAGGAGTCGCTGGGCGCCGTCCCGACCTGACTGGCGCAGTCCCCTCCGCCCTTCGACGAGGGGGACGGGTCGCCAGGCCGGCGGGTCGATATCTCCGGGGCGGCACGCCCGCGGGCGGACTACTCGGGGCGCCACGCGCGGGCCGGGCCAATCCTACAACTACTAAAGGCTCCCGCGGGTTAGACCCGTGCAATGACGCTGTCCGTGACCAACACCCTGACGGGCGACCGCGAGGAGTTCGAGCCGCGCGACGACACCGTGTTGCTGTACGTCTGCGGGCTGACGGTCTCGGACGACGCTCACCTCGGGCACGCCAGGGTGTGGACGCACGCCGACGTCATCCACCGGTGGCTCGAACACATCGGCTACGAGGTGCGCCACGTCGAGAACTTCACCGACGTCAACGAGAAAATCGTCGCCAGAGTCGGCGAGGACGGCCTCGGGGAGAGCGAATCGGCAGTCGCCGCGTCGTTCGTGCGGGACGTCATCCGCGACATGCGGTCGCTGAACCTCCGGCGGGCCGAGGTGTACCCCCGGGTCTCGGAACACATTCCGGAGATTCTGGACCTCGTGCAGACGCTCGTGGACGAGGGCTACGCCTACGAGTCCAACGGGTCGGTCTACTTCGACGTCACGACCTTCGAGGACTACGGGAAGCTATCGAACCAGGACGTAGAGGAGATAGAGTCCCAGGGCGACGCCGACGAGCGCTCCGAGAAGCGCCACCCGGCCGACTTCGCCCTCTGGAAGGCCGGCGGCGTCTCGCCGTCGTCCGTCGCCGAACACCGGAAGGACGACCGGCCGGTCGGCGACGACGCCCCCGCCGGGCAGACCTGGGAGTCGCCGTGGGGTGAGGGGCGCCCGGGGTGGCACATCGAGTGCTCGGCGATGTCGATGACCCACCTGGACGAGACCATCGACATCCACATCGGCGGGCACGACCTGGTGTTCCCCCACCACGAGAACGAAATCGCCCAGAGCGAGGCGGCGACCGGACAGCAGTTTGCCCGCTACTGGCTCCACACGGGACTACTCCAGACGAAGGGCGAGAAGATGTCCTCGTCGCTGGGCAACTTCTTCACCGTCGCCAGCGCCGTCGACGAGTTCGGCGCGAACGTCGTCCGCACGTTCTACCTCTCGACGGCCTACGGGTCCGAGCAGACGTTCTCCGAGTCCGCGATGTCGGAGGCGCGAGAGCGGTGGGAGCGCCTCGAACGCGCCTCCGAGGCCGCGGTCGACGCCTGCGACAGCGTCGACGCACGGACGAAGGTCGCGGACGAGGAGTTCCGCGAGACGACGGCGACGGTCCGCGAGCAGTTCGCCGCCGCCATGAATGACGACTTCAACGTCCGCGAGGCGATGGCTGCGCTGCTGGAACTGGCCTCGGCGGTCCACCGGCACCTCGACGCGAACGAGGAGTACGACTACCGGGCGCTCCGCCGTGCAGTCGAGACGTTCGAGGAACTCGGCGGCGAGGTCCTCGGTCTCTCGTTCGACGACGCAGCGATGGGCGAAGCCGGGCTTGCCGAGGAACTCGTCGAACTCGTCCTGGACGTGCGCGAACGCGAGCGTGCGGCCGGCAACTACGACCGGGCCGACGACCTGCGGGCCGCGCTGGCGGACCTCGGGGTCGAGGTGCAGGACGACGACGACGGCCCGACCTACCGGTTCACCTGAGCGACGGACCGCCGGGCGCCGATAGTCGGTCGTCGACCGGGCGGCTCGGTCGAACGTCACCCGGGCGGCTCAGTCGAACGTCACCCGGGCGGCTCAGTCGAACGTCACCCAGGCGAGGAACCCGACGCCGGCCATTTCGAGGACGTGCAGCGCCATCATCGACCGCCAGGCGACGGCCGGCACGTCGTGTGTGAACCACGCCGACATCTGCGGGTCGACCAGGTAGAGGTAGAGGGCGACGGCGTTCTCCAGCAGCAACAGGACGCCGAACACCAGCAGCCCCAGCGTGTGCTTCGAGCGGAACTGGGCGAAGTTCCGCACCCAGACGACCGTCAGTCCGAGCAGAAGCACCACGTTTACCCCGGCGGCTACCCGCGCAACGTCGAACCACAGACTCATCGCGTCGTCTCCCCGAGACTGTTCATCGTCCCCTCATACGGTCTCTGTCGGTGAAATACGCTTTCCCAAATCTCTCCATAGTCCTCTCGCCATCTGCGTGTTCACTCCACCTGTTCGAGTATCTTCTCGACGACGTCCCAGTGGTGACGAACCCGGTCGCTGGGGATGTAGACGGCGCCGTATCCCTCGCCGCTGTTGGTCACCACGTCGTTGTCCATGAGGACGTCGAGGTGATGCCTGATCGTCTTGTAATCGAGGTCGAGGTCCTGGGCGAGCTGGTTGGCGTTCCGGGGACGCTCGTCTAGCGCCTTGAGAATCCGGACGCGGTTCGAACCGCCTCTCGTCCCCGTCAATACGTACCACAGGACCGCCTCCATCGTACGCTACGACTCGTTCCCACCACGTAAGGGCATCGCCCCGCTGGACGCCGCATTCCCGCCGTGGCGTCAGGTCGTGAAGAGGTCGGTGTCCGCGGGCACGTCGAACAGTCCCATCCGGACGCCCGCGTCCAGCCACCCGTACCCGTAGGAGAACGAGGCCAGCGCGTTCACCAGGTCCCCCTCCTGGCGGAAGTGGCGCCCGTCTTCGAGATACGACGTGGCCATCTCGCGGCAGTCGGCGGCCGCGTCGCCGAGCGGCGTCCCCGGCGGCGGCCTCGCCTCGGCGGCCGAGAGCGCGTTCGTGAGCATCCGTTCGTACCGGTCGGTCTTCTCCACGATGTCGGCCATGCCCGAGAGGAGCGACGGGGCAGGCCTAAGCGCTTCGCCACGTCGTCGACTGCAGCACGGGGAGAACGTCCGAATTGGAGCGGCGGCCGGCGAGCGATAGCGGACCGAACCAGATGAGAATCTGGTGCCCGGGGACGCACGACAGCACAAGGATAATACACTGCAACGGCCAACTACCCCCAATGTCAGACACACCCGACGACGCTCCGGAAGTCACCGAACACCGGCGGCTCATCGTCGCTGGAACGGGTATCGCCGGACTGACGGCCGCCATCTACGCGGCACGGTCCAACAACGACCCGCTCGTGTTCGAGGGTGACGAACCGGGCGGTCAGTTGACGCTGACGACGGAGGTGGACAACTATCCCGGGTTCCCCGAGGGAATCAGCGGCCCTGACCTGGTCAACGACATGAAAGAGCAGGCCAAGCGGTTCGGCGCGGAGATCAAACACGGCATCCTCGAGTCCGTCGACGATTCGAGCCGCCCGTTCCGCGTCACGCTCCGGAACGGCGACGTCTACACCGCCGACGCCGTCATCGCGGCTTCGGGTGCGAGCGCGCGAACGCTGGGCGTCCCCGGCGAGGACGAACTCATGGGGTACGGCCTCTCGACGTGCGCCACCTGCGACGGGGCGTTCTTCCGCGACGAGAAGATAATGGTCGTGGGCGGAGGCGACGCGGCGATGGAGGAAGCCAACTTCCTCACGAAGTTCGCCTCGAAGGTGTACCTGGTTCACCGCCGCGAGAACTTCCGGGCGGAGGACTACTGGATAGACCGCGTGATGGAGAAGGTCGAGGCCGACGAAATCGAACTGATGCGGAACACCGAACTGACCGAGCTCCACGGGAGCCAGGCCGACGGCGTGGACCACGCGACGCTGGTTCGTCACCCCGAGGGCCACCCGAAGGAGAAACTCGACGACCCCGAGTCCGCCGACGAGGTAGAGGAGTTCGACTTCGACGTCGGGGCCGTGTTCTACGCCATCGGCCACACCCCCAACACCGAGTACCTCGAAGGAACCGGCGTCAGGATGGACGGCGAGGGGTACATCCGGACGGAAGGCGGCACGGGCGGCGGGCAGACGGCGACCGACGTGCCCGGCATCTTCGGTGCGGGCGACGTGGTGGACTACCACTACCAGCAGGCCGTCACGGCCGGCGGGATGGGATGCAAGGCCGCCATCGACGCCGACGGCTACCTCGAAGACCTGGAGCGAACGTCCTCGAAAGCAGCCGAGTCCGCGACGGCCGACGACGACTGACGACCGACGACCGACGACCGACGACGACTGACGACTGACGACCGACGACCGACGACCGACGACCGACGACTGACGACCGACGACCGACGACCGACGACCGACGACCGACGACCGACGGACAGCAGGCGACGGCCTCGTCGAAACGCTCGGGGGGCGACAGGTTTCAGTTGGTCTGCTGCATGCACCGCGCGAATCTCGCGGAGAGGCGGCGTTGAGCCCTCCGTTCACCCCTCGAACTGCTCGTCCCGAGTTTCGTATATCACCGTCAGCTTCCCGGGGGTGGGCCTCCGCGTGGCGTCACGGATCGTCTCGAACTGTTCTAACATCTCCGTCGAGTCATTCGACCCTTCGCGAACCGTTCGCGATTCCTCGCGGAGCGAATCGTACATGCGCTCCATCAGTCGCTCGACGGCGTGCGCGTCCATCTTCGAATTGATCTCGAATACGGCCGTATGTTCGTCCATGAGGAGACTGGATCCGCCCGCAGGATAACGGTTGTCTCGGAAAACCCGCGGCGGCGACCGCCCGAGAGTGTCTCGGATGCGACCCCGCCGCGAGACGCACGCTGGCCCCCAGCGCGGACACGTGCCCGAGGCAGTGGGCGACTGCACGCCGGGCGTCCAAATCCCATACACCCTTAACCCGGGAACGCCCAGTACCCGTCATGGTCGACACGGAAACCTACACCATCGAGAGTCCGGACGGCGAGACAGACACCTTCGAACTGCCGGTCGGTCTCGTCGACGTACTGAGCGAGCAGGGTGACGACCCCGCGACGGTCGTCGCCGACATCTCGCTGATGGCGTTCGTCCAGCGCGCCCACGCCATCGCCCACCACTCCGAGTCCGACGCGGCCGCGGACCTGGAGGCGATAAACGAGACGGCCGAGGAACTGTTCGAAGAGCGGTTCGGTCTCACGTACGCCGAAGCGACCGGCCACCACCACTGACGGGGTCGACAGGTTCGCAGGCAACGGGTCTTTGTGTGCGGCGGGCCGTGTAGAATCTGTACAGATGACCCCTGACGACTCTATCGCGTCCGACAGCACAGACTCGGCGTCGGAGGACGACGGCCAGGTGAACCCGTCGGACCTCCTCGACAGTCTCGACCCGCACCAGGGAGTCGTCCCCCGCATCGTCGCCGAGCAGTTCTCGGTGACCGAGGACCGCGCCGAGTCGCTGCTGAAGACGCTGGAGTCTCGCGGGGACCTGCTGGTCGTCCGCGAGGGGAGCGGGACGCCGGTCTGGGTCCGACCGGGACCAGACTGACCCGCGGACCTGACTCGCGGTCCCGCGTCCCGACAGCGGACCGGGTGACGCGAACGAGGACCTATTTGCCCGTCGCCGCCCGAGCCAACCCATGCACGAGCGCGCAGTCGCGTTTCGAGAGTGCGCCCGAGAGCGGCACGGACTCGACGTCTCGGTGCAGGAGTTCCCCGGCGGGACCGAGACCGCGGAGGACGCCGCGGCGGCTATCGGGTGCGACGTGGGCCAAATCGCGAGCAGCCTCGTCTTCGTCGTCGACGGCTCCCCGGTCGTCGTGATAGCAAGCGGGAAACACCGCGTCGATGCAGGGGCGCTCGGGGCGGCGCTCGACGCCCCCGCGGACGCCGTCGAACTGGCCGACCCGGAGACGGTCCGCGACGTGACCGGCTGGACAATCGGCGGGGTGCCGCCGTTCTGCCACGACCAGAATCCGCCGGTGGTGCTGGACGGGACGCTCGCCGAGTTCGAGATGGTATGGGCCGCCGCGGGAACGCCGAGCGCCGTCTTCCCGACGACACTCCGCGAGATACGAGCGGCCACCGGGGGCGAGACGGCCGTCGTGACAGACTGAGGCGCTCTCGGCGGAACGGTCGGGCGAACAGTGTCGTTGGCTCGCCCGGTCGCTCGCCGTCGACGTGGAAGCCGCGAACTCGACCCGCGTCTCCCGACGTGGCACACGCAAGGACTTTTCCCGGGTCGTCGGGTAGAGAATCGCATGACCGACCCGGATTCGGACACGACCGAACGACTCTGGCTCGTCGAGCGGACGTACTCGGACGACGAGCAGAACATCATCATCCTCGTCTACGCCACGCCCGACGGGCGGCGGTACCTCCGGAAAGAGCGGGCGCTGACGAGTTTCGACGACCACCGCGACACCACGGCGGCCATCGAGGCGTCCGCGTCGGAACTCGGGACGGTCGACGACGCGGCGACCCGCGAACGGTACGCCGCGGCAGCGAGCGACCTGCGGGAGTCACACGGCCCGGACGACCAGGTCTGACCTTCTCCAGCCGCGAGCGAGCAGACGGAGCCGACGCGCGGAATGGTCTGCGCTCGAACGTATCAGCCCGCGATTCGCCGCTCCCACTCGACGAGTCAGAAAGCGTACTACTCGGCGAGCGTCTCCGGCGTCCGTCGAGTCGGGAGACGGAGCGGCAGCCGAACGGATTCGGTCGCCGGGACACTCACGTACCGTCGACATTTGACAACTTGT
Organism: Salinigranum sp.; assembly: GCA_041641795.1. Lineage (GTDB taxonomy): Archaea > Halobacteriota > Halobacteria > Halobacteriales > Haloferacaceae > JBEPXT01. The sequence continues at coordinate 24,084 of JBEPXT010000026.1, forward strand.
GAAAACATGACGTGTTAAACATTACACTACATACTTCAACGCGTCACAGTTTCACACGTTTTAACGAGGCGGGAATCGACATAATCGAATTTATAGGGGGGAACCGAATGCGTACCCGATGGGAGAGCTAACAGAACTATTTGCGCCCGAGCGTGTCGCGGTGGTAGGCGCAACCGAGCGCGAAGGGTCCATCGGCCGGGCAATAATGGAGAACCTCGTCGACGAGTTCGACGGCGAGGTCGTTCCGGTCAACCCGAAGTACGACGAGATTATGGGTCTCTCCTGCGTCTCCGACGTGAGCGAGTCGGGCGCGGACATGGCCGTCGTCGTCGTACCGCCAAAGATTGCCGTCGAAGCCGTTCGACAGGCCGGGCAGGCCGGTATTCGTAACGTGGTCGTGATTACCGCCGGGTTCTCCGAGACGGGGAGTGAAGGCGCCTCTCGCGAGCAGGAACTGCGGGAGATTTCCGAGGAGTACGACATCAACCTCGTCGGCCCGAACTGCCTCGGAGTCATGAGCACCCCGGTCAACATGAACGCCTCGTTCGGCCCGGAGAACGCCCTCCCCGGGTCGATGTCGTTCATGAGCCAGTCGGGGGCGTTCATCACCGCCGTGCTCGACTGGGCGAACGACCAGGGCATCGGGTTCAAAGACGTCGTCTCCATGGGGAACAAGACGGTTCTCGACGAGACGGAACTCGTCGACCACTGGGGCGACGACGAGGACACCAACGTGGTCATCGGGTACCTGGAGAGCATCCAGAAGGGCCGCGAGTTCATCGACACGGCCCGCGAAGTCACCAAGGACACCCCCGTCGTCCTCGTGAAGTCCGGACGGACCGACGCGGGCGCCCAGGCCGCCTCCTCGCACACCGGCGCCATCGCCGGCGCGGAGGCCGCCTACGAGGCCGGCCTGGAGCAGGCGGGCGTCATCCGGGCGCAGTCCGTCCAGGAACTGTTCGACTCCGCACAGATGCTGGCCAACCAGCCACTTCCGGATTCGAACAAGATTGCCATCATCACGAACGCGGGCGGTCCCGGCGTCATCACCACCGATGCGGTGGGCGAGTCGAATCTGGAACTGGCGGACTTCACCGACGAGACGCTCGACGCCTTCTCGGAGAAGCTCCCCGCCGAGGGGAACATCTACAACCCGGTCGACATCGTCGGCGACGCCGACAACGAGCGGTTCAAGGAAGCGCTCGACCTGGCGCTGCAGGACCCGAACGTCGGGGCGGCGATGGTCCTGTCGTGTCCGACCGCGGTGCTCAACTACGAGCAACTGGCCCACGACCTGGTCGAGATGCAGAAGGAACACGAGACGCCCGTGGCGGCCACGTTCATGGGCGGCGAGCGCGTCAAACCCGCCGAAAAAGCGATGCGGGACGCCGGCATCCCGAACTACTTCGACCCGGGACGCGCCATCCAGGCGCTCGACGCGCTCTGGCGACAGAAGCAGATTTCCGAGCGGGAGTTCGAGGCGCCCGAGCGCTTCGACGTCGACAGGGAGCGCGCGGCGGAGATTCTCGGCCGGGCGAAAGAGCGCGACGACACCCGCCTGGGCGTCGAGGCGATGGGACTGCTCGACGCCTACGGCATCCCCACGCCCGAGGGCGGCATCGCCAACAACCCCGACGAGGCGCTCGAAATCGCCGAGGGCATCGAGGGCGACGCCGTCATGAAAATCGTCAGCCCGGACATCATGCACAAGTCCGACATCGGGGGCGTCAAGGTGGGCGTGCCCAACGAGGAGGTCTACGACGCCTACGAGGACCTCATCACGCGGGCCCGTAACTACCAGCCCGACGCGAACATCCTGGGCGTGCAGGTCCAGGAGATGGTTGACCTCGACAGCGGCGTCGAGACCATCATCGGCATGAACCGCGACCCGCAGTTCGGTCCGCTGCTGATGTTCGGCCTCGGCGGCATCTTCGTCGAGATCCTCGAGGACACCACGTTCCGCGTGGCGCCGGTCGCGGAGTCGGAGGCCCGGACGATGACCGAGGAGATAGACACCTCGCCGCTGCTTCGCGGCGCTCGCGGCCGCGACCCGGTGGAAATCGACGGCGTCGTCGAGACCATCCAGCGGCTCTCGCAGCTCGTGACGGACTTCCCTGCGATTCTCGAACTGGACGTCAACCCGCTCGTCGCCACGCCGGAGGAAGTCCACGCAGTCGACGTGGCCCTCACCGTGGACCTGGACCAGCTATAAACCACTCACCGACAATACTGAAACCATGAAAACGCTACTCGTCACCTCGACCGCCGAAAGTACCGGCAAGACTGCAATCACCGTCGCGCTCGGAAAACTCGCACAGGAACGCGGGCTCTCGGTCGGGTACATGAAGCCGAAGGGAACCCGCCTCCAGAGCAAGGTCGGCAAGACCCTCGACCAGGACCCGATGCTGGCACGCGACGTGCTGGGACTGGACGCGGAGATGCACCAGATGGAGCCCATCGTCTACTCGCCGACGTTCATCCAGGGCGCCATCCGCGGCCAGGAGAACCCCCAGGACCTCGCGGACACCGTCCAGCAACGCTTCGAGGAGCTGGCCGAGGACGTCGACCTGATGCTCGTCGAAGGCGGCGGCGAACTCACCACCGGGGGCATCATCGACCTCACGGACCCCGAAATCGCCGAACTCCTCGACGCCGACGTCCTGCTCGTCTCCGAGTACGAACAGCCCGGTGACGTCGACGACGTCATCGCGGCGGCCGACGACATCGGCGACCGGCTGTCGGGCCTGATGTTCAACCGCATCGCGGACACGCCGTTCGACCAGCTCGAGACGGAAGTGGTGCCGTTCCTCGAATCCCGCGGCGTGCCGGTGCTGGGCGTCGTCCCGCGCCAGCAGGAACTGGCCGGCGTCACCGTCGAGGGGCTGTCCGAGGAGATCGGTGCGGAACTGCTCACCGGCGGGAAGACCGACGCGTTCGTCGAGCGCTTCCTCGTCGGCGCGATGAGCGGGGACGCCGCCCTGCGGTACTTCCGCCGCACGAAGGACGCGGCGGTCATCACGGGCGGCGACCGCTCGGAGATTCAGTCGGCGGCCCTCGAAGCCCCGGGCGTGAAGTGTCTCATCCTCACGGGCGGACACCGCCCGCCGAGCGCCGTCCTCGGCAAAGCCGAAGAGAAGCAGGTGCCCGTCATGCTGACGAACGCGGACACGCTGACGGTCCTCGACCGGGCCGAGGACGTCATCCGCGGCGGCCGCACCCGCGACGAGAGCACCATCGAGTTGATGCAGAAGCTCCTGTACGAGCACACCGACGTCGACGAACTCGTCGGGGCGCAAGCAGACGGCGGCGCCGAGGAGTAGTCCGCAGCCCACCGCGTTCGCTTTTCTTTCACCCGCGCTCGGCTAGCCGCGCGTCTCGTCGCGGTTGATTTCGGCTCGTTCCTCCCCGTTTCGCATCCTCTCGACTCGTCTCGAGTCGGGGCGACTCGGCTCGGCTCGGATTGCCTCGTCGTCTCCCGACTGCGCTCAGCGACCGTTCGTCACCGCCAGGCCCGGTCCGTGTGGTTGAGGACCTCGCACCCGTCCTCGGTCACGACGACCAGGTCCTCGATTCGGACGCCGAACTCGTCGGAGAGGTAGATGCCGGGTTCGACGCTGAACACCATCCCGGGCTCCAGTCGGCGGTCGCTGCCGGCGACGATGTACGGCTCCTCGTGGACGTCGAGTCCGACGCCGTGTCCGGTCCGGTGGACGAACTGCTCGCCGTAGCCCGCCGCCTGGATGATGCTCCGGGCGGCCCTGTCGATCGAGTCCGCCGTCGCCCCGGGTTCGACTTCCTCCACGGCCGCCTGCTGGGCCTGCCGGACCAGTTCGTGGACCTCGGGAAACGCGGCGGGGGGTTCGCCGTCGAACACGACCGTCCGGGTCTGGTCGCTCGGGTAGCCGTCGACGGTCGTGCCGAAATCGAGGACGACCGGGTCGCCGCGTCGTATCTCCCTCTCTCCCGCCCCGTGGTGGGGACGGGCGCCGTTCGGCCCGGCGGCCACGAGCGGCCCGAACGGAACGCCCTCCCCGCCGGCGTCACCCAGGCGGCGTTCGATTTCGTCGGCCAGTTCGCGCTCGGTCATCCCTATCGCGTCCGCTCCGAGTCCGCGAACCCACTCGACTACCTCGTCGGTCGCGCTCGCGGCCCGACGCAGCGCAGCGAGTTCGGCGTCGTCCTTCCGAACGCGCAGGTCCGAGAGAACCTCCGACGCGAGGCCGAACGTGGCGTCCCCGCAGACCGACCGGAGGTCCTGCGTGAACCGCGCCCACATCCGGTCGTCGACCAGGAGGTGTCCGGAGTCCAGGCCGAGATCCGCGGCGACGGATTCGACGGCCGCCGCCGGGTCCTCGTCGTCTGCCCACGTCCGGACGTCCCCGACGGACGTCGTCGCCGAGACCTGCGTCTCGTACAGTTCGGGGACGAGAAAGACCGGGTCTCCCTCGGCCGGCACGAACAGCAGCAGGTGGCGGTCGCCGGGGTCCTCGTCGAACCCGGTGAGGTAGTACAGGTTCCGACTCGGGAACAGGACCAGGGCGTCCGCCCCCGTCTCCCGGAGGCGGGACTGCGATTCGGCGATGCGCCGGTCGAACGGCGTGTCGTCTGCGGCCATGCCCTCCGATTCCGGTTCGTCAGGCAAAGGGGTTTCCGTGGTCGGGCAGACAGCGCCGGGCGGCCACTCTCCTGAACGGCCCGTCGGCTGTCACCCCGCCACCCGCAAGAACTTACTCGGTTACGGAACATTGGTCGCCCATGCCCTGGTACGCAGTCGATTCGCTCGACGACGCCCGTCGGGCGGCCCAGTCCTTCCTCGTCCCCGTCGACCGAGGGCGGTGGCTCCGCCTCGCGGTGATCGCCCTCTTCGTCGGCGGCGCGGGCGGTGGCGGCGGTGCGCCGTCCGGAAACGCGAACGTCCCCGGCGGGACGCCGCCACCGAACGGCGTCCCCGGCGGCGGCCCGGTTCCGGGCGCTCCCGGCGGGCCGCCGTTGCCGTCCTTCGGCGAGGTGCTACCCATCATCGTCGGCGTCGGCCTGCTGGTGGTCGCTCTCGCCCTCGTCTTCGGCGCAATCGGCGGCGTGATGGAGTTCGTCCTGGTGGAGGGACTCCGGTCGCGCGACGTCCGGATTCGGGCGTTCTTCGGGGAGTACCTCGGCCAGGGGCTTCGGCTGTTCGGCTTCCGCCTCGCCGTGAGCCTCCTGGCGCTGGCCGTCGTGGGAATCCCCGCGGCGTTCCTGTTCCTGGGCGGGATGGGCGGCGCGCCGACGCTGTTCGTCCTGTTGCTCCCGTTGTTACTCCTGGGTATCCTGCTGGCGCTGGCGGTGGCGCTGGTGATGCGCCTCACCACCGACTTCGTCGTCCCGGCGATGATGGTCGAGGACGGCGGCGTCGTCGAGGGGTGGCGGCGGTTCTACCCGGTCGTCAGGGGGCAACTGGCGCAGTTCGCCCTGTACGTCGTGGTCCGGTTCGTGCTGGGTATCATCGCCGGCATCGCCGTCGCCCTCGTCGTGGGACTGCTGGCCGTCGTGCTCGCGCTCCCGTTCCTGGTCGTGGGCGGCCTCGCGTTCTTCCTGCTGGTCGGCGGCGGCGACCCGGGGCTGGCGTTCCTGGCGCTCGCGGGCCTCCTGGTCGCCGCGTACGTCGCCCTCGTCGTCCTGCTCGCGTTGCTGGCGCAGGTGCCCGTCGTCACCTACCTGCGGTACTACGCCCTGTTCGTCCTCGGCGAGGCGGAGGCGGAACTCGACCTGGTCGCGGACCTCAGGCCCGAGGTGCCGGACTCGGGCGACCCCGGCGCAGTCTGACCGCCGGTCGGAGACCCTATCCTTAACGCCGAGTTAAGGGCCGTTACCGTGCCTGTAGCAATGTACACATAGAGATGACAACATATCATGGCGGCTGAATCAACGTCGTACTTCCTGTGTGTCCGATGCGGGGAGGCGAGGCGGTCGACCGACGTCCGGTACGACGCGCTCGGATACCCGAAGTGTCCCGCGTGCGGCGCGTGCGACTGCCCGCACGACCGGCGCGGGGGCCGGGGCGAGTTCGCCGGGCGGTGACCCGTCGCGCCGGCCGGCGCGTGCGACGGACGGCGACACGCACATGCCGACCCGGCCCGTAGCGCCCGGCGTATGGGATGGACCGAGACGGATGCCCGCAGCGGCGTCCGCGAGTGGGTTCGCGACGACGACTGCGCGACGATTCGAATGCGCGAAGCCTCCGGCAGCCGGTGGGTGGTGCGACTCGACAGACTCCACCAGGCACCGGAGGGAAGTCTCTACCGGCGGGTCGAGTTCGAGGCCCGAGACGACGCCGCGAGCCTAGTCAGCGACTGGCGAGCCCGGTACGACAGCGAGGAGTGAGTCCGGCTACTGCTGGAGTCGCTGGGTCGCCTCGACGAGCGGGTGGCGCGCGTAGTCGACCACGTCGATGTCCTCGATAGTCTCCAGTCCTTCTTTCTCGGCCGTCCGCTGCATGCCCAGCGTCACCGGGTCGTCCACGACGATGACGTACGCGTCCATCTCGTCGATGTCGAGGCGGTTCGCCGCCATCACGCGGTGGTGGCCGTCGGCGAGGAGGAGAGTGTCGTGGTTGTCGATGACCACCAGCGGTTCGGCCAGGCCGCGTTCGAGTTCGTAACACCGGCCGTCGAGTTCGTCGGCGTACACACGCGCCTGCGTGGGGATGAGGTCGGCCAGGGACACCGTCCGGCGCTCCTCGTGGACGGAGATGTCGTGGATGCTCTCGAGGGTCCGCATGAGTTTCCCGACTTTCTCGGGCGTGGCGCGCTCTATCTGGCTTCGCACGACGTCCGTGTTCGTGATGATGCCGACCAGGTTGCCCGTGTCGTCCACGACGGGGAGCTTCTGTATCCCGGACCGGAGGATGACGCGGGCGGCGTCGTCGATGTTCATCTCGGGGTGGGCGACGATGAGGTCCTCGCTCATCACGGTGAAGATGAGGGCGTCGTCGTCCGCCAGCAGGAGGTCACGCGCGTTGACGTACCCCTCGACGCGCCGACCGTCGGTGACGGGGAACCCGTTGTGGCCCTCGCTCTCCGCGATTCGGCGGGCGACGGTCGAGACGGTGTCCGTGGGCGAGACAGTCGCCACGTCGCGGGTCATGTAGTCGTTGACGCTGGCGGTCCGGTTCATCACGCAGTCCTACGGTGAGGGTCGTCAAAAGGATGCGGGACCGTTCTCCCGGGATAGCGTCTCCCCGCCGCGGGGTCACTCCTCCAGCGGATACTCGAAGGAGAGGGCCCCGTCCCGGTCGGGCATCGTCGGGGCAGTCTGGAGCGTCTCGAAGAACCGGTCCGAGAGGACCGTCCGGACCACCTCGGACAGCGATTCGCGCGAGTCGCTGTCGACGTGTTCGAGGATGCCCAGCGGAATCTGCGCTCCGGCCATGTCGGCGTGCCCGCCCGCACTCCCCATCGGCCCGAACGCGTCCCGGAGCGTCTCGCCGATGTCGATTTCCGCGCCGCGAGCGCGGGCCGACGCGTAGACGGTGCCGTCGGCGTACCCGTAGACCAGCGACACCTGGACCGTCTCCATGTCGAGAAGTCGCTCGGCGGCCTGTGCGAGAGCGTCCCGGTCCCGTATCTCGCCGACGGACGCGGCCAGCGCCGTACCCTGGATTTCCCGGTTGCGAATCGCTCTCGCGACCGTCTCCAGCACCTCCGCGCTCATGCTCGGCGACTCGATCCGGTCGAGGATGCTCGTGTCGACATGGGGGAGCAGGAACGCCGCCGCCTCGTAGTCGGCCACGGACACTTCCCGGACGAAGTCGCGCGTGTCGACCCGGATGCCGAACAGCAGCGCCGTCGCCACCGTCCGGTCCGGCGTGATGTTCAGCCGTTCCAGGTAGTCCGTCAGGAGCGTGCTCGTCGCGCCGACGGCGCTACGGAGGTCGACGAACGTCGCCTCGACGGGCGCCCGCGGCGGGTGGTGGTCGATGACGATGTCGACGGTGGTGTCGGGGTCCAGTCCGTCGTTGACTCCCGGCCGCGAGTGGTCGACCAGCGCCACCCCGTCGTACTCGGCGATGTCGAACCCCCGCGGGAGGTTCCTGAGGTTCAGGTCCAGGAGGTTGACCAGCGCGCGGTTCTCCTGGTGGGAGATGTCTCCGAAGTAACACGGGTCGGCGTCGACGCCGACCGACTCGGCGATCTTCGTCAGGGCGATGGCGCTGGCGATGGCGTCCGGGTCGGGGTTGTCGTGGGTGACCACCGCGAGCCTTCCGTCGAGGCCGCGGAGGACGCGAAGCAGCCTGCGGAGTCGCTTGGCCCGGCCGTCGGTGGCGACGGAGATGACCCTGTCGCCGAGTACTGCCTCCGGGACGATGAGTCGGTCCACCGCCTCGCCCAGATCACGGCGTATCGACTCGTCGGGGTCCCGTCCCGCGTACGCGACGAGAAGCGCGTCCGGGTACCGCGACCTGGCCGCCCGGGCGGCCTCCAGGTTCCGGGTCGGGTCGTCGCCCAGGACCAGGACCACGTCTGTCTGCTCGGGGTAGATTCCGGGGTCGGTGGGGTCCGCGTCGACCGCTGCGATGTTCTCCTCCCGGAGCGACTCGGCGCGACGGGGGGCGTCGTCTACGACCCGAATCGTCCCCGGCCAGTCGGCCACGCTCTCGACGACGGCCCGTCCGACGGAGCCACACCCGAGCACCAGCCGACGTACCATGCCCCACCCTCCGAACCGTACCCGGAAAACCCTACCGTCGTCCCGCGGTAGCCGACCGCGCTCCGGACGCCCGCGCCGAAGGGAGCCTGTCGACCGAGCGTTCGGCAAGGCGGCGCAACAGCTAAGTCCCATCGTGGCATTTGTTAACACTAACCAGGGAGCAAGTTCCAATGAATCAGTGTGCAAACTGCGGTGAGTTCGTGACGGCAGACTTCGTGCGCGTGTTCGGCGACGACGCCAACCAGGTGAACCAGTGTCCCGCCTGCGAGTCGATGGCCGAGGTGACGGGCCGGACGAGCGGTGACCGGGACCGCGGCGGGGGGTGGCTGTAGCGACTCCGGGGGAAGACGGCGTCGAGAAACGACCCGAAGAAAACGGCGGTCAGGTCAGGCGAACAGCGCGGCGGCGACGGTCTGTGCCGTCTCCACGACCGGTCCGAACGCCGGGAGGAGCAACAGCGTGCCCAGGGCCGCGAAGATGACCGCCGAGTACAGCCCCACCGGCCGGTTCTCGAAGGCGAACGTCCCCTGCGGGTCCTCTATCCACATCGCCTTGACGACCCGCGAGTAGTAGAACAGCGACAGGGCGCTGTTGACCGCGCCCACGGCGGCCAGCCACCAGAAGCCGCCCTCGATGGCCGAGTAGAACAGGGCGTACTTCGAGAGGAACCCGCCGAACGGCGGGAGGCCGGCCAGCGAGAACATGAACACCGTCATGGCCGCGGCGGCCATCGGCGCCTGGGTCGCCAGTCCGTTGAAGTCCTCGAACCGGCGGCCGACGCCCCAGTGTTCCGTCAGCGCGATGAACAGGAACGCGCCGGTGTTCATGAAGCCGTAGACCAGCAGGTGGGCCATGCTGGCACCCAGCACGTTTCCGTTGGGACCGCCGCCGGTGAGGGCCGCGAGTCCGATGAGCGCGTACCCGGCGTGCCCGATGCTCGAGTACGCGAGCATCCGCTTGACGGTGTCCTGGGTCGCGGCGGCGAAGTTCCCGAGCGTCATCGTGACGACGGCCAGAATCTGGAACGCGAGCACCCAGTCGACGCTGGCCGGAATCGTCCCGAGGGGGAACGCCTCGACGAACACGCGGAAGGCGACGGCGAACCCGGCGGCCTTCGACGCCGAGGAGAGGAACGCGCTGACGGGTGCGGGCGCGCCCTCGTAGGCCTCCGGCGCCCAGAAGTGGAACGGCACGGACGCGGTCTTGAACGCGAACCCGCCCGCTATCATCAGCACGCCCACGCCCGTGACGCCGACCAGGTCGGTCTCCGCGAGGCCCTGCGCGACGGGTTGTAGAATCAGCGACCCGGTCACCGCGTAGATGAGGCTGATGCCGAAAGCGAACACCGCCGAGGAGACGGCGCCGATGAGGAAGTACTTCAGCCCCGCCTCGACGCTCCCGCGGTTGCGCTTGAGGAACGCGACGAGCGCGTAGGAGGGGAGCGACGACAGTTCCAGCGAGACGAACACCGACGCCAGCGAGTTCGAGGCCGCCATCAGCGTCATGCCGGTGGCGGCGAACAGCACCAGCGAGAAGAACTCGCCCTGGTAGGGCTGGTCCTTGACGTAGTCGTAGCTCGCGACGACCACCATCGCGGTCACGCTGGTGAAGATGAGCGTGAAGAACAGGCTCATCCCGTCGACCACGATGGCGTCGCCGAACAGGAACAGCGGCCCGCCGGTGGCCTGCTGACCGGTCCCCGAGACGAGGAACCAGCCGGCGACGGCGAACGCGGCCACGGTTCCGACAGCGGAGATGCCGGCCAGGAGGCCGGTGTTCGAGGTGTCGGGGTGGACGCTGTCCACGAGCAACAGGACCAGCGCCGTCACCGCGAGCAGGTACGTCGGCCCCAGCGCCGTCCAGTCCGGAAGCGCCTGGAGTGCGACCAGTCCCGACATCAGAGCCCACCTCCGAACTGCAGAATGGGAGTGACGGCATCCTGAATCATCCCGAAGAACAGGTTCGGGGCGACGCCGAGGGCGATGATGGCCAGCAGCAGGACGCCCAGCGGAATCGTGTCGTGCAGCGCCGCGGGGCCGACCTCGTAGTCACCGTCGAACTGGAACGGCCCGAAGAGGGTCCGCTGCATGGCGAACAGCAGGTAGCCGGCCACGATGACGATGCCGAACATGGCCGCCGCGGTGAACAGCGGCATGCCCGGGAACACTGTCGACTCGAACGCGCCCTTGAAGATGAAGAACTCGGCAGCGAAGCCGGCCATCAGCGGCAGGCCCATGTACCCGAACGCCGCGGCGACGAACACGCCCGCCGTCACGGGCATGCGGTCTGCCATCCCGGACATGTCGCCGACCATCCGGGTGTGGGTGACGTTGTACATGACGCCGACGACCATGAACATCAGTCCAGAGATGAGGCCGTGGGCCACCATCTGGAACGTCGCGCCCCCGACGCCGTAGGTGGTGTAGGCCACCAGGCCGAGGATGACGTACCCCATCGAGGACACCGACGACAGCGCGACGATGCGCTTTAAGTCCTGCTGGGCCAGCGCCAGCAACGCGCCGTAGATGACGCTGACGACTGCCAGCGCGGCGATGGGCGCCGCGTACGTCGTGGCCACGTC
>JBEPXT010000027.1:0-34389 GCA_041641795.1 Salinigranum sp.
CAATATTTCCTTCAAATATCCTGTAATTACAGCCCTCTATACTGCGCTCAAATGTCCAGATGCCTTTTTCCGAGGATTCGATAGTAATGCGGGCCTTGTCGTATCCGTCCAGCTCTGGAATTCCTCGTAGCTCCTTACCTCCAAGAAGGAAGTCAATGGCTTGGTTCGCAGCGGTGGCAAACACCTCATCATTTGTAATCTTATACGTCTTCGTGAGTGTCATCAGCCACTGAGAAGTCGTTCTAACTGGCGTTTCAGCCTCGTCATAAGTATAATTCCGCCCAGGTGGAAATGACCCGTCGTAACGTTGAAGTTCAAGTCCCTTTCTCGCGCTTCGTTCCAATATGTCGAATGTTGTTACAGTACCGCTGCTAGACTCCATCTTTCCTATCTATATACAATAGTGATGGAAAAGTCCCTCGGAGGATGACTGACGGGTGCCACTCCAGCCTTTTTGTGAGTATGAACAATCCAACAATTCCAGATTGTTTTGAAACTGTTCTTTGCCTTCGTGTCTGAGAAATACTGTCTAAATCTCTTGTGCTGTATTCTTTGCCTTCACCAGTGTCAATATTCATATAAAGTTTATAAGTGAAGCATACACGTTGCTAGGTATCCAGACCAGAACCAGACCACCTCATCAAACGTACTGATTAGCCCAGGTTCGGGTTTGTGGAGCAAGAGGCGACACCCCTGCTCGTGATGAAGCTGGGTATCCAGTTCCTTCTTGGGAGTCTGTCACTATCGGATCACATCTCCGTCCTTGGTGGCTTGGGTGTTGACCGGTGTCGCACTCCATTCACAACTGGATTCAGAAAGTTGATAAACAACCACAGACGCTCGTGACCTGACTTCACGTCACGGTCAACGGAACCGTGATTCAGGTTAATGACCAACAATTCTGTCTGGACGACAATTCAAGAAATGTAAACTAAAATAGACAAAAGGTCAACCTACAGCCCACAGATGGACGCAATCCGATTCGATTGCGGTCAACTCCGCCGAGATTCCATCAACGACCACCAGTACTGAGTTTATGATGCAGGCGTTTCGGAGACTAATAATCCACTTCATGCTGTTCCCGAGATTACCATAACACTGACGGAGAGGTTTCTGCATGAAATGCGTTAGAAACACGATGTGGAATTCGCTTTGAATTTCGTCAATGACGCTCAACAACTCCAAGCTGCCCTAGCAAAAGCTGGGCTAGGAGTTCAACCCATACACCACGGAAATCTGAATGCCATCAAACTAATCTTTGGTGAACTCAAGCGCCGCATCACCTAATTCTCAATAAGTTTCTGCAACCTTCGAGTCAGAACCCGCCAAAAACTGGTTCTAGACCTTCGACAGCTGGTTCAATGTGACAAACTAACATCATCTCCCTAGTGCGACCGGTTCACACGTACCCGAGGGCCTCAAGATGATCCTCGATGTCGGTTACGTCAGTTTCATCTACTTCTCGAGACGGTGTGAAGGTGCCGCGGTCCACCGCCTCGGTGGTTACCCACGGAACCTCTTTGACTTCGGGAAGTAACATACCCTCGGGGTGGCCGAAAACCCCAAACTCCCCAAACGCATTGCCGTGGTCCGCCGTGACGACAACCTCGTCCGCGGCAACGTTATCGAGTAGCACCTCGACTTCGTCGAGGACCAGGCGAAGGTTGTCCAGGTAGAGTTCCCAGACGTCACCTCTATCTGCATCCCCCGATTCGAGGAGTTTCCACCCCTTGGTCTCGACGTCGGTCGGCGACCTCCCGTCTTCCAATGCCCCGGCGATGTAGGGAATATGTGGCTGCATGTAGTGTGCAATGATCCTGTCGAAATCCGCGTCCCTGCCCACTGCTACGGTCCGTTCGGTAATCGTGCGAGGTGGCACGCCCAAACTGCCCCTGTGACCGAACCGCCATACCATATCGAGATGCCCGAAGGCCGCATCGTCGACAGTATTCCAGTCGGGCCAGCAGAAGGGGACGGTCTCGCCTGGCGGATACGTCCCCTCAACGAACGTTTCGTGGGTGTGGCCGTTTCCGCTCACGTACGCGGTCCCGGCGATGGAGTCGAGATGCTCCGACGAAAAAGTCTGGGTGAGCCACTCGTGGGAGTGACTCCCGATGGACCACCGCGACTCGATTCCGTTAATGAAATCGTACTCGTCGGCGACTGATTCGAGTGCGTCGACTCGGCAGCCGTCGAGAACTATCAGTAAATCCCATTGCGTGTCGTAGACGTTAGTGCCCACCGGCCACCGAGACGTCACCGTATACCAGAGTCCGAGATAAAGGGTGAATACTGCGTGTAGCAACCCGCGAAGTGGTTCAGATGCGATCTGCTCTCGATGTTCGGAAATCCACTCCCGAAACGATGTGGTCATCTACTGTCCCCGATTGACGAAGGCAGGAAAAAATCGTGCCGGTTTCTCTCGGGAGAGATGGCTCCCGCCGTCGACCACAAGTCCCGCAGATTATCTGTCCGCGCTGGAACGTCACTCGTCGAAAGCCAACGGCGCAGTTCGATGGGTCCGAACAGCCGGGTCCGACGAAGCAGAGCGGACCGAGACTCCGCGATTCTGAATTACACTACCGAGGAGGACCCATAAATTGGAATCCGTGCCCGCCTCACCGATATCCGAGGTCCCGTAACTGCTCTTCGAGGTCGACGCTCACCCCGCGAGCGGTTTCCAATTCGGGGTCGCGAGTACCCTGGTCCTCGGCGGACGTTTCCACCCACGGAACCCGTTTAACAATTGGATGAGGGAACCCTTCCGGATGTCCGTAGGCACGCATCTCGCCGAACGCTTCGCCGTGGTCGGCGGTGATGGCGACCCGGTCCGCGTCGAGATTCACGAGAAGGTCCGCCACGTCGTCCAGAACCAGTCGAAGTGTCGCTTTGTACAACTCGTAGACCTCCTCCCGCTTCGCGTCGCCGGTCTCCAGTTTCTCGTAGCCTTCGAGTTCGAGGTCGGTCGGTGCCCGCCCCTCAGTGAGTGCCTCTCCGATGTAGGGGAGATGGGGCTGCATGTAGTGAACGATAATCCGGTCGGCGGCGTCGCTTCGACCAGCCGCTATCGCATAGTCGGTCATCACCTCGGGACGTGTGACGCGATACGTCTCGTCGTGGTGCGTTCGCCAGACCATCTCGACGGACTCGAACGCGTCCAGTTCGACGAAGTCCCATCGCGAGAAATCGACGGGCACCGTGTTGTTCATCGGCGGCGTCATCCGCTGGTCGAGAACTCGGCCGACATGTGCGTTCCCTGTGATGTACCTGGTCCGGGCAATCTCCGTCCGGTAGTCCCGCTGGAACGTCTGTGCCAGCCACTCTGCCGAGTGACTCCCAACCGACCACATCTCGTCGACGTCCTCGATGAAGTCGTACTCGTCTGCGACTTCGCGGAGTGTATCAACCCGGCACGCGTCCAGAACCAGAAGGACATCCCAGTCCCGTTCGTAGACGTTCGTTCCGATCGGGAGCCGAGAGGATATCCCGAACCACAACATCAGATACCAGGAGTAGACGACGTAGAGTGGAGCTCGAGTGGGGTGGTCTCTGAAGTGCTCTCGCATCTCCTCGAACCACTCGCGGAAATTCGTCTTCATGTACCCCCGGTAGCTAATGGAGCGGTCATGAAACGTGCGATTTACTTCGCTGGGAGTGCCGGAAGGTCGATTGGCAAGTTGTCGCGTACGGTGTTCCTGAATTCGCGGGAGAGGACGAACAGGGACGTGAAGTAGACTCCGGCACCGAGGCCGACGAGGCCGATCACCACCGGTAGGGAGTCCCCAATCGCGAACCGACCAGCGAGTACGATTCCCGCCATGAGGCCAGTGGCAGACCACTGCTTGGCGATTTCGGTTAACGGAACCACGACGTCGACGACTTTCTGGGCGTAGTAGTATCCCATAACGAGTCCGATACCGGCCGACGCCGTCGTCGCAACCGCGGCGCCGTACCACCCGTACTGCCAGGTGAGGAGGACGTTCAGTGAGAGGTTCACGGCGACGAAGACGCCGTTGATTACGAACGTGAGGTCGGGTCTGTCGAGGGCGTCGATGGTCGAGAGGAACTGGCCCATGTAGCCGTAGAGCAAGCGTGCGAACGTCAGCACGAGAAGGATGTAGTACCCCATCGTGAACCCGGACCCGTAGATGGTCAACACGACGTCTCCGACGAGTGCGCTACCGACGAGCCCAGGGATGATGAATAGTCCGGAGTACGCGAGACTGACGCGAAGGAGGCCGGCGATCTCGTCCTTCGACCGCCCTTCCGAGGACATCTTACTCATCTCCGGGAAGAGGGCCCGGGAGATGGACGCACCGAAAATCGCGAATAATGAGGCGAGGTTCCACGCCACCTCGTAGACGGCGATGAGGCTGTTCGAGACGAAGACGGCCAGAATCAGCGTGTCCATCGACATGAAGGTGCGACCCTTGATGGATCCCAGCCACGAGAACTGCGCGTAGGATTTGAGGCGAGCGAAGTCCTTCCGGGTAGGGGGCGCGTCGGGAAACGTGATGAAGTACGCGCCGATGAGAGCTGCGACGATTGCC
The DNA here is from genome assembly GCA_041641795.1 of Salinigranum sp. Lineage (GTDB taxonomy): Archaea > Halobacteriota > Halobacteria > Halobacteriales > Haloferacaceae > JBEPXT01. The sequence continues at coordinate 4,551 of JBEPXT010000027.1, forward strand.
CCAACGATGTAGCCCGCGAACGCGCCGGTGATACCGAAACCCGACAGGACGAGTGCGACCTGAACGATACTTCGTCCCGTCCACTCCACCGGGGAGAGGAGACTCGACACGTGAACGAGATGCTGCCCCTCGAGAACTGTCGACACGAACCCGAGTCCGAGACGGACCGCGAGCATCGCGATGAGTACCACCGTCGCGTCGATGCCGACGAATTCGTTCAGGAGTGGACGCGCCAACCAGAGGACGACTGCGACGACGACGAACAGTCCAAACTGTGCGACTGCACCAGAGACGACGAAGTTCCCCTCGCCTGCTTCGCTTACCCGCTTGCGAATCGCCTGGGGGAGGCCGAGTTTCCCGGCAATAGCAACCCAGGCTAGCACCGAAAGGACGACCACGTACGTTCCGTACTGGTCACGTCCCAGCGTTCTGGTGAGCACGATAGTCGCGACGAACCCCGAAAACGACATCGCGAGCTGGGAGAGAAAGTTCACCATCGAAGTGCGGCCGATTCTCATGCGGAGTCACCGAGGTTCGCTGTTACGGACGCGTTTCTGCTGGTGACGTATCAATACCGCGTTTCACCGCGGGCTGGCACAGCGTCTCTCGTCTGACGGTGCACCGCCTATTCGGCATCGAGACGAGTGCTACTTCACGCGACCCCCATCGGTATGAGCCCGATGCCTGAAATCGCGAGAACATTCATTTTTAATGGAGCGGCGTCCATCGCCAAACGATGCCTTCCCCCGACTCCGTCTGCGTCCTCGTCCCCACCTACAACGAGGCCGAAACCATCGGCGAGGTGGTCGACGACTTCAAAGCCGAGGGATTCGACAACGTCCTCGTCGTCGACGGCGAGTCGACGGACGGGACACCCGAAATCGCCAGCGAACGCGGCGCCCACGTCGTCACGCAGTCGGAGACGGGAAAAGGACAGGCCGTCAGGGAGGCCGTCGAGGAGTACGTCGAAGTCGAGTACGTCCTCATGCTCGACGGCGACGCGACCTACCGCGCGGAGGACGCGAAACGGATGCTCGCGCCCCTCGACGAGGGCTACGAACACGTCATCGGCGACCGGTTCGCCGACATGCGCTCGGGAGCGATGACGCGGTTCAACCGCATCGGCAACCGCGTCATCAACAGGGCGTTCGCCACCATCCACGGCCAGAACTTCAAAGACATCCTCTCGGGCTACCGGGCGTTCACGCGGGAGTCGTTCACGCGGATGAAACTCACGGCGGAGGGATTCGGCATCGAGACGGAGATGGCCGTCGAGTGCATCAAGCGGGACGTCGACACCGCCGTCGTTCCCATCACGTACCTCCCGCGACCCTCCGGGTCGAACACGAACCTCCATCCCATCAGGGACGGCGGCATCATCTTCCTCGAACTGTACCGCCGCGCGAAGACGAACAACCCGCTGTTCTACTTCGGGAGCGTGGGGCTCATCTCGTCGATAGTCGGCGTGGGACTCGGGACGTACGTCGGCGTCGAGTGGGTCACGCGCCAGATCTCCCACGAGGTTATCGCCGTCCTCGCGGTGTTCGCCATCCTGTTCGGGTTCCAGCTGGTGATGTTCGGCGTGCTGTCGGACATGATCCTCTCGCTCCACCACGAACTGGTCGACAAAATCGAGGACGAACCCGCCGAGAGCGAGACGAGACAACCCCTGAAGCAGCAACGGCGGCCGTAGAACCAGGCCGGCGCGGAGACGACGCGGCGGGCCTCAGAAGGGAAGCAGGTCGCGCAACTGCGTGAAGATGCCGTTGGAGGCCGACACCCGGTACTCCTCGAAGACGGGGTGGAGCACGTCGAGAAGTTCCGACTCGGACTCGAACCGCTGCTGCGGGACGCGTTCGAGCGCTTCCCCGAGCGACACGGTCCGGCCACTCGCGTCGTACGGGATGTCGGTGTTCTGAACGCGCTGTACGATTTCGTCGGCCGTCGCCGGGAACGACACGTCGGCGGCGTCGAGTCTCGCATCGAGCGCCGCGATGCCGAACTCGATGGCGTCCGGTTCGTCATCGTCGCCCTGTGGTGGCCTGACTGCCATTACCAGTGGTATGCGCTGGGGGAGTGAAAAACCCCTGTACCCCTGTCGCCGACAGTATCTGAACAGTGCCCCTGTCGCCGCGTCCCGTGCCTGTTATCAGTTCCCGCCGCCATCGAGACGGTATGACCGAGTACACCACCGTGTCGATTCCGAAGGAACTGGGCGACCGGGTCGAGAAGACCATCGAAGGAACGAGTTTCTCTAGCACGAGCGACCTGGTTCGCTTTCTCCTCAGGAGCATCGTCATCCAGCACCAGAAGCAGGGGAAACTGACGGAGGCCGAGTTCGACGAGATTACGACGCAGCTCCAGGACCTCGGGTACCTGGAGTAGCGCACGCCCGCCGGGGACGGCAGAATAGAAGCGACGGCACCAGCGTCCACGCCCCCGACACCGTTACGCGGGGGACTCCCGGGGCGGTTCCGCGTCCAGCACCTCGAGTTCGAGGCGCGAGCCCATCCGGTCGTACGCCCGGACCTGGTCTGGCGACCACGGCGGGACGGCGACCAGGACGACTGCCGCCAGGTCGTCGCGTTCGGTCACCCGGCGAGGGCCCTGCGGGTGGCTCAGGAACCGGGCGCGGCCCCGCCCTGCCGGCGTTCCCAGGTCCATCCCGAACACCGCGTTCACCGACCGACCGGCGTCCGGCAGATAGAAGTGCGTCAGGACGGGCGTCCGCGGGTCCAGCGGGAGGTCCGTCCCGAACTCCCCGGCGGGCGTCGCGTCGATGACGACCGTCACCGACTCGGGTTCGGCGTCTGCCGCTACTTCCAGGAGGACGTCGAGCAACCCGCGCGTGATGTAGACCACAGACACCCTACGTGGGGGAATCGAATAACGCCTCCGGGGGTCGCTCACTACGGCGCTCGGCCCCGCTGGTCGCTACAGGAACGACCGGAACGCCCGCGCGTACGCCGCCGGGAGCCGAGAACGCGAGTGCGTCAGCGTGTCCGCGAGGGCGTCGGCAGCTCCCTCGAAGACGCCCTCCCCGTGACCGACGAGAATCCGTTCCGGTTCGAGTCCCCGCAGCGCGCGGGTCGGCGGAATCGCCCTCAGCAGGGGGTGAATCCCGAGCCGCTCGCCCGGCGCCCGGAAGAACGTCGTGGTGCCGACGGCCTCGGGGACGTAGAGCGTCCCCGAGTCGTCGTCGTAGAGCGCGACTTCCCGCCAGGGGGGAAACGACGAGTTGCGGACGCGGAGAGCCCGGTAGCCGGTCCCGCCCAGCGTCTCCCCGTAGCGGCGCACGGGAGCGTTCAGTTCCGAGGCGACGCCCGACATCCACTCCGGGAGGTAGACGGGCACGTCGTGGCGTCGCGCGACGTCGGCGGCGTCGCGCTTGTGCCGGTCCAGGCAGACGAGGACGCCCGCGACGTCGCCTCGCTCGGTCAGCGACTCGTCGAGACCGGGGGCGTCCACCGGGTCCAGAAGCCACACCTCGTCGTCGACTGCGAGGGCGTGACTCGCCCGTTGCATCTTCTCCGTCGGGTAGGCCATCCACCCGAAACCGCCGTCCCATTCGTCGATTATCCGCAGTGAGGGGTCACCGGGACCTTTCACCGACATGTCACGCCTGAGGGAGCGGGCGGCAATAAGGGAACTGCCGCGACCGACTAACTCGAATTGTACTCCTCGAAGGATTTAACTGGTTTTATTATTTCAGTAAACACGAGGCGACACCCAATGCGGACACTAACGGTCATCAAAGCAGACATCGGAAGTAACGCCGGCCACCTGCGACCGACCGAGGAAGTGGTCGAAGCCGTCGAGGACCACGTCGCCACGGAGGGAACGTTCCTGGACGATTACCGCGTGTTCATCGTCGGCGACGACATCGACATCCTGATGAGTCACACCGAGGGCGAAGGCGCCGACGAGGTCCACCGCCTCGCGTGGGACGCCTTCGAGGCCGGGACCCAGGTAGCCAAGTCCCAGGGCCTCTACGGGGCCGGCCAGGACCTGTTGAAAGACGCGTTCGCGGGCAACGTCAAGGGTCTCGGTCCCGGCCTGGCGGAGATGTCCTTCGAGGAGCGAGAGGCCGAACCGTTCCTGCTGTTCGGGGCCGACAAAACCGAGCCCGGCGCGTTCAACGCCCCGATGTACACGGCGTTCGCCGACCCGCGGTACACGCCGGGTCTCCTGCTGAAAGACAGCATCCACGAGGGGTTCACCTTCGAGATAATGGACCTCGAACACACCGACGACGGCGAGCGCACGATTCGACTCGACGTGCCGGAAGACACCTGGCGTCTGGTCGCGCTCCTGATGGAGCCCCACCGGTTCGGCATCAAGAAGATATACTCGCGCCACACCGGCGAACCGGCGGCGAGCGTCTCGACGCAGAAGCTCAGGAACGTCGCCGGCGAGTACGTCGGGAAGGACGACCCGGTGGCCCTCGTGAGGACCCAGTCTGACTTCCCCTCGCCGGGCGAAGTGGTCCAGCCGTTTGCCACGGGCAGTCTCGTCGCGGGTGCGATGCGCGGGTCCCACCACGGCCACCTCTACCCGGTTCGGAGCGACGAGGGCGAGATTCCTTCCTACTTCGACGGCCCGCCGCTGGTCAAAGCGGTCGGCATGGTCGTCAACGACGGCGAGTTCTCGGACCCGGTGTACCCCTTCGACGCGACGTTCTGGGACTCGGTCCGCGACGACGTGGCTCGCCGGTTCCGCGAGTTCCGGGAGCGCCAGGGAACGTTCGGTCCGGGGACCGTCGAGGCCGCCGAACTCGAGTACGGCGGCTGGAGCGACATCATCGACTCCCTCGAGCAGGAGTGGACGCTCCGGTCGCCCTCCGAACCGGCGTCGGCCCAGGCCGACGACGACTGAACCGGTCGGAGAGCGCGGCCGGTCTGCGAGGCGCCACCGGTTCCGACGGACCTCTCGGAATCCGGAGGGAAGCAGGTCTTTTTCACGCGTGGCGCGTACCAGGAGCCATGCTCACCAGTCTCCGCCACCTCGCGCTCGAAGTGAAGTACCTCGACGTCGCGCGCGAGTTCTACGTCGACCGACTGGGGCTGGAGCAGGTCTCCGCCGGCGACACCGAAGTGACCCTCCGGACCGGCGACGCGAGGCTGATTCTCCGCCGACCGGAGGCCGTCCCCCGGGGCGGACTGCACACGCACTTCGCCTTCTCGACCCCCGCGGCGGAGTACGAGCAGTGGCGAGACCGTCTCGCGGACTGCACCCCGGAGGAGCACGAGTTCGGCGGGCACCGGTCGCTGTACTTCTACGACCCGGACGGCCACTGCGTCGAAATTGGAAACAACGGACCGGCGGGCGCGGGCCTGAACGGCATCTTCGAGGTCGTGCTGGAGGTGAGCGACCTGGAGACGGCCGAGGCGACGTACACGACCCTCGGATTCGACCCGGTCGACCGGGGAACCGCCCGGCGACGCGTCCGACTCCGCGGACCGTTCGACCTGGAACTCTGGGAACCGCAACTCGGCATCGCCGACGCCCGCGGGGGCGTACACGTCGAATTAGGGTTCGGCACGTCCGACCCAGACGCCGCGGCGGCCCGCATCGACGAACACGTCGACCAGCGAGAACCCGTCGACGGCGGCGTCCGGGTCCGGGAGTCGGACCACCACTACCTGACGTTTCTGCGGGACTGACACGGCCCGTACCGGCGGCAGGCGGCGGAGGGTTGTCGTACGCCAACCCGAGGTAGAAACGCGGCGGCGTATCCAGACCATTAAGTACCAGAGTGCGGGACTCCCTCGTATGCCAGCCGAAACGTTCGGGGTGCTGTCTCTCGCGCCGCCGCTTCTCGCCATCCTGCTGGCGATGTACACGCGGCAGGTGCTGGTGTCGCTGTTCGCCGGGGTCTGGGTCGGTGCGCTGCTGGTCGCCGACTACAACCCCGTGGCCGCGACGGCGCTATCCATGGACTGGCTGGTCGAAGTGGTGCGCTCGCCCTTCGACACGAAGTTCATCATCCTCATCATGTTCATGGGCGCGGGGGCCGCCTTCATCTACAAGTCCGGAGGTATCGTCGCTCTGGAGCAGTGGGTCGGCGACCGGGTCACCACCGCTCGCGACTCGCAGATACTCACGTGGCTCATCGGCGTGTTCATCTTCTTCGACTCGTACACGAGCACAATCGTCACCGGGAACGCCACGCGGGAACTCTCGGAAGACAACAACACGTCGCGGGAGATGCACGCGTACGTCCTCGACTCGACGACGTCGCCGGTCACGACGTTCGGTCCGGTGTCGAACTGGATCGGGTTCCAGGTGTCGATGATCATCGCCGGGTTCGAGGCCGCCGACTTCACCGCCTCGGCCGTCGACCTCACGGCCTTCGGCCTGTTCCTCAAGTCGATACCCTGGAACGTCTACTGCTTCATGGCGTTCTTCATGGTGGGGCTCATCTCCCTCACTCAGCGGTTCTACGGGCCGATGCTCGACGCCGAGTGGCGGGCCCGCGCGGAGGGGCAGACCATCCGCGAGGACGCGACGCCGCTGTCGGACGTCAGCAGCGACGTCGGCGAACCGAGCAGGAAGAACCCCTCGCTGGTCAACTTCTTCCTGCCCATCGTCTCGCTGCTGGTGGTCGGCCTGGTGTCGATGTGGTGGCTCGGCGGCGGGTACCAACCGGGCGTCGACGTCGCCACTGCCTTCCGCGAGACGGACGTCGCCCTCGGCCTGCTGTACGGCGCGTTCGCGTTCATGCTGACGGGGTTCGTGGGAGCGCTCGCCTACCGGACGATGGACCTCGAAGAGGCCAGCGACACCATCATCAACGGCTTCAAGACGATGATGATCGCGGCGGCCATCATCGTCCTGGCGTGGTCCATCGGCCACGCCGCCGAACAGGTCGGGACCGCGGAGTTCATCGTGAACGTGATGGTCGGGAGCGGCGTCCCGGGGAACTTCCTCCCCGTCATCATCTTCCTGGCCGCGATGTTCATCGCGTTCACGACGGGCACCTCCTGGGGGACCATGGCCATCCTGACGCCGCTGGCGATTCCCCTGGGCTACGAACTGGTCGGCCTCTCCATCCTGCCGGTGCTCATGGGCGTCCTCTTCGGCGGGGCCATCTGGGGCGACCACGTCTCGCCCATCAGCGACACCACGGTCATGTCGTCCATCTTCGCCGGGTCGGACCACATCGACCACGTGAACACGCAGATTCCGTTCGCGCTCACCGCGGCGGGGGTCACGCTCGTGGTGCTGGTGCTCTACGGGTTCGGCGTCACCAGCGCGTACGTCATCCTCCCGCTGGCGTTCGTGCTCACCACCGTCGCCGTCTTCTCGCTGAACAAACTCGACGCGCGCCGGAAGAACCTGCCCGAGGTGATGCCCACCGCCGACGCGATTCGGTCCGGGCAGACTGCCGACGACCGGTCCGGGAGCGGACGGGCGTCAGTCGACGGCGACTACGGATTCCTGGAGACGATTCCCGTCGTCGCGGTGGCCGTCGTCGTCCTCTACCTGGGACTGGTGTTCGCGTTCGCCACGTTCGGACTCGGGGCGTGAGCCGAGAGCGAGTCCGCCGGCGGGAAGATTCGACCGCGACGTCGTCCTACCGTCGAGTGGATGGCCGACCGCTGTAACGGCGGAATCGGTCTTACGATCCCGGGTGGTGGAGCAGCGTGAAGGCGACCCGAACGACAGAACGGAGAGACGACTGACCGGGTCGAACTCGCTGTCGCGACGGGTCCTGAAGGGGCTCCTCTGCCGGACGCGCAGTCAGAGTCGGTCGGTGTCGATGTCGACGTCCGGCGGCGTGACGACGAGGAACCGGCGGAAGTGCATCAGTTGCCCGCCCATGTCTTTCACGTGTCGCGCGAACCCGGCCGCGAGCTTGTTCAGGTCGCCCTCGATGGCCAGCACCAGCACGTTCCCTGCCTCCACGTTCGCAATCCACTCCTCGGGGTCCGTGGACCCGTCGAGCACTCCCAGCACCACGCTCCCCTCCGTGATTTCCGCGTCGAGGTGTGCTTCGGCGTTTCGCAGGTCCAGGTCGAACTCGCCCATACTCGACCGTTGCGTGGCCGCGAGAAAAGGGTTCTGTCCGCGTCTGACGCACCCGCGTCGACGAACGCCCGTTCTGTCCGCGCTGCCGCCCGCCGCGCGTCCGGGTAGACGTTCGTCCAGTCGACGCTGCGCGCGAGCCGTTCTCAGATTATTTTCGAAAATTTATTTTATAAAAATTACGATTCCTTCACGGTCGTTCACGGAGCGTCGCAGGTCGGTCATAATATGGGTGTCGTGTGTGGGGTAGAGTATTAGGACGTTTACGTCCGGCGGTTACCTGGTCCGCGGTCGCTCCGAGACGTGACAGGAGCTGTAAACGAATCGTCTCAGGGACAGGTTTAAGTACCGGTGCGCCTCTCAACGAGATACGATGTCCCACGATGACACGGAGGACACGTCGGTGAGTGAACCGGCGGATCGAGTTCTTCCAGGGCACACTGAATAACCCTGACCCAGAGATAGAGACAGTACGGATTTTCGACACGACGCTCCGCGACGGCGAGCAGTCGCCACGTACCTCGTTCAGCTACGACGAGAAGCGCGAGATAGCGCAGTTGCTGGACGACATGGGAACCCACGTCATCGAGGCGGGGTTCCCGGTCAACTCAGACGCGGAGTTCGAGGCGGTCCGAGATATCGCGGCCGGGACGGACACCACCGTCGCCGGCCTGGCGCGCGTCGTCGACAAGGACGTGGAAGCGGCCATCGACTCCGGCGTGAGCATGGTCCACGTCTTCGTCAGCACGAGCGACGTCCAGTTGCAAGACTCCATGCACGCCTCCCGCGAGGAGGCAGTCGAGCGCGCCGTCCGGAGCGTCGAACGCGTCCGCGAGGCGGGCGTGGACGTGATGTTCTCGCCGATGGACGCCACCCGCACCGACGAGGCGTTCCTGATAGACGTGGTCGAGGCCGTCAGCGAGGCGGGCGTCGACTGGATAAACATCCCGGACACGTGCGGCGTGGCGACGCCCACGCGGTTCGCGGACCTGGTTTCGACGGTGGTCGAACACACCGACGCCCAGGTGGACGTACACACGCACGACGACTTCGGCCTGGCGACGGCCAACGCGATGGTCGGCTTCGAGGCTGGCGCCCACCAGGCGCAGGTGTCGGTCAACGGCATCGGCGAACGCGCCGGGAACGCGGCCTACGAAGAGGTCGTGATGTCCGCGGAGTCCCTGTACGGCGTCGACACCGGCATAGACACCACCAAAATCACCGAACTCTCCCGGATGGTCGAGGAGGCCAGCGACATCCCCGTCCCGGCGAACAAGCCGGTCGTGGGCCGGAACGCGTTCTCCCACGAGAGCGGCATCCACGCCGCCGGCGTGATAGAGAACTCCGACACCTTCGAACCGGGCGTGATGACGCCGAAGATGGTCGGCGCGACCCGGGAGTTCGTCATGGGCAAGCACACCGGGACGCACTCGGTGCGCAAGCGCCTGGAGGACGCCGGCTACCGACCCACGGACGACGAGGTCCGCGAGGTCACCCGCCGGGTCAAGGACTACGGCGCCGAGAAACAGCGCGTCACCATGTCCGAACTGGAGCGGTTCGCCCAGGAGGCGGGCGTCGAGTTCGTGAGGGAGGAGGTCCGGGCCTGATGGCCTCCCCCCCGGTCGCCCTGCAGGCGGAGCGACGCGTAGCGTCGCTCGTCGGTTCGACAGAGCGCCGTCGCACCGGGTCTCGTCGACGGACGACGGTCGACCGTGACCGAGTCCGGCACCCCACCCGCGATACTGGGGGTTCCCGACGCAACGATTGCAGTGCGGGAAAGGATTATGTACTCGGGGACGAACCAACCCGGTACGATGACACAGTCACCGCCCGACCGTGGCGACGCCACGCCAGGAGCGGCCGCTGTGCGGACGCGGATTCGGTCGATTATTGTAGGGGCTCGCTAGCCCCTACCACCCCTTCTTCGAACCGGATTGCACCGTATCCAGCCAGTCAGCACGCCGCTCATCCACCAATGGAGCACCACTACGACCACCGACGACGCAGGTATCGCCCACGAACGACACGACGGACGGGAGGACCCGCAGCATGAGCGAACGAGCCACCCAGCCCCCCGAACCCGATGCCGAGGAGAGCTACGAGGGCCACGCGGACGACCCCGAGGCCGAACGGGAGGAGACTCCCGAGGACCGCCAGCCCACGACGGGCGCCACCTCGGCAATCACCTCCCTCGAGAACGCCGGCGTCGAGGTGTCGTTCGGCATCCAGGGCGGGGCTATCATGCCCGTGTTCGACGCCCTGTACCACTCCTCGATCAAGAACGTGATGATGGCCCACGAGCAGGGGGCCGCCCACGCCGCGGACGCCTACGGCATCGTCTCGGGGAACCCCGGCGTCTGCATGGCCACCTCGGGCCCGGGCGCGACGAACCTCGTGACCGGCATCGCCGACTCCAACATGGACTCGGACCCGGTCGTCGCGCTGACGGGACAGGTCCCGAGCGACATGGTCGGCAGCGACGCCTTCCAGGAGACCGACACCGTCGGGGTCACCGCGCCGATAACCAAGGAGAACTACTTCGCCGGCGACCCCGACACCGTCGGCGACACCGTCGGCGAGGCGTTCGCGCTGGCGAACACGGGACGGCCGGGACCGACGCTGGTCGACCTCCCGAAGGACGCGACCCAGGCCGAGACGGGGCGCGAACCCGGCCCGGCCCGGACGCCCGCGACGTACAACCCGCAGATGGACGCCGACGAGCAGCGAGTCAAGGTCGCGGCCCGCGCGATAGAGCGCGCGGAGAAACCGCTCTTACTGTTCGGCGGCGGCGTCATCAAGGCCGACGCGGTGGAGACCGCCCGCGAGTTCGCGACGAAACACGGCATCCCGGTGGCCACCACGATGCCGGCGCTCGGGACGTTCCCCGAGGACCACGACCTGTGTCTCTCGTTCGCTGGGATGCACGGGACGGGGTACGCAAACATGGCCATCACCCACACCGACCTGCTCATCGGCGTGGGGACCCGGTTCGACGACCGCCTCACCGGCGGCATCGACACGTTCGCCCCGGAGGCGGAGGTCGTCCACGTCGACATCGACCCCGCCGAGATATCCAAGAACGTCCACGCGGACTACCCGCTGGTCGGGGACGCGGGGCGCGTGCTCGAACAGGTCGACGCGACCATGGAGCAGTCGCCGCCCGCCCGCGAGTGGCGCGAGCAGTGCCAGACCTGGAAAGACGAGTACCCGATGGACTACGCGACGCCGGACGACGAACCGCTCAAACCGCAGTTCGTCGTCGAGGCGATGGACGCCGCCACCGGCGACGACACCATCGTCACCACCGGCGTGGGCCAGCACCAGATGTGGGCCGCCCAGTACTGGACGTACACCGAGCCGCGGACCTGGGTGTCCTCGAACGGCCTGGGAACGATGGGGTACGGCCTGCCGGCGGCAATCGGCGCCCGGTTCGCGGCCGACGACGACCAGACCGTCGTCTCCTTCGAGGGCGACGCCTCGTTCCTGATGACGATGCAGGAACTCTCTGTCGCCGTCCGCGAGGACCTCGACATCACCGTGGCCGTCCTGAACAACGAGTTCATCGGGATGGTCCGCCAGTGGCAGGACGCCTTCTACGAGGGGCGGCGGATGGCCTCGAAGTACAACTGGATGCCGGAGTTCGACAAACTCGCCGAGGCGTTCGGCGCGCGCGGATGGCGGGTCGACGACTACGACGAGGTGGCCGACGCCGTCGAGGCGGCCCTGGAGTACGACGGCCCGTCGGTCGTCGACTTCCACATCGACCCGGCGGAGAACGTCTACCCGATGGTGCCCAGCGGGGCGCCAAACGGCAAGTTCGCGCTCACGGAGGACCAGCTATGAGCGGGGAGATGGACCCGCCGCGACACGGCCTCGCCGGTCCGGCGCCCGAGGACCGACCTCACCCCGAGGGGCGGCGCAACTCCCAGGGAATCCGCATCGACCCCGAAGTCGAGGCCGAACCGCCGGTCCGGCAGGCGGTCCTGTCGGCGCTCGTCTCGAACAAGCCCGGCGTGCTGGCCCGCGTCTCGGGGCTGTTCCACCGCCGGCAGTTCAACATCGAGAGCCTGACCGTCGGTCCCACCGAGAACGAGGACTACTCCCGCATCACGCTGGTCGTCGAGGAGGACGAACCCGGCATCGAGCAGGCCAAAAAGCAGCTGGCGAAGCTCGTGCCGGTCGTCTCGGTGACCGAACTCGAACCGGACGCCATCCGGCGGGAACTCGCGCTCATCAAAGTCGAGGCGGAGACCCCGGACCAGGTCCACGCCGTCGCGGACATGTACGACGCCAAGACGGTCGACGCCACGACGGAGGCGATAACCGTCGAGGTCACCGGCAGCCAGCAGAAAGTCGAGGCCGCGATAGACGCCTTCGACCAGTTCGGCGTCCGCGAGCTGAAGCGAACAGGCACCGCCGCGCTCCAGCGCGGCGAGAAGACGACGGGTACACCACCCACCAGCGAGTAACCACGAACACCTTACAATGACTGACGACGCAGCCGACTTCACGACGGACGTATACTACGACGAGGACGCGGACAGTTCGTACATCGTCGACAAGACGGTGGCCGTGCTCGGGTACGGGAGCCAGGGGCACGCCCACGCGCAGAACCTCGCCGACAGCGGCGTGGACGTGGTCGTGGGCCTCAGGGAGGACTCGTCCTCCCGCGACGCGGTCCGCGAGGACGGCCTCCGGGTGGCGACGCCGGTCGAGGCGGCCGCCGAGGCGGACGTCGTCTCGATGCTCGTCCCCGACACGGTCCAGCCGCAGGTGTTCGAGGACATCCGCGAGGAACTCGACGCCGGCGACACCGTCCAGTTCGCCCACGGGTTCAACATCCACTACAACCAGATTCGTCCGCCCGAGGACGTGGACGTGACGATGGTCGCGCCCAAGGGGCCGGGCCACATCGTCCGCCGGAACTACGAGCGGGGCGAGGGGACGCCGGGGCTCGTCGCCGTCTACCAGGACGTCACCGGCGAGGCCAAGGCCGAAGCGCTGGCGTACGCCCGGGCTATCGGGTGTACCCGCGCGGGGGTCATCGAGACGACGTTCCGCGAGGAGACGGAGACGGACCTGTTCGGCGAGCAGGCAGTGCTGTGCGGCGGCGTCACGAGCCTGGCCAAGCACGGCTACGAGACGCTGGTGGACGCCGGCTACAGCCCGGAGATGGCCTACTTCGAGGTCATGAACGAGCTCAAACTCATCGTGGACCTCCTGTACGAGGGCGGCCTCGGCGGGATGTGGGACTCCGTCTCCGACACCGCCGAGTACGGCGGCCTGACCCGCGGCGACGTCGTCGTCGACGAGCAGGTCCGCGAGAACATGGAGCAGGTGCTCGAACAGGTCCAGACCGGGGAGTTCGCCACCGAGTGGATAGCCGAGAACCAGGCGAACCGACCGAAGTACACGCAACTGCGGCAGGCAGAGCAGAACCACGACATCGAGCAGGTGGGGAGCCGCCTGCGCGACCTCTTCGCCTGGACGGCGGAGGAGGCCGAGAACGAGGAGTCAGAGGACGACGAGCGAACCAGGGTGAGAGCAAATGAGTGACGAGATGAAAGACGTGCAGCACACGCACCCCTACACGGGCGAGACGTTCGGCCAGGTGTATCGGCGCGGTCCGGCCGTCGCCGACGGCGGCGACCGGCGGGAGACCGACGCGGACGCCGACGAGATGGCAGACGTGGACCACACGCCCCGCGAGGGCGACGGCGCGGACGACGTCTGGACGCGCGGCGGCCGAACAGCCGACGGGGCGACCGACGTACCCGACGACGACGTATCACATGAGTGACGGAACCCTGTACGACAAGGTGTGGGAGAACCACGCGGTGACCGAACTGCCGACCGGACAGACCCAGCTGTTCGTCGGCCTCCACCTCATCCACGAGGTGACGAGTCCCCAGGCGTTCGGGATGCTCCGTGAGCGCGACATCTCGGTCGCGTACCCCGAGAACACGCACGCGACGGTCGACCACATCGTCCCGACGTCGGACCAGTCACGGCCCTTCGCCGACGACGCGGCCGAGGAGATGATGCGGGAACTGGAGACGAACGTCCGCGAGGCGGGCATCGACTTCTCGGACCCGACGAGCGGCGACCAGGGCATCGTCCACGTCATCGGGCCGGAGCAGGGACTGACCCAGCCGGGGATGACCATCGTCTGCGGCGACTCGCACACCTCGACCCACGGGGCGTTCGGCGCCCTGGCGTTCGGCATCGGGACCAGCCAGATTCGGGACGTGCTCGCCACCGGGTGCGTGGCCATGGAGAAACAGGACGTCCGGCAGATTCGCGTCACCGGGGAACTCGGCGACGGCGTCGAGGCCAAGGACGTCGTCCTCCAGATAATCCGGAAGCTCGGCACCGACGGCGGGGTCGGGTACGTCTACGAGTACGCCGGCGAGGCCATCGAGAACCTCGGCATGGAAGGGCGGATGAGCATCTGCAACATGTCCATCGAGGGCGGGGCCCGCGCCGGGTACGTCAACCCCGACGAGACCACCTACGAGTGGCTCCGGGAGACCGACGCGTTCGCCGACGACCCAGAGCGGTTCGAGGAGCTGAAACCGTACTGGGAGTCCGTCCGGAGCGACCCGGACGCCGAGTACGACGACGTCGTCGAGATAGACGGCGACGCCCTCGAACCGATGGTGACCTGGGGCACCACCCCCGGACAGGGCGTGGGCGTCACCGAACCCATCCCGTCCCCGGAGGACCTGCCCGCCGACAAGCAGGAGACGGCGCGCCGCGCCCAGGAGCACATGCGCGTCGAGCCCGGTGACACGATGGAGGGCTACGACGTCGACGTCGCGTTCCTCGGGTCCTGTACCAACGGTCGCCTGGCGGACCTCCGGTCGGCGGCCCGCATCGTGAAGGGGCGCACAGTGCATCCGGACGTGCGGGCGATGGTCGTCCCCGGGAGCCAGCGCGTCAAGGCCGCGGCCGAGGCGGAGGGCCTCGACCGGGTGTTCACCGAGGCCGGCTTCGACTGGCGCGGTGCCGGCTGCTCGATGTGCCTCGGCATGAACGAGGACCAGCTCGAGGGCGACGAGGCGAGCGCCTCCTCGTCGAACCGGAACTTCGTCGGTCGCCAGGGGAGCAAGGACGGGCGCACCGTCCTGATGAACCCCCGGATGGTCGCCGCGGCGGCCGTCACCGGCGAGGTGACAGACGTGCGCGACATGAAGGAGGTGGGACTGGCATGAGCCAGGAGACGGAGATTCCCGAGGTCCGGTCGGTATCCGGCACCGGCGTCCCCATCCGCGGGAACGACATCGACACCGACCAGATAATCCCCGCGCGGTTCATGAAGGTGGTCACGTTCGACGGCCTCGGCCAGTTCGCGTTCTTCGACGTGCGGTTCGACGACGACGACGACCCGAAGGACCACCCGATGAACGAACAGCGGTTCCAGGACGCCTCGGTGATGGTCGTCAACGCGAATTTCGGCTGCGGGTCCTCGCGGGAGCACGCCCCGCAGGCCCTGATGCGGTGGGGCATCGACGCCCTCGTCGGCGAGTCGTTCGCCGAAATCTTCGCCGGCAACTGCCTCGCGCTCGGCATCCCGACGGTGACCGCCGACCAGGAGACCATCGAAGACCTGCAGGCCTGGGTGGACGACAACCCGGACGGCGACGTCGACATCGACGTGGCCGACGAGACGGTCACGTACGGCGAGACCACCGTCGACGTCGAGGTGGACGAGGCCCAGCGCCGGGCGCTGGTCGAGGGCGTCTGGGACACGACCGCGCTGATGAAATCAAACGCCGACGCGGTCACAGCGACGGCGGCGAGCCTGCCGTACGTGGAGTCAGAATGACGAACACCATCGCGGTCATCCCCGGCGACGGCATCGGACAGGAAGTCGTCCCCGCGGCCCGGCAGGTCCTCGAAATCGTCGGCGACTTCGAGTTCCTCGAGGCCGAGGCGGGCGACCACGTGGAAGACGACCGGGGCGAGGCGTTGCCCCAGGAGACGTGGGACCTCGCCAGCGAAGTCGACGCGACGCTGTTCGGCGCGGCCGGCGAGAGCGCCGCCGACGTCATCATCCCGCTCCGCCGCGCGGTGGACTCGTTCGTCAACGTCCGCCCCGCGCGGGCCTACCCCGGCGTGGACGCCCTGAAACCGGAGACGGACCTCGTGTTCCTCCGAGAGAACACGGAGGGCGTCTACGCCGGCCACGAGAACCGGTTGACCGCGGACGTCTCGACGCTGACCCGGGTCGTGACCCAGTCCGCGTCGAAACGACTCGCGTCGTACGCCTGCGAGTACGTCCAGCGGGGCGGGTACGACGGCTTCACCATCGCCCACAAGGCCAACGTGATGCGGACGACGGACGGCCTGTTCCGCGACACCGTCGCGCGAGTAGCGAGAGAGAAGGACGTCGAGACGGAGGAGGTCCTGATGGACGCACTGGCGATGCACCTCGTGATGACCCCGGAGGAGTACGACGTCGTCGTCGCGCCGAACCTCGCGGGCGACGTGCTCTCGGACCTGGCCGCCGGTCTCGTCGGCGGACTCGGACTGCTCCCGAGCGCCAACGTCGGCCCGGAGCGAGCGCTCTTCGAACCGGTACACGGGTCGGCGCCCGACATCGCGGGCGAGGGAATCGCCAACCCGACGGCCACGATACTCTCGGGGGCGATGCTCCTGGAGTACCTCGGCGACGAGGAGGGCGGCGCGACGGTCCGGTCCGCCGTCGAGTCCGTCCTCGAATCCGGGCCGCGGACGCCCGACCTCGGCGGCGACGCCACGACGGCCGAGGTCACGGAAGCGGTCGTCTCGCGCCTCGAGTGACCCCCACGGTACCGCTACTTCCCGGCGAATAGGCGCCATCGCCCGACTTCCGCATGGCGGCGTAGCGACGTCGGCCGGTTGCTACCGTCCGAGCGACGCCGCCCGATTGCTTCCGCCGGAGTGACGCCGGCAATCCAGCGTGTCGATAGCGGCGGGAACCCGACTACTCGTCGCTCAGTTTCGCGCACGTCGCGCACCTCCCGCCCCAGACGCGCACGTCCGTTCGCCGAGGCTCAGAACCCGACAAATTCGACAGGCGGTCGCTGTCGTCGGTCACAGGTCCTTCGAGGGACGAACCCGTGTTCGACCCGTAGATTTATTTCTTCATATTTGGAAAGAAACAATCAATCCACCGATACAAACAGTTAATAATGTGGGACAAACAATCATCACCAACGGGCCAACGAGAACTATGCTACCCGCAGAGCGAAAACGAAAGATCGTCGAAGTCGTCACCGAGGAGGGTGGGCGCTCGGTAGCGGAACTCGCCGAGGACCTGGAGTATTCGAAGGCCACCATCCGGCGGGACCTGAAAGAACTGGAGAAGAACGGACTGATAGAGCGGTCTCACGGCGGGGCGGTGCCCGTGACGTCCGTCGGACGGGAGCAGACCTACCAGCAGAAGGAGGTCCAGAATCTGGAGGCGAAACGCGCCATCGCGTCGCGCGCGGTCCAGGAGATTCACACCGGCCAGGTCGTCTTCTTCGACGCCGGAACCACCACCATGCAGTTGGCCAAGCAGGCGCCCCGGGACGGGTCGTTCCTGGCGGTGACGAACTCGCCGCGCCTGGCCGTCGAACTTGGCGAAGAGGACACCGAGGTCAAACTCACGGGCGGGACCCTCAGAAGTCGGACGCGCGCGCTCGTCGGACCGACCGCCGAGTCGTTCATGGAGCGGATGAACTTCGACCTCCTCTTTCTCGCCACCAACGCCGTCCACGAGGACGGGACGCTCACGACGCCGAACGAGGACGAGGCCCGGATGAAAGAACTGATGACCGAGAAGTGCTCGCGGGTGGTCCTGGTCGCCGACCGGAGCAAACTCGGCAACCGGAGTTTCGTCACGTTCGCGCACCTGGACGACGTCGACACGTTCATCACCGACTCGCCGCTGGAGGGGTCGGAACTCGAACCGTTCGAGGCGGCGGGCGTGGACGTGGTCGTGGGGGCAGAGTCGTGATTCTGACCGTCACCCCGAACCCGGCGCTGGACCACACCCTCAAACTGTCGGAGTCGCTCGAACTCGACGTCGTCGCCAGGACCGGCACCGCCCAGTTCGACGCCGGCGGGAAGGGAATCAACGTCTCGCAGTACCTCTCTGGCATGCGCGTGGAGACGACGGCGACCGGGTTCCTCGGCGGTCGGTTCGGCCAGTACGTCCGAGACGAACTCGCCGCCGAGGACGTGCCCGGCGACTTCGTCGACATCGAGGCGAACACGCGGGTGAACACCAGCATCCTGACCCCGGACGGGGAGTACAAGGTCAACCACTCGGGCCCGCACGTCGACGACGAGGCCGTCGCGGACCTCGGACGGGTTGTCGAGCGCTACGCCCCCTCGATGCTCGTCGTCTCCGGGAGTCTTCCCCCCGGCGTCGGCGCGGCCGACATCGACAGACTGGCGGCGATGGGCGAGTGGGACGTCGCCGTGGACTTCGGCGGGGACCTCCTGCAGGACGTCTCCGGGGAGTACGCGCTCTGCAAGCCCAACCGCCCGGAACTCGCCGCGGCGACCGGTCGGGACGTCGACGCCGTCGAGGACGCAATCGAGGCGGCCCGCGTCCTCCGGGAGAGCGGCTTCCAGCGCGTCGTCGCGTCCCTCGGCGTGGACGGTGCCGTCCTCGTCTCCGCGGACTCCGCCGTCCACGCGAGCGCGCTCGAAACCGACGTGGTAGACACCGTCGGGGCCGGGGACGCGCTACTCGCCGGAGTGCTCGCCGGACTCCACGCCGGCGAATCCGAGGTTCGGGCCCTCCAGCGCGGTATCGCCGTCGCCGCCCGCGTCACGGCCGTCACCGGCACGCGCGTCCCGGACTTCGACGGACTGGACGACGCAGTCGACAGCGTCGAGGTCACGTTCTACTGACGCGGCGCCGTCGACCGGCCACACTCCCGCGTCTGTATCCGCTGGCTCACCAGTCGGCGAGGACCTCGTTCGACTCCCGGCTCGACGCAGCTCGACACGGACGTGTACGTCTCTGTGCGGGCGGCGTGACGCAGAATTCGGGGACGGTGTGGGTGTCACTGTGTATCACGTTCGAACGAGCTGCGCCCAGAATACTGTTTTCATATGTTTCAGTCAGAAACAATCATATCCGAAAGGGTTTTTGAACACTTGTGCTAATTTTAATGAGAGAAGACTCATGTCAGCACAAGACTCGGCGGAAAGCGCGTTGCGGAGCCACCTGATGTCGGTCAAGGAGGACCTCATGACCGGCGTCTCGTTCATGATACCGTTCGTGACCATCGGCGGGATTTTCCTGGCGCTCGGGTTCGCGTTCGGGGACACGGTGAACCTCTTCGACAACACCGGAACGCCCGCCTGGTACCTGGCGCAGATCGGCGTCGCGGGCCTGACGCTGATGGTGCCCATCCTCGGCGGGTACATCTCGTACGCAATCGCCGACCGTCCGGGACTCGCGCCGGGGTTCGTCCTCTCCTGGATCATCCAGCAGACGGCCATCGTCGCCGAGGCGGGGAAGCTGATCGGCATCGACGCGGGCGGGCAGCCCGCGGGGTACCTCGGCGCACTCGTCGTCGGTCTGCTCGCCGGCTACGTCGCGCGCTGGCTCAAACAGCGCGACGTTCCCAAGTCGCTCGCCCCGATGATGCCGGTTCTGATAATCCCGGTCGTGACCACCGCGGTGCTCGCGCCCATCGTCATCTTCGTCATCGGCGCGCCCGTCGCACTGGCGAACGCGGAGCTCACCGGCTTCCTGCAGAGCATGCAGAGCGGGGCGGCGGTGGTCGTGGGCGCCATCCTCGGCGCGATGATGGCCTTCGACATGGGCGGTCCCGTCAACAAGGTCGCCTACCTGTTCTCGGTCGGCCTTGTCAGCGAGCAGGTGTACGCACCCATGGCCGCGGTGATGATAGCCGGGATGACCCCGCCCATCGGGATGGCCATCTCGAACTTCATCGCGCCGCACAAGTACCCCGAGGAGATGTACCAGAACGCGAAAAACGGCGTCATCATGGGGTTCTCGTTCATCACCGAGGGGGCGATTCCCTACGCCGCGGCCGACCCGCTCCGGGTCATCCCGAGTCTGATGGCCGGTAGCGCCGTGGCCGGCGCGGCCTCGATGGCTCTCGGCGTGACGATGCCCGCGCCCCACGGCGGCATCTTCGTCGTTCCGCTGTCGAACAGCCCGTTCGCGTTCCTCGGCTGTATCGTCCTGGGCGCGCTGGTGACCGCGGCCGTCGTCACCGTCCTCAAGCCCGACCAGGGCGAGGCGGCGACGTCCGAGGGTGCGACCGCGGCGGCACAGACGTCCGACTGAACACCGACCGCAGACAGATTTCACACAGGATTCACGATGGAGAAAGACGACATCGACTCGCTCACGCCACCCGAACTCGTATCGCTCGACGAACCGCCAGCGGACAAACAGGAGGCAATCGAGTTCCTGCTCGACCTCATCGTCGACGCCGGACGCGTCGAGGACCGGGAGGCGGCTCTCGAGTCGCTCATGGAGCGCGAATCGCAGACGACGACCGGCGTGGGGATGGGAATCGGCATCCCGCACGCGAAGACCTCGGCGGTGACGCGGCCCTCCGTCGCGTTCGCCAGGTCGACAGAGGGCATCGAGTGGGAGTCGATGGACGACAAACCCGCGGTGCTCCTGTTCATGCTGCTCGTCCCCGAGGAGGGCGGCGAGGAGCACCTCGAAATCCTCAGCTCGCTCTCCCGGGCGCTCATCCACGAGGAGACCCGAGAGAAACTGCTGGAGGCGAACACGAAAGCGGAGGTTCGCGCCACGCTGAAGGAGGCGGTCGCCTAATGGAGAACTAGCGATGAGTGAACGACGTTACGACGGCGAAGGCGTCACCCCGGTGTCGGGCGTGGGAACGGTAGTCTGGTACCGCCCGGAGGCGGCCCTGGAGCTCCCGGAGGCCCCCGACCCGGCCGAGGTGGACGCCGAGGCCGAAGCCGAGCGGTTCGAGGCGGCCAGGGAGGCCGCCGAGTCCGAGTTGCGACGGGAACGCGAACAGACCGCAGAGCGGGTCGGCGAGAGCGAGGCGGAGGTGTTCGACGCGCACATCCAGTTCCTGAACGACCCGCAGATAACCGACGGCGTGAACGACGCCGTCGCTGACGGGCTGCCGGCGGAACACGCCGTCGTCGAAGCCTTCGAGGCGCCCATCGCCCAGTTCGAGGGCATGGAGGGACGGATGGCCGAGCGGGCTGACGACCTGCGCGACGTGCGCGACCGACTGGTCCGCCTGCTCACTGACGGCGAGCGCGTGAACCTCGCGGAACTCCCCGAGGGAAGCGTCGTGCTGGCCGAGCGACTGACGCCCAGCGACACGGCGCAGCTACACCCCGACCGGGTGGCCGGATTCGTCACCGCGACCGGCGGGCGAACCTCCCACGCGGCGATCTTCGCCCGCTCGCTGGCCCTCCCGGCCATCGTCGGCGTCGGCGAGTCCCTCGAAGAAGTCGAGGACGGCGACCGGGTCGTCGTCGACGGGGAGGACGGCGTCCTGGTGGTCGACCCCGACGAGGAGACAGTCGAACGCGCCCGGGAGTCCGGCGGCGCGCCGGTGCGCGAGGAGGCGGTCACGACGGCCGACGGGAAACCGGTCGAGGTGGCCGCGAACGTCGGCCGTCCGGTCGAACTCCAGGGCGCGGTCGACCGGGGGGCCGACGGCATCGGCCTGTTCCGCACCGAGTTCCTGTTCATCGACCGCGAGGACCCGCCGTCCGAAGACGAGCAGTTCCAGGCGTACGTCGACGCCCTGGAGGCGTTCCCGGACGGACGCGTGGTCGTCCGGACCCTCGACGTCGGCGGGGACAAGCCGGTCCCGTACCTCGAACTGCCCGAGGAGGAGAACCCGTTTCTCGGCGTGCGGGGCATCCGGCGGAGCGTCGGTCCGGACGCCGACCTCTTCGAGACGCAACTGCGCGCGTTGCTGCGGGCCGCCGGCACCGACCACGGCGACGGCCTGTCGGTGATGCTACCGCTCGTCGCGACCGTCGAGGAGGTCCGGCAGGCCAGGGAGACGCTCGAATCCGTCGCCGCGGACCTCGAAGACGAGGGCGAGGCCTACGACGTGCCGGAGTTCGGCGTGATGGTCGAGACGCCCGCCGCGGTGTTCATGGGACCGGACCTCGCCGAGGAGGTGGACTTCTTCAGCATCGGGACCAACGACCTGGCGCAGTACGTGATGGCCGCGGCCCGCGGCAACGAGCAGGTCGCGGAGCTCCGGGACTTCATGCAGCCTGCGGTGCTCCGGGCCATCCGGCAGACCGTCGAGGCGGCCGAGGGCACCGACTGCTGGGTCGGGATGTGCGGCGAGATGGCGGGCGACCCGGAACTCACCGAACTCCTCCTCGGACTCGGCCTGGACGAACTGAGCATGAGTGCGGTGACCGTCCCCGACGTGAAGGCGGCGGTCGCCGAGACGGACACAGACGCGGCGGCCGAACTGGCCGAGGAGGCACTGGCCGCCAGCACTAAAGCCGACGTACACGCGTTATTGAACACATGAAAATTGTAGCTGTCACAGCATGTCCGACGGGCATCGCCCACAGTCAGATGGGGGCGGAGAACCTGGAGACGACGGGCGAGAAACTCGGACACGACATCAAGGTAGAGGTCCAGGGCGCGATGGGCGCCCAGAACGAACTCACGAGCGACGATATCGCCGAGGCCGACGTCGTCATCGTCGCCGCCGACACGTCGGTCAGCCAGGACCGCTTCGAGGGCAAACCCCTCGTGAAAGGCACCGTCAAAGACGCCGTCAACGACGCCGAAGGGCTCATCGAGAAGGCGGAGGCGAAAGTCGGCGAGGCCGGCGGGGCGGACGCGGCCGAAACGGCGGACGACGAGACGGCCGGCGCGGAGACCACAGATGCGGCGGCGACGACGGACGCGGCCGGAGCCGGCGAACCCGCGGGTGAATCCGACCCCGAGCCCGCGGAACCCGGCGACGAGTCGACCGGACAGCGCCAGAAGGGGCTGCTCGGGCGGCTCAAAGACATGTTCTCCTGAGCGCTGCCGGCCGCGAGTCGGCCGCGTTCCGGGCCGAGACAGCGAGGCGCACGCTCTGTTCCGGCAGCTACCCGTCCGTTTTCTCGACAGTCGGGTCAGACGCACGTTCGTCCGATTTGCGGGGGTACACCGTGGAACGAGCACTCACCTTCGCATCAATTATTAGCCATGCGTGACAAAGCCTCTCCGAGGTGATTCATAGTGCCATTCTACGGCGGAGACGAGCTTAATCAGGTCTACGACAAGGCGCTGGACGAAGGCTTCGGTCTCGTGGCGAGTAACGTGGCGGAGACGAGCGTGATGATGGGGCTGATGGAGGGGGCCGACAGCGTCGACTCGGACCTCCTCTTGCAGATGAGCGCGGGCGCGTGCCGGTTCGCCGGTAACGGGGACGCGGAGGCCGGTCTGAAGGCCATGGGCAACTACATCGAGGTCATCGCCGACCAGTACGACATCGGCGTCTTCCTCAACATGGACCACCAGACCGACATGGAGTTCATCCAGAAGCAGATAGAACTCGGCATCCCCTCCTCTATCATGATCGACGCCTCCCACGAACCGTTCGAGGAGAACGTCGAGGAGAGCCGGACAGTCGTCGAGATGGTCGAGGAGTCCGGCGAGGACATCCTCATCGAGGCCGAACTGGGGCAGATAAAGGGCGTCGAGGACGAAATCGAGTCCGATGACGCCTTCTACACGGACCCGGAGCAGGCCGTCGAGTTCGTCGACCGGACGGGCGCGGACCTGCTGGCCATCTCGGTCGGGACCCAGCACGGGGTCGCCAAGGGGAAGGACCTCGAACTCCGCCCCGACCTTGCCGAGGACATCCGGATGGAGCTGAAAGACCACGGACTCGACACGCCGCTGGTCCTCCACGGCTCCTCGGGCCTCCAGCCCGACCAGCTCCAGGGGATGCTCGAACACGGCATCTGTAAGATCAACAAGGACACGCGCTACCAGTACGAGTACACCCGGACCGCGTTCGACCTCTACCTCGAACACAAGGACGAAATCGTGCCGCCGGAGGGCGTCCCGGACGACCGGGACACCTTCTTCAACGAGACGGAGTGGTCCCCGAACAAAGACCACTTCGACCCCCGCGTCTCGGGACGGAAGATTCGCGAGCGCATCGCCGAGGTACACGCGGACCTCGCGAACGTCTCCGGAAGCGCCGGCGAGAGCCTCTTCACGTAGCGACCGTCCTCGCGCTCTCGTTCTTTCGCCAGTCGAATCGACAGCGGCGGGACTCCGGGCAGCCCAGTCCGCCGAGTGCAGAGGTGGCGGTCGCCGCGCGCGACAGAATCGCCCCGCCGCCCACGAGTTTAAGGTCGCAGGAACCCACCCACCGAACATGCCGACGATTCACCTCGACGAGGAGACCATCGCGCGTCTCGACGGCCTCCGGATGGAAGACGAGACGTACGACGAGATAGTCAACGAGCTGATAAACATCTACGAGGCCGAGGAGCTGACGCTGTTCCGGACCGGCGACGAGGTGTAGACGCGACGACTTCGAGGTGTAGGCGGGACGGCGACGAGGTGGAGAGCGAACCGTCGGCGGCGACCGGTGGGCGCGGCGGGCGGCTACTCCATCGCGGCGATGCGGACGTTCTCCCACTTCCCCTTCGATTCGAGGTGTCGCTGGAGTTCGTCGGCGTACTCCTGGGCGAGTCGCTCGGCCGCCTCGAGTCGCGCCTGGTCGGCGCCGCCGCCACCGAGGCCCAGCGCGCCCTTGAGCGAGTCGAACAGACCGCCGCCTTTGCTCTCGGACCCGCCGGCCGAGGTGGCGCCGCCCATCGACTCCACCTGCGAGCGGACGTTCTCCAGTTCGGGCATTATCTGGGGCAGTTTCTCCGTGTTGGCGACGATGCGGGCCGAATCTGGGTCGTCCGGGTTCGATATCTCTAGTTCGGTGGCCGTCATGATGAGACCCCACTCCTGGCGGGTGAACTCCGAATCGACGATGCGCTGGTTGAACTCCCTGTCCACCGACATGCGGTCGCCGACGATGCTGTCGGTCCAGTCAGACATGGCCCGACCTTGGGTGAGTGGCTGTATCAGCGTTTCCCCCTCGTCTGCCGCCGCCGAAACGCTGTCGTCCGGCCCGAAATTGTCGCGTCGTACGTGCTAGATACTGTCAGTCGAAGGTTATTTGTCACAATTATTCGTGTGTCCTACGATGAAGAAACTCATCAACGACCCGGAGGAGGTCGTCGACGAGGCCCTCGACGGCGTCGTGGCGGCCCACGGAGAGACAGTTCGCCGACTCGACGGCACGAAGGTGCTGGTCAGGCGCGACGCACCAGTTGACGGGAAAGTGGCCGTCGTCTCCGGCGGGGGCAGCGGTCACGAACCCGGCGGTGCGACGGGGTACGTCGGCAGGGGGATGCTGGACGGCGCGTCCGCGGGGGAGATTTTCACGTCGCCCCCGGCCGACGAGATCGCCGAGATGCTCCGGGAGTGTGACGCCGGCGAGGGCGTCCTCATGATAATCACGAACTACGAGGGCGACATCATGAACTTCGAGACGGGGGCCGAGATGGCCGAGATGGACGACGTGACCGTCGACCAGGTCGTCACGAACGACGACGTCGCCGTGGAGGAATCGACGTACTCGTCGGGCCGCCGCGGCGTCTGCGGGACGATTCTCGCCCACAAGGTGGCCGGGGCGGCCGCCGAACGCGGGGACGACCTGGAGGCGGTTCGCCGGGTCACGCAGAAGGCCATCGACAACATGGGGACGATGGGCGTGGCGCTGACCTCCTGTATCACGCCGGAGAAGGGTGAACCCACGTTCGACATCGGCGACGACGAGATAGAACTCGGCATCGGCGTCCACGGCGAACCCGGGGTGGAACGAACCGAGATGATGTCCGCCGACGAGATTACCGACCAGCTCACCGAGGCGGTCCTCGACGACCTGTCGCCCGACGCCGGCCAGGAGGTGGTGACCATCGTCAACGGGATGGGCGGTACGCCGCTGTCGGAGTTGTACGTGGTCAACCGACGACTCAACCACCTTCTGGAGGAGGCCGGGCTGGAGACGTGGGACGCCTGGGTCGGCGAGTACTTCACGTCGCTGGACATGGCCGGGTGCTCGGTGACGGTGATGGCCGTCGACGACGAACTGAAGGAGCTGGTCGGCGCACCCGCGGAGACGCCGTCGCTCGTCCGGACGCGGGAGGAGTAGTCTCGCCGGACGGCCCCGCCGCCACGACCGGGCGTCACGGAGCGACGCCGCAGCCTGGCGGCCCGGAGCGCCGACGCGGCCGAGCGTTCAAATACGAACCCGGACCAGACCCCACGTGACCTGACAGTCGCCGCGGGGCGGTTCGGGGCGCGCCGGGGGTCAATCCGGCCGTCCGACCCGGTGACGGCGCGTCGCCCCGCGGGTTCGGTTAGGGGTGCCGTCCGTCCGCCACGTCCGCATCGGGAACTCGGCCACGCGGGCGCCACCGGCCGCCTCGACGCGAGCCGTCCCGTGGAGCTAGCCAGATTCGTCCGGACGAGTCACCAGCGTCGGGTCCACCGTCCGCCCGACGAAGACGAGAGTCCCGACCAGGAGGAGCGCCGCCGCCGGAACGAGGACGCCGAACGCGGTCAACAGCAGTCCGGTCGCCTGGACGCCCACGGCCAGGAGCACCACCGGACCGCAGCAGGCAGCCCCCGAGAGGAGCGCCGGGAGGCCGGCGAAGACGCCCGCGCCGGTTCCCGCACCGGGGTTGATGCCGCATGCCGCCGGATGACGGTACGCCAGGTACGACACCGCCAGGTTGACGCCGACGAGCAGCGACAGCGCACCGCCGACGATGAGGTTCACCGGCGCGACCAGGAGCGTCGCCGGGCCGACGGTCACCGCCGCGACTGCCTCGTAGGAGAGAGGGCCGACCTGCTGTAGCGACCGCGAGAACGGGTCTGCGACGACGAACAGGTCGAAGCCGCCCGGACCCGTGCGCAGGTGACCGACGGCGAACAGGTACAGTCCGAGGTACGAGACGGAGACGAGACCCAGGACCCGCCGGGCGGACCGGTGGGTCGCCGCCGCGCGGACGGCAATCCAGGTTCGGGCGAGAGCCCGCCGCGGCCGCGCCTTGCCGGCGCGGGGCGAGTCGTCACCGTGGTCCGCCCGGCCCGGGTGGTCGGAACGGGCCGGACTGTCAGGCATAGACCTCGGTCCCGGGATAGAATCCGTACCAGGCGAACCACATCGCGTCGAAGGCGACGACACGGTCGAGCGGGAGTTCAGTCGGCGCGTGACGGGTCCCCGACTCATCGACAACTGCACCGTCTGCGTACGTGAACGCCCGGTCGCCGGCGTCCCGATAGACGCGGACGGCTCCCACGACCGGGTCGTAGACGGCCAGGAACGCCGCCTCGCCCGCCTCTCCGCGGACGAGGCCCGCGTCCCGAACGGTCGATTTCCGGAACGCGAGCGCCCCTTCCGGCGGTCGAGCGCCCACGACGACTTCCTTGGGACGGAACCGGTCGTCGCTGGTCAGCGAGGCGAACAGGGTGTTGTCGTTCGCGTAGTACCCGCGAGCAGGGTTGTACGCCCCGTACGGGTCCCGCGAGTAGTTGCGGGCGTGCCCGGTGTCCCGCGCGAGTACCTCGGTCTCCGGGTGGGCCCGCTTCCACGCGTCCCAGGTCGTCCAGGTCACCGGGAACTCGACGAGCGAGTCGCCCCGGAACGGGCCGCTCGTGGCGGTGGCGAGCATCTGCGGCCACCGGCTGTCTGTCGCGCGGTCGTACATCACGAGGTTGCTGTTGACCAGTCGACCGGAGACGCCGAACGTCGTTTCCCCCCGGAGGAATCCCATCGCGGTGCCGGTGAGCGGACAGTAGGTGACGCTGACCGCCTCGTCGGCGAGCGAGTCGTTGACGATTTCGTGCCAGACAAGGATGCGCTGCGGGTACGCGCGCGCGCCCCCGCCGCGGACCACGCCGAAAACCACGTCACCGGGAGCCAGCCAGTCGTCACCGCTCGCCGCGGGTTCGAACGATGGTGCGTCGACGGACGGGATGCCGTCTTTCGGGGGGCCGCCCGAGAGCGTCCGCCGCTGCAGGTCCTCGAAGGAGTGGGATACAGGCAGTGCCCGAGACGCGGTCGGCAGGACGTCGGCCGCCGAGGGCCGACTGGCCGTTCCGGTTCCGGTCGCCGACGAACGCGGCGTCGGCCTCCCGCCGTTCGGTTCGGTCCCGCCGCCCGTTTCTGTCCCGTCACCGGTAACGCTGCCGAGGCACCCTGAGAGCGCCGACAGCCCGGCTGCGGCGACGAACGCGCGCCTGGTCGTGCGCGAGGTCATATTCGTTGGTGTTGGCCGCTGCAACCGATAATCGTACAGCGGGGGTGCGTTCGAGACGCACGGTACCGAAACGTCCTTGCCGCCAGCGCTCACGACGGCGGCGCGCCGTCCGTCCCCCGGAGTCGGTCGGCGATGCGCCGTCCCATCTCCCGCGGATCCGGCGTCGTCAGTTCCACGGCGTCGCCGACGCGGACCCGCCCGGGCGAGGTGACGTCAGCGCAGATACCCGCGCGGCCGTCTCCCAGGGCCCGCGCGAGTCCGTCGGCCCCGGCGACCCGTTCGAGGTGGGCGCACGGCGGGCGGGGACGCGTCCCGCGGAACCGCGCGTCGCCGATGCGGAAGTCGGCCCCCTGGAGCGTTCGGAGCGACACGTCGCGCGTGACAACGTTTCGCCGGTGTCGCCCGTCGGCGAGGTCGATGCCCGTCTCCTCGCGGACCGCCGCCAGCGCCTCGCTCTCGACGAGCGTCACCTGGCAGACGTCGTACGGTGCGTAGTACCCGCGGCCGGTGAGA
Organism: Salinigranum sp.; assembly: GCA_041641795.1. GTDB lineage: Archaea > Halobacteriota > Halobacteria > Halobacteriales > Haloferacaceae > JBEPXT01. Next base: position 33,414 of record JBEPXT010000027.1, read on the forward strand.
TACCGGTCGCCGACGAACCCGCCGTCGACGGTCTCGAGCAGTTCCCTGGCCGCCATCGGTTCGCCGTCGGCGGACGCGACGAACAGCGCCGTGACCTGTCCCATACGTTCTGAACGGAGCGAGCGGACCTAACGCTTCCCGACCCCGCGACCGAGTGGTCAGCAGAGCGACTTGGGACTCATGCCCATCGCGTCGAGCGAGTCGGCGTAGTCGTCGTACGCGACCTGGACGACGTACGCCGCGACGTTCCTGGCGCGGTCCCACTCCGCCGCCGTCTCACAGCGCGATTCGAGCAGAGCGAGGCCGTCCCCGAGAACGTCCTCCGTCTCCGACCGCAGGTCCCGGAACAGGTCGGCACCGACCGTGTCGGCCTCGTTCACGAAGAAGCCGATAATCTGCGTGTGCGTCTTCAGGCTGACGAGGGGGCGACCGACCATGCCGGCGGCCACGCGGTCGACCGTCTCCTCGCGGCCGCGGAGATACGCGTGCATCGGACCCCCGTCGGCCGGTTCGAACGCCTGGTCGTCGAGAGCGTCGAGGACGCGTCGGAGGTGTTCTGCCTCCTGGTCGGCGACGGAGTCGAAGGCGGCCCGGACCTCCGGGTCCGTCTCCGTCGCCGCCCACTGCTCGAAGGTCTCCCGCGCGGCGTTCTCGCTGTGAGCCGCGACCGCGAGCACGCTCTCCCGGTCGATGCTCGCGTCGGTCAGTGCGACCAGCAGCTTCGACGACCCGAGCCTGTTCAACTGCGTCTGCTTCTCGGTCGCGACGGTCTCGCGAAGCTCCGCTCCGTTCATACCACGTACTGCGTCTCGCGGAGCAAAACCGTTGTTCAGGCGCTTCCGAATGTCACCCCGCTCGGGGCGAACGGGTGCGGCAGTGTCGCCGTCCTCCCGGCGACGACCGTCGGCGGCGCGCTTTTTCTCCCCGCGGTTCTACACCGTACCATGACCGACTCAGACGACCCACCGGCCGACGT
>JBEPXT010000028.1:0-32781 GCA_041641795.1 Salinigranum sp.
CGGCATCGGGAGTGGGCGTGCCGGTCGGGCGCGGCGTGGCAGTCGCTCCCGTCGCGTTCCCGGCGCCGGCACCGCCGCCACTCGGGTCGGTCCCGGCGGCTGGGTCCACGCCGCCGGCCTCGCCGCCGGCGTCGCCGGACTGGAGGACGTAGCCGGCGGTCGACTGGCGCAGCACCCGGTCCAGGACGACGCTGGCGATGCCGAGGACGCCGACGCCGCCGAGCAGGCGGGAGAGCGCCGTCTTGAGCCCCGCCGTCTCGTCTTGCTGGCCGGCGACCACGACCAGCGCCCGGTCGGCGGGCGCGTACACGTTCATCTCCCGTCCCTTCTCGGAGTAGGCCGTCCCCGCCACCTCGATGACGCCGGCAGACTCCAGGCGCTGCAGGTGGTACTGGACGTTCTGGAGCGACGTGTCCACCGAATCGGCGAGTTTCGCGGGAGTCGTCGGGTCGTCGTGGAGTCGAGCCAGAATCTTCCGGGCCGTGTCGGACGTGAGTGCGGACAGGAGGTCGTCCGCCTCGTCGCTGTCGATGCCGATGATGCGGGGTTCCTCGGCCCGGTCGACGTCTGGCTCGGAGGGCAGGAGGTCCGCCATCCTCTAGCGCATTTCCCCGCTACGGTATGAGTTTTGTCAGAGCGCGCAGCGAGACGAGGCGAAACCGGCGCGCGCCGAAACCGCTATCAGTGAGCCACTGATACCGCGAATCATGGAACCCGCGCCCGTCGTCCTCGAGGGGGTCGTCGAGTTCGTCGCGAACGACCCGATACTGTTCGGTCTCCTGCTCGCGATGGTGACGCTGGTCTTCTTCGTCTACCTGTTCATCCGCCGGACGCTCACCAGCGTCAGAGAAGGGTACGACGACGCGCTCCGCGGAAAGTAGTCGCATGCGCACGCACACGCGAACGGGGGGCCACGACACGTGGTGAGCGCCCTCACACTGGCGACGTTCCTCATCGCCGGCGGTGCGAGCCTGTTCATGGCCTGGGCTATCGGCGCAGGGTCCTCGGGGTCAACCCCGTTCGCGCCCGCGGTCGGCGCCAACGCCATCTCCGTGATGCGCGCCGGCCTCGTCGTCGGCGTCCTCGGATTCGCCGGGGCGGTCCTGCAGGGGGCGAACGTCACGAACGCGGTGGGGACGCAACTCATCAGCGGCGTGAGTCTCACCGCGACGGCCGCGACTGTCGGTCTGTTGACCGCCGCGGCGCTGGTCGCACTCGGAGTGTTCGCCGGGTACCCTATCGCGACGGCCTTCACGGTCACGGGCGCGGTGGTCGGCGTCGGTCTGGCGATGGGTGGCACACCGGCCTGGGACAAGTACGTCGAAATCGTCACGCTGTGGGTGCTCACGCCCTTCGTCGGCGGCGGTATCGCCTACGGGACGGCAGTCACGCTCCGGGACGAACGCGTCCCCGAGGAGGGAGCCGTCCCGGTCCTCGCGGGGCTCGTCGGCCTGCTGGTCGCCACTATCGACTTCGCCCTCCTCGGACCGTCGGGGGAGGCCCGGTCGCTGTCGGCCGTCGCCGGAGCGGAACTCGCGGGCGCGACGGGCGTCGGCGTCGGCGTCGGGCAGGCGGCGAGTGCGGCGGCGTTCGCGGCGGTGGTCGTCGGGCTAGTCGCCTACGAGGTGCGCCGCGACCTCGCGGCCGGCCAGCGACGGTTCCTCCTCGCCCTGGGGGGACTGGTTGCGTTCTCCGCGGGCGGGAGCCAGGTCGGGCTGGCAATCGGCCCGCTGGTTCCGCTCCTCGACCAGGTGGCCCTCCCCCTGCCGGCGCTCCTGGTCGGCGGGGGACTCGGACTGCTCGTCGGGTCCTGGACCGGGGCGCCGCGGATGATAAAGGCCCTCGCGCAGGACTACTCCTCGCTGGGGCCCCGGCGGTCCATCGCCGCGATGATTCCGGCCTTCGCCATCGCACAGGCGGCGGTGGCCTTCGGCATCCCCGTCTCGTTCAACGAGATAATCGTCAGCGCCATCATCGGGAGCGGGTACGCCGCCGAGAGCGGGGGCGTCAGCGGCAGGAAGATGGCCTTCACGGTGCTCGCGTGGGTCGGGTCGCTCGCGGTGGCACTCGGCGTCGGGTTCGGCGCCTACGTGGTCCTCGTCGAGTTGCTGTAGGGTGCCGTCGCCGGGGCAGTAGACGGACGCCGCCCGCAGAATACGCGCCCGTGAGGGCCCAGCCCCGCATGTTCGGCAGGGCTTTTTTACAACTCCGCGGCGAGTCCCGTAACCGAGGTGCACTGATGCAGTCACCGATGGAACTCGAGATAGACGGCGAATCGATGTACGAACGACTGGAGAACCTGGTGGCCGAGTACGGCGAAGTCCAGATTCGCTTCGACTCCGGTCACGAGACGGAACTCCACCGCCACAACACGGACTTCGTGGGCGAGCCGATGGTGAAAGTTATCACCAAGGGCGAGGCGCACTGGTTCGACGCCGGGAAAATCGAGACGTTCTGGATTCACTACGAGTACTGAGGCCGCCCGTCAGGGTTCGACTTCGGCCTCGTCTTCCGGTTCTTCGGGTTCCTCGGGTTGCGTGATGCGGGCTTTCATGATGCGCGTGTTGTCCACCTGCTCGATGCGGATGGTGACGCCGTCGTAGGCGACTTCCTCGCCCTCCTCGACCAGGCGCCCCACGCGGTTGAAGATGAACCCGGCCAGCGTCTCGAACTCCTCGCCCTCGGGGAGTTCGAGGCCGAGCGTCTCGTTGACCTCGTCGATGTTCACCTCGCCGCGCACCAGGCACGTCCGCTCGTCGACGAACTCGAAGGGTTCCTCCTCGTCGCCCTCGAGGATGTCCCCGACGATCTCCTCGACCATGTCTTCGAGGGTGATGAGGCCCTCGGTGGTCCCGAACTCGTCGATGACGATGACCATCTGCATCCGGTTGTCCTGAATCTCGGCGAGGAGTTCGTCCACGTTCTTGCTCTCGGGGACGTGGAGCGTCGGCTGGACGATGTCGGTGAGTTTGGCCTCGCCCTCCCCGTAGTACTTGTGCCGGACCAGGTCCCGGATGTTGACGATGCCGATGATGTTGTCGAGGTTGCCGTCGTAGACGGGCACTCGCTCGTGGTCGGACTGGACCGCCGTCTCGATGGCCTCGTCGATGCTCGCGTCTTTCGGCACCGCCGTCATGTCGAGTCGGGGCGTCATCACCTCCTTGGCGATGGTCTTGTTGAACCGGAAGATGCGCTGGAGCATCTCCCGTTCGTCCTCCTCGATGACGCCCTCCCGCTCGCCGGTCTGAATCAGGTTCTGAATCTCGTCCCGGGTGATGTACGACGTCTCGATGGCGCTCCGGCCCCCGGTCACGCGATTGATGACGCGCGTGAGGTAGTCGAAGATGACCACCAGGGGGAGCAACACCAGTTCGCTGTACTTCAGCGGCTTGGCGATGCGCAGCGACCACGACTCGGTGTTCTCGACGGCGTAGGACTTGGGCGCGCTCTCGCCGAACAGCAAGACGAGCGTGGTGATGCCGAACGTGGCTATCGCCACGGCCTGTCCCTGGTCGTTCAGGTAGTACGCCAGCAACCCCGTGGCGAGCGACGACATCGCGATGTTGACGAGGTTGTTACCGACCAGAATCGTCACCAGGAGGCGGTGCGGGTCGGATTTCAGGTCCTGGACCGTCTCGGAGTAGGGGACGCCCTCCTCGACGAGGGAGTCGATGCGGTGTTTCGCCAGCGAGAACATGGCTATCTCCGAGGAGGAGAAGAACGCGGACAGGCCGAGGAGGAGAACGATAGCTAGACCGCCCCCGATTGCAATCGTCGTATCGTTCACGGGAAGGGAACCGAACATCTGTAAGGGTCCCGCGGCGAGGGACGTGACGATGTTCGTCAGTAGCAGCGACAAACCCATGTAACGTGGTTCCTTGTCCCCGGCCGGAATTAAGAGTTACCTTCGGAGGCGCCCGGTGCAGACGCGGTGAGCGCCCGGTTGCGCCCGCAAGACCCGCGTTGCACCCGCCACTCACGGCGCCGGAGCGGAGGATGACGAGACGCTCGCGGCGGCGAGTACGCCGGCCGCTGTCGTGCGCGGCGGCGCCCACGGGCGAAGGGCTTAGGCCGCCGTCGACCGAACCAGGGACAATGTCAGACGACCCCGCCATCACCCTGTATCGACTGCAGGCCTGTCCGTTCTGCGAGCGAGTCGTCCGGGTGCTCCAGGAACACGACCTGGCGTACCGGTCCCGGTTCGTCGAACCCATGCACTCCGACCGGAACGTCGTCCAGCGACTCACGGGCAAGCGAACCGTGCCGGCTATCGTCGACGAGCGAACCGGCGTGACGATGTCGGAGTCGGCGAACATCGTCGAGTACGTCGAGCGAACCTACGGCGAGGCCGGCGACGGCGGGACCGACGAGGGAGGTGCCGCCTGATGGTCGAGTTCGACGTGGTGGAACTGGGCGAGACGGACCACGTGAGCGAAGGAGGTACGGCCCCGGATTTCACGCGTCCCCTGGTCAACGACGAGTACTGGGAGGACGTCGCCCTGTCGGACCTGACCGACCGTGGACCGGTGTTGCTCGTGTTCTACCCGATGGACGGCGCGTTCCCCGCGACCTACATCTGGAACGAACTCCGGGACCGGGACCTCGGGGCGAAACTCACCGTCGTCGGCGTCTCCATCTCGACCCCCTACGAGCACAAGACGCTCATCGAGGAGCGGGGGATGGACTACCGCCTGTTCTCGGACCCCTCGAACGACGTGGCACGTAGCTACGGCATCGACCACTCGCTGGACGGGATGACCGGCGTCAGCGAACCCCGGCCCGCGGTGTTCCTCCTCGAGGCGGACCGCACCGTCTCCTACGCGTGGGTCGCCACGGAGTGGCCGGAGTTCCCCGACTACGACGAAATCGAGGCGGCCGTCGACCGGGTGGCGTAACTCGGCGGCGACCGGCACGGAACGCTTTTTTCGACGGACGGGCCGAGAGATAGGCATGGACGACGACGTCTCGGACGCAGACGAGAGCGTCTCGCGCGCCGCCGAAGCGGTCCGGTCGGGCGAAGCGGTCGTGTACCCGACCGAGACGGTGTACGGACTCGGCGGGGACGCGACGAGCGACGAGGCGGTCGAGCGAGTGTTCGACCTGAAGCGACGGCCGCGGGACGACCCGCTGTCGGTGGGCGTCCCGGACCTGGAGGCGGCGCGTCGGTACACGCGGCCGTCCCCGCTCGCCGAAGCGTTCATGGAGGCGTTCCTGCCCGGACCCGTCACTGTCGTCGTGGAGCGTGGGGTGGGGCTCTCGGACGTGCTGACCGCCGGGCGCGACCGGGTCGGCATCCGCATCCCGGACCACGAGACGGCCCTGTCGCTCCTCCGGGCGGCCGGACCGCTGACCGCGACCAGCGCGAACGTCAGCGGGTCGCCGAGCGTCACGCACCCGTCCGACCTCGACGAGCGCATCCGCGAGGGCGCCGCCGTGGTCCTCGACGGCGGCCGGACCCCCGGCACGGAGAGCACCGTCGTCGACCCCGAGCGCGGCGAGATACACCGCCGGGGGTCGCTGGCCGACGACGTGGCGTCGTGGCTGGCAGACCGCGAGTGACGAGAGGGCGTCCGCACGCCCGAGTGCGCAGCGTGGGCTACAGGCCCGGGTACGCGTGGACTACAGACCCGGGAACACGCGGTCTATAGACCCAGGAGCGACCGGAGCGTGCGCGTCTGGACGCCGCACTCCTCCCGGTACTCGCAGTTCGCACACCTGCTGCGGTCCCGGAGGCGCGGCGGCGGGCCGTCGATGCGGCGGACCGCTCTGAGCGTCCGTCGGTAGAGCGCCTTCCGGCGCGTCGTCAGCCGGACCGTCCGGACCACGCCGGCGGCCGGATACTCGACGAGCGCCCGCGGAACGTCCCGCTCTCGCGCCCAGGCGAGGGCCTTCGCCGCGGCGACTGCCCGGACCGCCTGCGAGTCCCACGTCCCCCGCTCGGGGGGCGTCCCCGGGGAGACGATAGACGGCGTCGGCGGCGACCCGTCGAGGACCTTGTGAGCGACGCCGCGAGCGTCCCTGCCCCTGAGCCGGACCATCCGGGCGTCCGGGTCGGCGAGGGACTCCCAGTCGTCCCTGGCGGCGAGTCGGTTCATCGCCTCGCGGTAGGCCGCGGGGGGGACGTCGACGGGGAGTTCGGCGAGCGTCCGGTCGTCGGCCTCCCGCAGTTCCGGGTACCGGAACGCCAGGTCGCGGCGCGCGACCATCTCCGGCGGAGGCGCCCGGTCGTCCTCGCGGCGGGCGTAGTACAGCTGGCGCGGGCAGTACTGCGCCCGCGCGAGGTCTGTGAAGGTCGGCACGACCGGCGGTGGTCCGGTATCGCACATAAAGTTCTGGACGATTAATCTGGAAAATCGTTGCACCGACCTCGTGGGCGAGAGTATCCTATTTGTACCTTTCGGCGAAGCTGTTCGTCAGATTGTCGCCGACTGGAAACGGGCGCTGGTGAGTTATCCGGTCGTGCGCAAGGTGCGACCAGCCATGTTCTGTAACCAGTGCGAGCAGACTCCGGGCGGCGGGTGTACGACGGTGGGCGTCTGCGGAAAGGACCCCGACCTCGACAGCGTCCAGGAGGTTATCACCTACGGCGTCCGCGGTATCTCCGCGTACTCGACCCAGGCGCGCGAACTCGGGTACAGCGACCCCGAGGTCGACGCCATCGTCCAGCGTGCGCTCTACTCGACGCTGACCAACGTGAACTTCGACCTCGACGAGACGGTCGAGCAGGCCCTCGAAGTCGGCGAGGGCGCGATTCGGGTGATGGAACTGCTCGACGAGGCGCACACCGACACCCTCGGCGTGCCGGAACCCGTCGAGGTACCGCAGAACCAGGTGTCGGGCGAGGCCATCCTGGTGACGGGCCACGACCTGTACGAGCTGAAGCACCTCCTCGAACAGTCCGAGGGGGAGGGAGTGAACGTCTACACCCACTCGGAGATGCTCCCCGCCCACGGCTACCCCGAACTGGCGAAGTACGACCACCTGAAGGGCAACGTTGGTGGCGCCTGGTTCGACCAGCGCGAACTGTTCGAGGAGTTCCCCGGCGCCATCGTCGGCACCTCGAACTGCGTGATGCCCATCCGCGGCGGGTACGAGGACCGCTTCTACACCACGGGCGTCACCGGACTGGACGGCGCGACCCAGATCGAAGACAGCGACTTCGCGCCCGTCATCGAACGCGCGAAGGAACTCCCAGCCGCCGACTGGGAGTCCGACGAGACGCTCTCGACCGGGTTCCACCACGAGACGGTCCTCGACCTCGCCCCGCAGATCGTCGAGGCCGTCGAGAACGGCGACATCCGGCACTTCTTCGTCATCGCCGGGTGTGACGGTCCGACCCCCGGCCGAGATTACTACCGCGAACTGGCCCGGTCCGTGCCCGAGGACTGCGTCGTCATGACCACCTCCTGCGGCAAGTTCCGGTTCAACGACCTGGAGTACGGCACGGTCCCCGGGACCGACATCCCGCGGTTCGTGGACCTCGGCCAGTGTAACAACTCCATCTCGACTATCAAAATCGCGACGGCTCTCGCCGAGGCCTTCGAGTGCGACGTGAACGACCTGCCGGTCAGCATCGTCCTCTCGTGGTTCGAGCAGAAGGCCGTCGCCATCCTCCTCGGCCTGTTCTCCCTGGGCGTCAAGGACGTCTACCTCGGCCCCTCGCTGCCCGAGTTCGTCACGCCCGCCGTCGCGGAACTCCTGCAGAACGAGTTCGGCCTGACCCCGACGGGCGACCCGCAGGAGGACCTGCGCGAGATGCTCGGCGAGACGCCCCAGGCCACCCACTGAACCCCGGACGACGCTTGCATTTTCGCGGTTCGCGTCGGAATTATCCCCGGATAGTGACCGCCGACCCGCAGTATTGACCCTCTATATAAGCAAACTATTCCAATTAATCACGCCATTACCGGAAATCCCGAAAGCTATTTCCGTGATAACCGAACAAGTGTAGTGTGAATGAGCCACAAATGCCACTGGTGTGGTCACGTCACCTCGTCGGAGGAGCGCCTGAAGCACCACGTCTGTGAGCACCACCGCGAGAAACTCGACCAGACTTTCCGGATGAACTACGTCCGGTCGGGCTGTAAGGACCCCGAGTGCCAGTACCGGTTCTCCCTGCAGGGCCACCACCCCGGGCTGGTCTGTCCGAACTGCGACCACGACCACAGCCGCTACTTCGCGAACGTCCTCACGTCCTTCTGGTGAGGCCGGCGACGCCCGGTCACTCCGCCCGCCGCACCACGAGGCCGGCGACGCCGAGCGAGAGAACCGTAAACTCCAGCAGGACCCCGAGCGCGAGCCAGAAGTCCGCCAGGTCGCCGGTTCCGAGGACGACGTACTCCATCCCCTCGATGAGGTACGTGACCGGCATCAGCCTGGCCGGAATCTCCAGGTAGACCGGGAGTTCTTCGACCGGCAGGAACGTCCCGCCGAGGATGACCTGTGGCGAGATGACCAGCGGGATGAACTGGATGGCCTGGAACTCGTTCTCGGCGAACAGCGACAGGAGGATGCCGATGCCGAGCGCGGTCAGCGCCCCGAGCAGTTCGACGGCGAAGAACAGTTCGATGCCGTGCGTGAACTCCAGGTCCATGAAGTAGAGGCTGGCGACCAGGAGCACCGTCGACTGGATGGTCGCGAGGACGCCGTAGCCGACGACGTACCCGAGTACGAGTCCCGTCCGCGACACCGGCGTCACGAGGACGCGCTCCAGCGTCCCGGCCTGTCGCTCCCGGAGGAACCCGATGGCCGTGAGCATGTACGTCAGGAAGAAGACGAAGACGGCCAGGATAGCGGGGGCGACTGGCTGGGGGTCGGTGAACACCTCTCCGAGGAGGAAGACGATGAACCCCGGGACGACCAGCACGAGGGCGAGCGTCCGCCGGTCGCCCCGGAGCGTCAGGAGGATGCGCCGGGTGACGGGCACGACGCCCCTCATCGGGCCACTCCGGCGGAGTGCTCGTCGTCCCCGGTCCGCGGCGATTCGGGGGAGTCGTCGAGGAGGCGGAGGAACGCGCCTTCCAGGTCCGCCGCGCCGGTGCGTTCGAGGAACGCCTCGGGCGCGTCGAACGCGAGTACCCGCCCCGCGCGGAGGAAGAGCACGCGGTCACACCGGGAGGCTTCCCCGAGGTAGTGCGTCGAGACGAGGGTGAGGGCACCGGCATCCCGCCGGTCTCTGAACGCGTCCCACATCGTCGCCCGGAGCTCCGGGTCGAGTCCCACCGTCGGTTCGTCGAGGAAGAGGACGTCCGGGTCGTGGACGACGGCGCAGGCGAGACTCGTCCGGCGGACCATCCCGCCCGAGAGCGTCCCCACCCGGTCGTCCGCGCGGTCCGAGAGGGCGACGAACGCCAGGGCGCGGGCCACGGCGTCGGCTCTGTCGGCGACGCCGTACAGGTCGGCGAAGAAGGACACGTTCTCGCGAACGGTCATGTCCCCGTAGATGGCCTGGCGCTGGGGCATGTAGCCGATGCGCGACCGGTCGGCGGCCCCGAACGAGAGCGACGAGACGCCGTTGACGCTGGCGGACCCCTCGGTGGGCGTCAGCAGCCCCAGCAGCGCCCGGATGAGCGTCGTCTTGCCCGACCCGTTCGGCCCGGCGACGCCGATTATCTGCGGCCCCTGGATGGACAGGTCGACGCCGTCCAGGGCCGTGACGCGGCCGAACTCCCTGGTCAGACCGGAGACCGATATCGAGACGTCGTCCGCCGTTTCCATACGTTTCCGGACGGCGCCGACCCGCAAAGTGGTTGTGCGGGCTATGGGCGGGTCGTTTATGTGCTCCGTCCCGGACGGGACCCGGAGCCGCGTCGCCAGTGTGACTACACTTCTCCGCCGGGTCACCGGGGCGTCCACAGTGTGCCACCCGGTCACCGGCGCGTCCACAGCGCACCCGCGCCCAGCACGACGACGACGAAGACGGCGCCGCCGAGGAGTATCGTCAGGTCGGTCGTCAGCCCCTCGCGGCGGGCGACCGAGACGGGAACCAGGTGGGGACCGGTCCGGACCGCGTCGCCGTCGGGGTCCTCGGCGGAGACGTTGACGGCGACGGCGGTCTGACTCGGAACGGCGTCCTCTGAGACGGAGAGTTCGAAGGCGACCCGGGCCGACTCGCCGGGGGCGATTCGGGGCACGTAGGCCACCGCCGACTCGCTGGTGAACGGCGGCCGGGGCGCGAGTACGGCCTCCAGGTCCGTGAGCGGTTCGTCGCCGACGTTCGTGACGCGGACGGCAAAGCTGTCGCTCGTGTCGATTCTGACGGTGGCGTCCACCGGTTCGAGAGCGACCTCGTCGCGGTCCGGCGCGACGTGCCGGCGGAGCTGCACCGCGTCGGTCCGGCCCGGGTCGCCGTCGGCCGTCTCGTACTCCAGGGCCACCCGGAACAGGCGCTGGCCGGCGTCGGCCGACGCAGGCACGTCGACGCGGAAGGTGACGGGGCGTCCCTCGCCGGGTGCCAGGTCGCCGACCGGGTACCGCGTCTCGGTGAACGAGAGGAGCGGCGACGGCGTCTCGACGACCAGGACGGCGTCGTGGGCGGTCCGCGGGCCGCGGTTGACGACGGTTCCGGCGAACGTTCCGCGCTCGTCGACGCGGAGCGACGAGGAGACGTTCCGGAAGCGAATCGCCAGTTCCGGGGCCGGCGTGACGCCGACGGAGTCCAGCGTTGCGGTCTTCGAGAGCCCCTGGTAATCCTCGTACGTCGCCGTCGCCGAGAGCGCGTACGGCTGGCGGTCGGCGTCGCCCGTCGCCGTGACGGCGGCGGTGACGGTCCGCCGGGCGTCCGGTTCGAGCGTCCCGACGTGGAGCGTCACGCGCTCCGACTGGCCGAAGTGGATGTCGGGCGTCGCCGACGAGAGGAGTAGCTGGACGTCGCGGGCGACCCGGGACCCGCGGTTCTCGACGGTGACGGTGACCGACCCTCGCTCGCCGACTGCGACGTCGGACGCCGCGTCGGCCACCTGCAGGCGGGCCCGCGGGTCGACGCGGACCGTCGCGTAGACAGTCTGGCGCTCCCGCTCGTCGCCCTCGAACTCGTGGGTGACGTGGACCGGGAGGCGGTACGCCCCCGCCGGGACGTCCTCGGGGACCGTGACCCGAACCGTAACCGACCGGGTGTCGCCGTCGCGCATCCGCCCCACCAGTCGCGGCCCGGAGTGGACCGTCACCGGCGTCTTGCCCGCCGCCACCGCCACCTCGACGGCGCTGGCCGTCTCGGCCCTGTCCTCGACGTCCTCGGCGTCGTTGGTCACCTCGACAGTGAGATTCTGGGTCGCCCCCGGCGTCAGCGTCGGTTCCGGCACCGTCACCTCGAAGCGGGGGTCCTCGTAGGTCAGCGCCGCCGCCGTCGCGGCCGGGGAGACCACCAGACCGACGACGAAGAGGACGAGAAGAGCGCGCCGCGCCGCGAGGAGTTCGCGTGTTCCGACCATACGCGAAGAGACGACAGGTACGGGAATAGCGATTGTGCGCCGCATCGACGGGATGTTTATTACCGTACCGCGACTGGACCGGAGCCGCGCGCTGACAAACGTTTACGTCCGCATCGTCAGAAGATGCAGTCGCATGAAGTACCTCCGCCTGACGGTGACGCCTCGGATGGCGGACGTTCCCCCGGTGTTCACACTCATCGCCGATTCGCCCCTGGTGTCAGAGACCAAACTGCTCCACCTGAACGCGGCGAACCCCGGCCGCCCGTCGATGCTGTTCGAGATGGCGGGCGACCGGGCGGCCGTCCGAGAGCGACTGGAACGCTTCGACGGGGTCGACCACTTCGACATCACGGTCCAGGGCGGCGACCGGTTCTACCTCCACCTCCGCCCCGAGACGCCGCCGTTCCTCAATTCGATTCTCTCGGCGCTCGGGAGCGAGGGCGTCATCGTCGTGACGCCGGTGGTCTACCGCGACGGCAGCGTCCACCTCGGACTTGCCGGCGAGGCGGGCGACCTGCAGGGCATCCTGGACGAGGTGCCGCCCGAAATCGACGTGTCCGTCGAAGAGGTGGGATCGTTCGCCGGGGGCCCCGGAACGGTGGTCCCGAAACTCAGCGACCGCCAGCGGGAGGCCCTGCAGATAGCGTTCGACCTCGGCTACTACCGGAACCCGCGGGGCGCGACGCACGCGGACGTGGCCGAGCGACTCGGGTGCGCGCCGAGCACCGCCGGCGAGCACCTGCGGAAGGCCGAGGCGAAACTGGTCGCGTCCGTCGTCGGCCCCGACGCGCCGTTCGATGCAGACCGCCAGTAGCGTCGGTCGGGCCGCGGTCGGCCGCGTTCGCCGTTCCGAGGGCGGTTCCGAACGCCCGGTAGCGACGCTTTCATCCGCGCGCTCACCCAGGTAGAACCGTGGCTGGATCCGAGCGCAAGCGAATCGACATGACGACCGGGGCGATTACGCCCAAACTGGTCCACCTGGCGTGGCCGCTGGTGTTCGGGAACCTGCTCCAGACGTTCTACAACATCGCCGACATGTTCTGGGTCGGTCGCGTCAGTTCCGAGGCGGTGGCCGCCGTCTCGCTGATGTTCCCGCTGTCGTGGATGTTCGTCTCCACGGCGATGGGCATCACGGCCGCGACCATCGCGCTCGTCTCGCAGTACGTCGGTGCGGGCGACGACCGGCGGGCCGACCACGTCGTCGGGCAGACGGTGTTGCTGACGCTCGCCGTCGCCGGTACGCTCGCCGGGGTGGGCTGGACCGTCCGGCGGGACCTCCTCCGACTCATCGGGGCCGAGGGACAGGTGTTCGTCGAGTCGCTGGCCTACATCGAGGTCATCTTCGCGGCGCTCCCGCTGACGTTTCTCTTCTTCGCGTTTCGGGCGGCGCTCCAGGGGGCCGGCGACACGAAGACGGCGATGTGGCTGATGGTGGCCTCCGCGGGCCTCAACGTGGTGCTCGACCCGTTTCTCATCCTGGGGTGGTGGCCGTTCCCGGCGATGGGAACGCGGGGCGCGGCGTGGGCGACGTTCGCGGCCCGGGCGTTCGCCACCGGCGCGGGTATCTACATCCTGCTTCGCGGCGGGTACGGCGTGCGACTCCACGCCGGGGACCTCAGGCCCGACGGGGGCGTCCTCGGGAAACTTCTCTCGGTCGGGTACCCCGCGACCATCGACGGCTGGGCACGCAGTTTCGCCGCCGTCGTCATGGCCGCGTTCGTCGCGCCGTTCGGAACCGCGGCCATCGCCGCCTACGGAATCGGCGTCCGCCTGATGTCCGTCTCGTGGTCGGTGGCCGGCGCCGTGGGGCAGGCGACTGCGACCGGCGTTGGGCAGAACCTGGGGTCGAAGACGCCAGAGCGGGCGGCGACCGTGACCTGGGCGGCCACCGGCGGGACGATGGGCATCCTCTTCGCCGCGGGGGCGGTGTGCGTGCTGGTCCCGGCGTTCCTCGTCCGCGTGTTCATCGACGACCCCGCAGTCGTCTCCGAGGGCGTGGTCTTCCTCACCTACGTCGCGCCGTTCTGGGCGTTCTTCGGCGGAACGATGGTCATTCAGGGCGCGTTCCGGGGGGCCGGACAGACGAAAGTGGCGATGGCCCTGTCGTTCCTCTCGCGGTGGATTTTCCGCGTTCCGGTGGCGGTGCTGCTCGCGTTCCCGGTGAGCGTCCCGGTCCCGGCGACCGACCTCGTCGTCTCCGGGTTCGACGTCGGCGTGACCGGCGTCTGGGCGGCGTTCTCGGTCGCGGCGGTCGTCTCGTTCCTCGTCGCAGTCGCGTGGTTCCGCCGCGGGGGGTGGACCGACGGCGTTGTCGGGGACCGGCCCCGCTCCGGCGTCGGCGACCCGGACCCCGACGTCGACGACTGAGCGAGGGAGTTCGGCGCCGGCCGACCACCGCGCCGAGGAGAGCGTCCCGTGGGCACCGCGTCGAGTGGCTACCGGGTGCAATCGAGGCCGCGAATCGTCGGCAGTCCGTCAGTCGTCGTCGGCGACGGTCGAGTCGGCGGCGTTCCGGCGGTTCCGATTCCCGGCGGCATCGGAATCGTACCGCGGGTGGACCCACGCCAGGTCGGGCGCGACGGCTTCGACCCAGGCCGCCGCGTCGCGGACGCCGCGAGCGAGGGTGTCGTCGACGGCGGAGACGCCGTGCTTGTCGAAGGCGACGCTCACCAGCGTCTTCGCCTCGGTGTTGCAGTAGAGCGCCCTGTCGCCGCCCCGCGTCAGTCCGACCAGTTCGCGGGTGCCCTGCTCGTAGCGCTGGAGGGCCAGCGCCATCTTCTCGGCGTGGTCGCCGCGGCGTGCGTCCGCCAGGGCGACGAACAGGTCCCGGTAGACGGACGTCCGGTCGACCGGCCGGAACGCCCGACCGCAGGTGGGGCAGGCGAGGCGTGCGGTCCCGCGGACGGTTCGCTCCCGGTACTCCCAGCGGGGGTGGTAGTCGCCGCAGTGCCGGCACAGGGGGTGCTGACGCGGGTCCGCCGAACTGCGTCCGCGGATCGGGCTGGGTTCGTCAGGATGGCTGTCGCACCGGGCGGGGTCAGTTTCCGGCGTCGTGACTTCGCGGGACTCGTCGGCGGGGTCGGCGTCCGAGGACATGGCGGGCGAACCGTGGGCGGAGACGGAGATAGCCCTAGGCGTATGGTTTCCGAAAGTTCCGAAAATTCTGACGGCTCCGAACGCAGTCAGCTGAGCGACGAAGGACGAGAGAGCCGTCTCACGCCGACGCGAGCGCGCGGACCAGGAACGCCTGGAACTCGTCGGTCCGCATCGCGCGGAGCGTGACCCCGAAGTGACCGCAGTCCCACTCCAGGCGGTTGGTCGCGGGGACGCCCCACCGGTCGAGAGTCTCCCGCGTCGTCTGGTACTGGGTCATCTCGTCGACGAGTCCGCCGACGGGGAAGATGCGCTCGGGGTCGATGCCCGGGGCCGGCGGCGAAGCGAGCAGGGCGTCCAGTTCCGAGAGTCGCTCGCTCGTCCACCCAGCGTCGAGGAGCGCGTCGCGTACCCCCAGAATCTCGGTCAGCGAACTCTCAAGCAGCAGGTCGCTGACGTCCGCCGACGCCGCCACGGGTATCGCCACGTCGGGGCGCATCGACTCCGGCCACGTCCCGGCGTGGGCGGTGACGAACATCGTGACGATGCCGCCGAGGCTGAGGCCGCCCAGTCCGACCGTCGGCGCGCCGCGGGACCGGAGCCAGTCGACGAGCACCGCGATTTCGACCGCCTGCGTCGCGTACAGTTCGATGGCGCTGACGGGCATCCGCGACAGGTACGGCTCCCCCGTGTAGAAGCCAGGGACCTCCCGCCGGCCGTGCCACGGCGGGATGGGCAGGACGACCCGGTAGCCCTCCGGCGCCAGTTCGCGGCCGACGTACTCCTCCTCGGTCCAGTACTCGATGCTGTCGCAGGCCATCGCGAGCCCCGTGCCGAAGACGAGCGTCGGAAGCGGCGCGTCGGAGTCCGATTCGGCCGGTTCGTAGACGCGGGCGTACGCCTGGTCGTCGACGTACGGCGACGGCGAGGGGAACCGGACGAGGTACTCACGGGTCCCGGGGCCGCGCATCGTGGCCGACGTCTCCACGTCCGGGACGGCGTCGGGTGGCGGGTAGACGTCCGCCGGGGACAGCGACCCCCACTCCGCAATCGCGGCGTCGGGGTCGGGGACGTCGAAGTTCACGATGTCCACCAGGTCCGTCTTCGCGAGGAACTTGAACGTCTTCTGGGGCGATATCCAGTCGGCGCCCGCCTCCCGGCGGTCCTTCTCCAGTCTGGTTCGGTCGTCGAGCGAGCGGTCGCTGTCGCCCCAGAACGCCCGGTCCCACTCGTCGGCGAGCGCCTCGTGCCTCGATTTCGCCGCGGCGTGCTGGTCGAGAGCGGCCGCGACGTTCTCCCGGAGCGAGTCGTCGACGGGGACGGACGCGCCGAGTTCGTCGAGGAACGCGTCGACGTCGGTTCCCGCCAGGTCCGCCGCCGCCCGCGCACGCAACACGCCGAACTCGCGGTCGACCGTCGCAATCTTCACGCGCTCGAAGAGCCGCGACTGGAACAGTCGCCCGACGGGTGAGGCGATGAGCCTGTGCGTCAGCGGGGTGGAGAGTCGTTCGGTCATCGAGTGGAGCTTCGTGGTGAGGTTATATGAATATTTCTACGAGTTAGTTCAGATAGCTATAGAGGCCGCCGCCAGAATCCCCCCACAATCGTCGATGCTGAAGCATATAGGGAAGATAGGAGGAGTAGAGATATTCGAATATGAATTTTAAATCCCAAATATTCATTATCCGCACCCGCGTACAGCATCGTATGAACGCGACGAGCGAGCCGACGGGGACGCGTTCCGGCCGGGGAACGACCGCGTCGGGACGGCGGACGGCCAGCGCACCCGAACAGTGGAGTGCTGGGGCGTCGGAGGGGCAGAGGACCAGCGCGCTCGAACGGCGGAGGGAGTGACCCGTGCCGAGATTCACCGACGAGAAGCGCGCCGAGATACGGCGGGCGCTCCTCGGCGCGGGCTACGAGCAGTTCACGGACGCGGGACTCGGCGGAACGACCATCGCGGAACTGACCGAGGAGGCGGGCATCGCGACTGGGACGTTCTACTCGTTTTTCGACTCGAAGGAGGAACTGCTCGCGGCGGTGCTCCGGCACGAGGCCGAACACGTGTACGCCGACCTGCGGGTCGTCCTGCGGGAGCACGCGGACGACCCGGAGACCGCACTCCGTCAGTTCGTCCAGTTGGCCAGCGAGTCGCTGGTCGACAATCGCCTGTTCCGGCGCACCATCTCCCGGGACGACAGGGAGCGGTTGCTGGAGGCGCTGCCGGAGGAGGAAGTCCTGTCGACCCGGTCGGAGAAGGTGTCGCTCCTGGCGCCGTCCATCCGCGAGTGGCAGGAGCGGGGGCTGGTCGCCGGCGGCGACCCCGAAACCATCGCCCAGGCGCTCCTGTATCTCTCCTACCTCCCGCTCCACCGGGAAGAGGTCGGTCCGGACCGATATCAGCGGGTCAGGCGAACGCTGCTCGATTGGGCGATTTCCAGCCTCTGTACCGGGTAGCGGTCGAGACGGCGTCCCCGGCGACCGTACCGACCGCGGCGGTCGAACTACTCGACGGGGAAGCGAACGAGCGCGCCGACGTCGCCCCGCTCCCGGAACTCGTCGCTGCCGTCCACGTCCGTCGGGACGACGACGAACTCGCCGCCCTGCGAGACCGTTCGCTGTTCGAGCGTGCGGAGGTCCTCGGCCGGCAGGTCCTCGGCGGCGAGCGTCGTGTCGACGCCCTCGTACTGGAGGGCCTCTTCGGTCGCCTCCCGCCCGGAGACCGCTTCGTCGCCGCTTTCGAGTTCGGCGAAGTACTGCTCGAGCAGTTCGCGGACGTTCTCTCGCTCTGCCGCGTCGAGGTGGTCGCGGGCCGCGTCGGCTAGCTGTTCGAGGCCGTCGCCGGACGCGTCGCCCACGGAGAACGCGTCGTCGACGACGCGGGTCTGGAGTCGGTGGTCGAGGTAGTCGCCGTCGAGAAACTCCGAGGCGGTGACGCTCGACCCGCCGACGAACAGTCCCTCGACCGGGTCGACGTCCGACTGACCCGGGTTCGCGTCCGACTTGCGCTGTTCGTCGGCCGCCGCGCCGAGGAATTCGACTTCCGCGCGCTCGGCGACTCGCTCGAAGAACTCCCGGTCCACTCGCTCACGGTCGCCCAGCGCTCCGCTGGTCGGGTTGTCCTCCGGTCGGTCGCTTCCGAGGGTCGTCGCCCGTTCGACGTCGTCGCCGACGAGTCGCCCGAGAATCGCCTCGCCGTGTTCGACGACCAGCAGGCCGTACGTCGCGTCGTCGACGGCGACGTCGAGCGGGTCCGTCTCGAACTCGTTCGAGCGTTCGTAGGTCTCGTGGGCGACGGGCGACGGCAGGTCGTCGAAGACGTAGTCGACGGTCTCGGCGTCTGTGACCCCGGCGTAGACCACGAGGCCGTTCTCGGGCGTCTCCTCGTAGTCGTTGAGGACCCGGCGCGTCCGTTCGAGCGCCTCGGTGACGCGTTCGGTCGTCTCGTCGGCGTCGATGTACTCGGTCCGGGCGTGTTCCTCCTCGATTCGTTCGAGCGCGGCGTCTATCGGCTGGTCCGGCGGAACCGCCAGTGTGACGAGATGGGGACCGCTGGCGTTCACGCACGATACCTCCTCGATTCGGTCGCGGATTTCCTGGGACTGAGACATGGATAGGGAGTTCGTCGTCGAAACGTTTCGGCGTCCGGCGGGAACAACAGCACGAGACCGGACGCGGCCTGTGGGGGCGATTGCGTCTGCGGACAGTTGAATCTCGTGGCTGAAATCGCAGCGTCACCGGACCCGTGCGGACCTGCGGGCAGCGGTTCGGGGTCAGGTATCCCGCGGTGCGATTCCGGCGAAACGAATCAGCCGTGCGACCTATCTGCACATAGCACGTGAATCAGGTGATGGACGCACCTCACCGGCTGTTCGAACTCCTCGGCGAGGGGAGCGAAATCAACATCGTCTGCCACAACAACCCCGACCCGGACTGCCTCGCGAGCGCACTCGCACTGGGTCGAATCGCGGGCACGGCCGGCATCGACGAGCGCCACATCTACTACAGCGGCGACATCTCCCACCAGCAGAACCGGGCGTTCGTCAACCTCCTCGACATCGACCTCCGGCCGTTCGAGTCGGCGACGATTCGAGACCGGCCGCCGGACTCGCTGCTCGCGTTCGTGGACCACGCGGTGCCCGGGTCGAACAACCAGGTTCCCCCGGGAGTGCCGGTGGACATCGTCATCGACCATCACTCCGCCGACGAAATCGAGGCCCGGTTCGTCGACCACCGCGAGGAGGTGGGGGCCGCCTCGACGATTCTCACCGAGTACGTCCGCAGTCTCAACGTCGACGCGGACTCGACGCTGGCGACGGCGCTCCTGTTCGGTATCCGGTCGGACACGCTCAATTTCCTCCGGGGCGCCACCCGGGCCGAGTACGACGCGGCGGGGTTCCTCCACGAGCACGCAGACCGCGATATGCTCCGACAGCTATCCTCGCCGTCGGTCAGCGGGGCGACCCTCGACGCGATTGCGACCGCAATCGCGAATCGGATGACGCGGGGGGCGGTTCTCATCTCGCACGTCGGCCGGACGACAGAGCGGGACTCGCTCCCGCAGGCGGTCGATTACCTCGCCACGCTCGAGGGCGTCCAGACGGCCATCGTGTTCGGAATCGTCGACCGTTCCATCCACTTCAGCGCGCGCTCGCCCGACCCGCGAGTCCACGTCGGGAGACTTCTGGAGGAGACGTTCGGCGACGTCGGGACCGCCGGCGGCCACCACGACGTCGCGGGCGGGGAAGTGCCGCTGGGCATCTTCGCCGACTACACCGACGACGACGAGCAGTTCCTCGAAATCGTCGAAGACATAATCACGACCCGGCTCGGGTCGGAGCTGAAGATTTCCGACGACGACGAGTGACCCGGGGAGCGCGACGGCGACGAGTGTCCCGAGGGGTGCCGATGAGGACGGCGGCAGTTCGGTTGGGGAGTGGTACAGCGAGGCCGGCCCGGAATACAGTCACCCGTCGGCGTCCACCTCCGAGCGTCGCACAGTCCCCGCCGATACGTGGTGGTTATGGGCACGCCGGGGAATCTGACAGTACATGCGTTCCCGAACACTGAAAGCCGTCGTCGGTGCCTCGCTTACTCTCCCGGCAGTCCTGCTCGCCGGGACCGCGCTCGGTCAGCGACGAACGGCGAAGGCTGTGTCTGAACTCCGGGGGTCGGCGACGCCCCGACGAGACGCCGCGGTCACCGCCGACGACCTGGCGGGACTCCCGACCCCGGTTCGCGAGTACTTCGACACCGTCCTCCGGGAGGGACAGGCGTACGTCGATTCGGTCCATCTCGAGCAGGAGGGCGAACTGCGACTGGACGCCGCCTCCGAGTCCTGGAACGCGTTCACCGCGTGGCAGTACGTGACGGTCAGTCCGCCGGGGTTCTTCTGGGACGCGTCGGTCAGCGTCGCGCCGTTCGTGTCGCTCCGAATCCGCGACCTGTTCCGGGACGGGGACGGGACTGCGAGCGTCTCGGCGTTCGGGTACCCCTTCGACAGCGCCGACCCGAGCCCCGAACTGAACGAGGGGGAGTTGATACGCTACCTCGCCGAAGCGGTCTGGTATCCGACCGCGCTCCTGCCCCGGGAGGGTGTGCAGTGGGACCCCGTCGACGAGAGGCGGGCCGAGGCGACCATCGAGCACGCGGGCGCCGCCGCGTCGCTCACGTTCACCTTCGCCGAGAGCGGCGAGGTGACGGCCGTCCACGCCGACGAGCGCCCCCGGCGCGTCGACGGCGGGTACGTCCCGACGCCGTGGACGGGGCGCTGGCACGACTACGAATGGCGAGACGGAATGCGGGTGCCGACGGCGGGAGCGGTCACCTGGCACCTCCCGGACGGGGACGTGGAGGCCTGGCGGGGGCGGCTGACGGACATTCGATACGACGCGTGGTGAGGGGCGACGCCCGAAGGCGGGCGGGGGAAGAATCGACGAGCAGTCCGGGAGAACGCCCGAAAACATTTATCATTGCCACGACGTCACACGGCCGACATGGTCTCCCGACGAGCGGTGCTGGCCCTCCTCGGCGGCTGCCTCGGCGGCTGTCTCGGTGACCGGGACGGGGGAGCCGAACCGACCGGGCGGCCGACGCCCTCGCCTGCGCGTGTCGGCGGGCAGTCGCCCGAGACGTCCGCAAGCGACGACCCCGACGAGGCGCCCGATCCGAACGTCCCGCCCGAGAACTGGCCGCCCGACGCGTGGACCCCGGAGTGGACGCACAGCCTGTCAGTCTCCCACGTCGTCGGCCTCGACGCCGTCGACGGACGACTCGTCGTCACCGCGACCGACAACCGGGGGACGACGGTGGTTCAGTCGTACGACCCGCGGTCCAGGTCGGTCCGGTGGTCCCGAGAGTTCCGGGGCGAAGCCGTCGAGAACGCGATGGTCGACCGACCGCAGGTACACCGGAACTGGGGCGTGACCGACGCCGGCGACACCCTCCTGACTGTCACCGGGCGGGCGTCCGACCAGCAGTGGAGCGAGCTACGCGCCCTCGACGCCGAGACGGGCGAGGAGCGGTGGTCGCTCCGCCGGAACCGAACGCTCCTCGTCCGCGGACTGCACGACGGGGGCCTGTACGTCCTCGCACGGGAGGTCCGGCCGACCCCGACCGGTCACTATCACGGCTCCGCGACCCCCACGCCCGAACCGCTCGACGCCGCAGTGCTGGCGGTGGACGTCGCCGACGGGAGCGTGCGGTGGCGCCGGGAGTTCACCGGCGTCGGCGCCGTCGCGGCCGACGACGCCGGCGTGTACGTCGCCGAGATGAACCGCCTGCTCGGGTTCGACCACGGCGGCACCCGCCGGTGGTCGGTCCAGGGCAACTCCAGGGGGGAAGCCGTCTTCGCGGGCGCCTCGGTCGTCTACTTCGTGACCAGGCCCTCGTGGGACCGCACGGTCGTCCGCGGCGTCGGTCACGGAGGGGCCGTGCGGTGGCGACACCGGTTCGACGCCGACGAGGCCGTCCAGCACGGCACTCGACTGTACGTGGCCGGCGACCGTCTGCACGCGGTCCGCCCGGATGGGTCGACCGCCTGGAACTCCCCGGGGTACGCGGGGCGGTTGACGTTCGGTCCCGCGGGTGAGCGGGTCTACGTCCGCACGGGACGCCGGGCCGACGCGGTGAGTCCGGTGGACCTCGGCGACGGCTCCCGGACGTGGACGTTCGACCCGCCCATCGACAACGCCTGGCCGGAATCCGCGACCGAGGAGACGGTCGTCGCGGGCGGCATCGGTGACACGGGCGAGGGAGTCGGTCAACCCCTGTATCGCGTCGACGCGTCGAGCGGCGAGGCGACAGCGCGGTATCTCGACCGGGACCCGATTACCACGCACCCGCTGGGAGACCACGTGTTCGTGGGTACCAGCGACTACGAGGACGGCGGTCGGGTGCTCGCGCTCCCGCTGTGACGCGGTGCAGGGGTGGCCGGGACAGTACCGTCGATTCGGGACCGGGGATTCCACCCGGATTCGAACTGGGCCGATACTCACTGCGTTCGGTCTCGTCGCGTGCGAATCCGTGGCTGCGTTGTCCCCACGGTTTTGCGAGGGAGCGAAGCGACCGAGCAAAAAGTGGAATGGGACTGCCCGGATTCGAGCCGGAGCGAGACTCGCTGCGCTCGTCTCGCAGGGCTCGAATCCGCGTTCGTCCACACACCGCGGATTTCGGGCGTCGCTCGCACACGCTGCGCGGTGCTCGCTGGGAAATCCGCGTAGAAGTGGGACCGCCCGGATTCGAACCGGGGTCACGGGCACCCAAGGCCCGAAGTATACCAGGCTAACCCACGGTCCCTCGTCTGGACGTGGGAGTGTTCGCCGCTAAAGCGTTTCGTTCCCCGGAGCGGGGACGGGCGCGAGGGCTATCGAACTACGGGGTGAGCCCCCAGAACGCCGCGATGCCGACTGTCGTGACCACGCCGACGAGCAGTTGCAACGGGGCGCCGACCCGGACGTAGTCCGAGAACCGGTAGCCGCCGGGACCGTACACGAACAGGTTCGTCTGGTAGCCGACGGGCGTCATGAACGCCGTCGACGCGGCGAACGTCACCGCCAGCACGAACGCGAAGGCGTTCGCCCCGATTCCCCGGGACGCCTCCACGGCGACCGGTATCATCAACACCACGCTCGCGTTGTTCGAAATGACGTTCGTCAGCAGGGCGGTCACGAGGTAGAACACGCCGAGCACCCCGACGAGCGGAAGCACGGTCGAACTGGACACTACCAGGTCGGCGAGGAGAGCCGCCGCGCCAGTCTCCTGCATGGCGATGCCGAGCGGGATGACCCCGGCGAGGAGGAAGATGACGTCCCACTGGATGGAGTCGTAGAGTTCGGTCGGCTTCAGGCACCCCGTCACGACCATCAACAGCGACCCGGCGAGCGCGGAGACGACGATGGGGACGACGTCCAGCGCCGCGACGGCGACGACGACGGCCACGATGCCGACGGCGACCGGTATCTTCGACCGCCTGAAGCTCCGGCGGTCGATCGCCTGGGCGACGATGAAGTTCCGGTTCTCGCCGAGTCGCTGGATGCTCGCGGTGGTCGCTTCGACCAGCAGCGCGTCGCCCACCCGGAGCGGGATGTTGTCCATGCGTTCGCGGATGAGTTCTCCGCCCCGGCGGAGGGCCAGCACCGTCGCGTCGTACCGCTGGCGGAAACTCGCGGTGGTCAGCGACTGCCCGACGAGAGCCGACCCGGGTGCGACGACCACCTCGACGAGGTTCTGCCCCTCGCCGCCGGCCTCCAGTTCCGCCTCGTCGACGGTGACCGGAACGGCGTCCAGCCCCTCGGCGTCGAGCAGTTCCAGCAGCGTGTCGCGGTCGGTCCGGAGCGCGAAGACGTCGCCCACCTGTATCTCCTTCGGGCCGAGCGGTTCGAGGAACACGTCCCCGTGGCGGATGAGCTGCACGAGGTCCACGTCGAAGTTCGTCTCGACGAGCGCCTGCTGGACCTGCTGGCCGACCAGCGGGGAGTCCTCGCGGACGACGACCTCCGTCAGGTAGTCCCCCATCTCGAACTCCTCGGTCAGGTCGCTCTCGGGTTTGATTCGCTCGGGCGTCAGGTACCGGCCGAGCGTGAGGAGGTAGACGGTGCCGACGATTGAGATGATGATTCCGAGGTGGGTGAACTCGAACATCGTGAACGGCCGGCCCAGGAGTCGCTCCGAGAGGTCGCTGGCGAGGATGTTGGTCGACGTGCCGATGAGCGTGAGCATCCCCCCGAACATCGACGCGTACGACAGGGGCAACAGGAGCTTCGAGGGCGAGGTTCGCCCCCGCTCGGCCAGGTCCGTCACCATCGGGAGCAGGATGGCGACCGCCGCCGTGTTGTTGATGAACCCCGAGATGGGGCCGACGACGCCGATGGTGGCTCCGAGCTGTTTCGACTCGCTGTCGCCGGTTATCGCGGCGATTTTCGCCCCGAGCAACTGGACGACTCCGGTCCGCTGGACCCCGTCGCTCAGGATGAACATCGCCAGGACGGTGATTGTCGCCACGTTCGCGAAGCCGGACAGGGCGTCCGCCGGGTAGTCTTCGAACATGACGATCGGCGACGGGAGGAGGCCGAGGCCGACGAGCAGTTCCGATACCGGGTGGGTGAGCATCAGCGCGACCATCACGCCGATGGCCGTCACGTCCACCGGGACCGGTTCCGTGGCGAACAGCACCAGGGCGAGGGCGACGAGGGCGAAGACGACGACGATTCCCGGCGTAATCGGGTCCACGCCCGCAAGTGCATCCCGGGAGAGAAAAGTGGTGCGGCGGCCGGGCGCGTTCGCCCCGACTTACAGGTCGTCCTCTGCCAGTTCCATCTCCGCGACGACGTCGAACGGGTCGCTCCCGGCGCGAATGCTGTCGAGGATGCGGAACGCGTCGTCGGGTGCGAGGAAGTGCTCGGCGACGGCCCGTCCAAGGGGCGTCGGCTCGAACCCGTCGATGAACTGCCACTCCAGGAGCTTCCCCACGGCGTGTTTCGTCGGCACGTCGCCCAGCATCCGGTCGTTGAGTCGCTTGGCCTTCCGGCCGGCGACGATGACGTTCGCCAGCGTCTCCTCGGCGGCGGCGGACTCGTCGTAGACGGTCGCCACGTCCTCCATCTCCCCCTTGAGGAGTTTGAACGCCACCTCGTCCTCGGTCATCTCCATGCTGCCGTGGTAGCTCGTGTCCGGTTCCACCAGCAGGTATACCACCCCCCGGTCGTGGTAGTCGGGGCGGCCGGCCCGTCCGAGCATCTGGCTGAACTCCTGGACCGAGAGCCACTCGATGCCCATCGCCAGCGTGTCGAAGACCACCTGCGAGGCGGGGAAGTCGACGCCCGCGGCCAGCGCGGCGGTGGTGACCACGGCGGCGAGGTCCTGGTCGGCGAACTGCTTCTCGACCTGCTTGCGGCGACCGTAGTCCAGGCCGGCGTGGTACGGCGCCGAACTGTACTCCAGCTTCCGCGATATCTCGTGGCAGCGCCGTCGGGAGTTGGTGAAGATTATCGTCTGCCCCCGGTAGCCCTTCGAGGACTTGCGGTCGAACTCCCGCTTGACGAGCTTGTTCTCGATGCGCATCTTCTCGCGGCCGTCGGCGAAGGTGACGTGGCGCTCTATCGGGACCGGGCGCTCCTCGAACTCGATGAGCGTCGCCTGCAGGCGCTCGGCGAGCCACTGGGGGTTGCCGACGGTCGCCGAGAGGTATATCCACTGTGCGCCGTCGTATCCTTCCCGCCGGTTCGACCGCGTCTCGGCGTAGTGCTTGAGCCGGGATATCATCCCGTCGAGGCGGTGGCCCCGCTCGCCCTCCTTGAGCGTGTGTACCTCGTCGATGACCACCGTCCCGACGTCGCCCAGGTCCTTCCCGGTCCGGAGCGCGTGGTCGATTCCCTCGTAGGTTCCGACGATGACGTCGGCGCCGGGGTCGAACCGGGCCGAGTTGCTGCTGATTCGGCTGCCGCCGACGCGTATCGTCACGTCCACCAGGTCGCCGTAGCGGCGCTCGAAGTCCTCGTGCTTCTGGTTGGCGAGCGCGACCAGCGGGACCAGAAAGAGGAGCTTGCCCTTCCCGTTCAGGGCGCGATTCAGCCCGGCGAGTTCCCCGACGAGCGTCTTTCCTGTCGCCGTCGCGCTCACGACGAGCTGGTCCCGGCCGTCGAACAGCCCGTTCCGGACCGAGAGGCTCTGGACTGGCAGGAGAGTGTCGAACCGCTCCTCTGTCAGCTGCTGGATGCCGGGGTGCAAATCGAGGTCCGACGTGTCGACGGGGTCGACGTCGTCGACCGTCGCGGACACCTCGTCGAACTTGGTCAGGTCCGGGTCGAGTCCGCCCTTCAGCAGCGAGAGAATACGGTCGAGGTCCTGCGTCTCCATCAGGAGGTCCTCCAGGCGGTCCTGCGCGGCCCGGGTGAGGCCGCCCTCGAAGGCGAGTTCCTGGTCGAGTTCCCGCCTGGCGCAGTCCGGGCAGATGTGCTCGCGGTCGGTTTCGATGGCCGTGTCCGCGGTGATGGGCGAGTACCGCCCGGCGGACGCGCAGTACCGGCAGGTCCGCACCGTCAGCGCCTCTAGCTGGTAGCCCGACAGCATCTCCTTCAGTTCCTCGCGGCCGCGGCGAGAGGTCTGCTCCGAGATGCGGATGCGCGAGGCACGTCGCGCGAGTTCGACGAACTCGGCGGGGTCTCGCGGTTCCTCGCTCGACCCGCGCTTGATGCGGAACTTGCCGGGCCGGGGGCCGGCGCTGGTCGCTTTCAGTTCCAGCACCGCGCGGAACACCCGCTCCCCGTCGCGGACGACGACGACCTGGTAGTTCTCGCCGACCTCGTGGAGGAACAGCGTGTCGACCTGTGCGACCTGTTCTGACACGGGAGTGGCTAGGCGGACCGGGTATTTCAGCGGTTCGCCTCGTCCCGGCGGCCTGCGGCGGACGAACCGGGCGTCCGCCGCTCGGATTCGACCGGGAACGGCCCGGTCACGCGAGACTCGCGGCGCCGGGATTCAGTCGACGAGTTCGATGGCGTCGTCGCCGTTCGGGACCGCGCAGATGAACGCCCCCTCGCGGTCCGACTCGTTGCGGTACCAGTGGACGGTTCCCGCGGGAATGAAAAGCGAGTCGCCCGCCGATACCACGTGCTCCTCGCCGTCGATACCGACCACGTACTCGCCCGAGAGCACGTACTGTTCGTGTTCCACCTCGTTGGTGTGCCGGGGGACGGACGCGCCCGGCGCGAGCGTGAATCGCCGCATCGCGAAGTGGGGTGCCCCGTCGGACTCGTTTATCAGCACGCCCTTCCGGAGACCGTCCGCGGCGTCCACGCTCTCGTATCTGACCTGTTCGGCGCGCCGAATCACTGGCGTCGGGTCGTCTGCCATGGGCAGACGTACGCGACCCGGCCCGTTAGGATTGCGGTGGCGAAGCGAACCGTCGGGGCGCGGTGGGAGAGGGAGCGAAGCGAACGCCGGCCAGTCGCGGTCCGGGTGGTCGCTCCCGCACCCGCCCGTGGAGTGCGACGGCGGTCGGCCCGGCCCACGAGTCGGAAGCGGCGACGGTCGGTCCCATCGCGAGACACGGCCGGGTTTAAGAACGCTGGCCAACTAGGGGAGGTATGCGTGGTATTCGCATTGGTAGCGCGTTCGGAATTCCAATCCGTCTGGACATCACGTTCCTCATCGTGCTGCCGCTGTTCGCGTGGCTCATTGGCTCCGACGTCGCCGACCTCGCGGGCCTCATGGAAGGGCTGTTCCAGGTCGCGTTCCCCGTCGACCAGCTGACGGACGGGTCGATGCGCTGGATACTCGGCGCTGCGGCCGCGCTGGGGCTGTTCCTCGGCGTCCTCCTCCACGAATTCGGCCACTCGCTGGTCGCGATGCGCTACGGCTTCGAGATAGAATCGATTACCCTCTGGCTGTTCGGCGGGGTCGCCCGGTTCACCGAAATTCCCGAGGACTGGAAGCAGGAGCTGTACATCGCCGTCGCCGGCCCCATCGTGAGCGTCCTCGTCGGCGTGGTCTCCTACGTCGCCTTCCTGGCGGTTCCGTCCTCGCAGGCCCCGGTGAAGTTCGTTCTCGGCTACCTGGCGCTGACGAACGTGACCCTCGCCGTGTTCAACATGCTCCCCGGATTCCCGATGGACGGCGGTCGGGTCCTCCGGGCGCTCCTGGCGCGAACCCGACCGCACGCCCGCGCGACGCAGATAGCCGCCGAGGTGGGCAAGGTGTTCGCGTTCCTGCTCGGCATCTTCGGGCTGTTCGCCAACTTGTTCCTGGTGGCGCTGGCCTTCTTCATCTACATCGGCGCCTCCAGCGAGGCCCAGCAGACCGTCCTGAAGGCCGCCTTCCAGGACGTGGTCGTCCGGGACATCATGACCGCCCGCGAGAGCCTCGACACCGTCTCCGAGGACACCAGCATCGCGGAGTTGATGACCCGCATGTTCCAGGAGCGCCACACCGGCTACCCGGTGATGCGCGACGGGCGACTCGTGGGCATGGTCACCCTCGACGACGCCCGGAGCGTGCGGGAAGTCGAGCGCGACGCCTACACCGTCGACGACGTGATGACGCGCGACATCACCGGCATCGACCCCGACGCGGACGCCATCGAGGCGATGGTCCTGATGCAGCAACTCGGCGTGGGCCGACTGCCGGTCCTCGGCGACGAGGAGGAACTCGTGGGGCTCATCTCTCGGTCGGACCTCATGACCGCGTTCAACATCATCCAGAGTCGCGGGGCACTCACGGAAGTCACGCCGCGAGAGCCGAGTTTCGACCCGCGATGAACTGCTGCCGGCTCCCAATCCACCGGGACGAGGAGGCGTCGAACGGCCGGCGACGGTCGATTCGACCCCGACCCCGCCGCTGTCGGGTCGGTCGAAACGTTCTTTCGACCGCCGCGCCAGAATCTAGCATGGGCGACCCAGCCTGTTATCTCGACTTCTGTCCCGACTGCGACGCCCCCGTCACGGCGATGGCCGACGAGTGTCCCGACTGCGGGACCGACCTCACCGACGACGTCGCGTTCGGGGCCTGACCCGGGCGGCACCACGGACGGTGACCGCCGGTCGATGAACCGAGTACCCGTCGAGTGCGGGGGCGTCACCGTCGAGCACGGGGGAATCGCCGTCGAGTTCGGCGGGTCGAGGAGTCGTCGATGAAAACAGGAAGCGTCACCGTGGAGAAAAACGGAGCGCGTCGCCACGGGCAGTGTCGCCCGGTCAGCGCCCGGAGTCGTACCGTTCGAGAGCGCGCCGGTGGGCCAGGCGAATCGGAACCGCGTAGTCGAGCAGGGTCATCTCGTTGCTGGTCTTCTGGTTCGGAAACGTCGTCGTCTGTCGGCTGCTGATTGCCATCGAACACCCGTACGTCGCATCGAATCATCACGATACCTACTGGAATCCAGTCGTCGGGTGAGCGACTTTCACCGCGTGGCATTCTGCCTCACCGGCCACTGCTCAGCGTTCGGACGGGCCCCTCGGGGCGCTATCCGGCAATCTGCGACGCCGGGACGGGCGTCGACTGCGCGGAGTAGCGGTCGAACGTGTCGGTGGCCCACGCGCGGATGCGCTCGTCGTCGGTCTGGACGTGCGCCACCGGCATCTCGCCGTCGAATACGCAGATGCCGACCTCGGAGTCGTCGCTGACGGCCACGACGTGCGGGAAGGTCCCGTCGAAGACGAAGAGGTCCGCGCGCCCAGACACCAGCATCTCGCGGAGAATCTCCGACTGGACCGCGTCCGCCCGAATCTCGTCGAGGACCGACCGGGGAAAAACCGCGCGGAGAGAGTGGGACTCCTCCGCGACGACCTGTCGAAGCAGTTCGAGCGCTTCGACCCCGCCGACGTTCGTCATCACCAGGAGGTTCTCGGCCGACCGCACCTGCGCAATCTTCCGACCGATGACGGCTCGCGCGCCGTGGGCGTTCGCCGTCGTCACCGACGCCCCCCGGAAGTGGCGGAGGTCGAAGTCCATCTCTGCGGTCGGGAGCGAACACATCACCTCCTGGAGGGTCCGTACCGCCGTCAGCGTCTCGAGCATCGAGGAGAGTTCGTCGACGACCATCCGCCCGAGGGGCGACAGTTCGTACACGGCCCCGTCGCGTCGAACCCAGTTCCGGCCCTGGAAATCACCCAGGATGCGGCCCAGCGTCGACTGTGGGACGTCGAGTTCCGCGTGGAGTTCGTGGCGAGGGCAGGACGATTCCCCGAGACGCTGAAGCACGCCGACCCGGTGTTTCGACCGCACGAGAAATTCAGCGTCGTCGAGGGGGTTCGTCATACGACTGTGATAATACATCACGTAGTAACATTACGTCATCTGCTGGACTCTGGATTGTCAACGGGGCGAGAGTATTCC
Organism: Salinigranum sp.; assembly: GCA_041641795.1. Lineage (GTDB taxonomy): Archaea > Halobacteriota > Halobacteria > Halobacteriales > Haloferacaceae > JBEPXT01. Next base: position 29,850 of record JBEPXT010000028.1, read on the forward strand.
CCTCTCGCGCACTTCAGGCGTCATCCAGGACGCCCGTCGTCGACGCGTCGCGGCCGAGTACCGCCCGCACGTGCGAGAGCATCACCGGAAGGGCCTGGCCGACGTCCAGTTCGTCGGCGTCCGTCTGGACGACGGCCTGCGCCAGGCCGCTGACGAGAGCGTCCCCGGCCCCGGTGGTCGTCGCCACCGCCTCGACAGACGGGGCGAGGTAGGCGTCGACGCCGTCGCCGGTCACCGCGTGGAATCCCTCGCGCCCTCGGGTGACTATCACCCGGTCGAACCCGTAGGCGCCAGGGTCGAACGACTGCTCGGCGGCCGACCACCCACCGAACGCGGATGCGGCTTCGTTCTCGGTCACGAACAGCACGTCGACGGGGACGGGGAGACCCAGCGCTCGCTCGACTTTCGACTCCGAGACGCCGAGGAGGAACACGCGCCGGTCGGCCTCGGCGGCCGCACGGACGACCGTTTCGAGTTGCGGCGCGGTGAGGTTGCAGTCGGCGACGACGAGGCGCGCCCGTTTGACGGCGTCGCGGACGGCGTCGGGGTCGAGCGTCACGTCCGGGAACGGGGTGGAACTCACCGCGGCGGTCACGTTCCCCGTCTCGGCGGAGTGCGACGAACGCGCTCTCGCGGACGCCAGACTCGACGCGGACGTACCTGTCGTCGACGTCCCAGTGCCGGATGGCCGCCAGCAGGCGGTCGGCGAACGGACTCTCCTCGCGGACGACGGTGTACAGCGCCGCGGGGACGCCGTTGGCCGCGAGGTTGGCGGCGACGTTGTACGCGGACCCACCGACCCCGTAGGCGACCGTTCCCGGGCGGTCGACGTCGCCGGCGTGTCGGGGGTCGTAGTCGGCGGTGACGTCGACGTTCGTCGCACCGACGACGAGCACGAACGAGTCCATGCTCGGGGGACTCAGGGCGACGGACTGTGACATCCTCCTCGCCGTAAACGGCGAGGCTTCCCCTGCATGGGGAATACCAGTCAGTCGTCGCTGGTAGTGGGTTCCGACTCTTGGAACGCCGTGAGCGTCATCTGCGAGGGTGTCTCGCTCGTCTCACGGTGAGTCGTGGCGGTGTCACTACCGCTCCCATCCCGAGGCGAGTCATCGCGTCCCGCCTTGTCAAGCGGGACGCTCTCTCCCCACGGGTCAACCCGTCGTGCGATATTCGCGGAAGCGTTGATGTCGGCCTGAAACGTCGAAACGTGGCAGTCGTCGTGCGGACACCGGAACTCGGCTTGTGAATCCCGCCGACCGATACGGTGGCACGAGTGGCACGTCTGCGAGGTGTACGCCGGATTCACGTACTCAACCGAGATGCCTGCTTCCGTCGCCTTATCCTCGATGCGCCCTTGGAGTCGGGCGAACGCCCACGAGTGAAGGCGACGGTTCATGTACTTCCCGTAGTCGAGCCGTTCGCGGATGTACGTCAGATTCTCCATCACCAACACCGGGTTCTCGAACTGTCGGGCGTACTCGACGGCTTCCCGAGACGCCTTCTCCACGATGTCGGTAAGCGCGTTCTGGTAGTGGTCGAACCGCTCGTCGGTACGCCACTCCGAAGCGTCACGCTCTTGGAGTCGTTTCAGGGTGGTGTGCATCTCTTTGCGGAGATGCTTCGCTCTGCTTCCGCTACGCACGAGCGGGTCAGTCGGAGAACCGTCCTTGAGGGCACAGCCCGTAATGAGGGCGGTTTCTCCGATGTCTAAGCCGATGTGCGTGGCGTCACCGTCCGTCGCTGGTTCTTCGACCGGGTACTCGACGGTGACGTGCAGTACCCAGTTCTTCCGATGCTGTTGGAGCCGTATCTCGCCCGCCTTCGCGTCCTCCGATACGAGGTCGTGCCAGAGGTCTTCCTGTTCGGGGTTGATGCGGAGCGGTATCCAGAAGTTCGTTCCCCGACCGGGACGGGGAACCCACCACGTGAACTCGTAGGCGCGTTCTTCGGAGTGGTCGAACTTGGCGGCTTGGTTGGTGAGCCGTATCGGGTGTTCGTCGTCCAACTCCTTGGCGTTGTACGTCTTACGGAGTTTCGGGACGTAGTTGCAAAGGGCGGCCTTCGCCTGATACGGGAGGTCGTAGGGCGTCACGATGTCGCTCACCGCCGACATGGTACTCGCCCCGGAGTCGAACGCCTCTTGCAGACCGTCACGGTAGGTTTCGAGCAGGTCGTTGAGTTTCGACTGCTTGTGCGCGGTGGGTGGCGCGAACGTCGCCTGCAACGTCTTCGTGACGGTCGTGGACATCGCTACTGTTCCTCCACGTACTCCATCAGCACGTCGATGCTCACCTGTCCGGTGGTGGCGAGGAAGTATCCCGGTTGCCAGAACGCGCTGTCGAGCGCCTGCCGAGTCTCGGGATACTCGTCCCGAATCTTGCGAGACGAGACGCCTTTGAGCGAGTTGATGAACTTGGTGAGGTTCGTGGTGGGCTTCGCCGTGAACAGGATATGAACGTGGTCGGAACCGCCGTTGACGTTCTGGATGCTCACGCCGAAGTCCTCTGAGATGTCGCTGGCAATCTCACCGATGCGTTCGGCTATCTCGTCGGTGAGGATGTCCGCGCGGTACTTTGTGACGGTCACAAAGTGATATTGGAGCGCGTAGACCGTATTCGACCCTTTTTCGAGGTTGTACTTCATTTGGCCGTACCGATTTCTACACACCCAATTCTAATAAGGGTTTGCCGTCGTGGGGTATTCGGCCTGCAACCGACGGTGGAACGTGAGGCAGTTGTCGGCTTCACGCCCGCCGTAAACGGCGGGATTCTCGCCTTGAAAAAAGATAGCGATTCGGTCGGCGAAATCTGCGGTTCGCGCCCGTCGCGGTGCTCGCGGGGCTATCGGCGGCCGGAATCGTCGCCCGCCGGCGAGCGTCGAGTGACGGTCCGGGTGCGAGAATCGAACCGAGATCGGAAGAGCACACGTC
>JBEPXT010000029.1:0-31314 GCA_041641795.1 Salinigranum sp.
CCCCCACGAGTGGCGGCCGCCGGACCAGGGGCCGGTGGGCCGGCCAGACGCCGAGTTCGCGTTCCTGGACCACTACCCGGGCGGGTGGCAGGACGTCCTGCCCGCGGCCGGCGGACCGACCACGGGGGACGGCGGCGCGCCCCTGGGCCTGCACGGCGAGACGCCGGTCATCCCGTGGGAGTACACGGTTCTGTCGGACGACGCCGACAGCCCCGCCGTCGAACTGTCCGCGTCGCTGACCCGGTACCCGTTCGAGGTGAGCCGAACCGTGTCGCTGGCGGCCGACGAACCGCAAATCAGGGTCGAGGAGACTGTGTCGAACGCTGGCGCGGTTCCCCTGCGGTACTCGTGGCTCCAGCACATCGCGCTCGGGGAACCGCTGGTGTCACCCGCAGCGACCCTCGACGTACCCTGCGAGACGGTCCTCGTCGACCCCGACCAGACGAACGACACCGCCCGGTTGCCCGCGGGGGAGACGTTCGACTGGCCGGTGTGCGAGTGGTCGGACGGCAGCGTCGACCTGCGGGAGATGCCGCCGAGAGACGCCGGGGTCCACGACCTGGTGGCGCTCACCGACCTCCACGAGGGGCGGTACACGGTGAGGAACCCCTCGCTGGACCTCGGGGTGACGGTCCGGTTCCCGTCCGACGTCTACGAGTACCTCTGGTACTGGCAACCGTTCGGCGGGTTCGAGGGGGCGCCGTTCTACGGACGCAACTACAACGTCGGCCTGGAACCCTGCACCTCGATACCGAACGCGGGCCTCGAAGCGGCCATCGAGAACGGGACGGCGGCGACGCTCGACGCCGGCGCGGAGCAGTCCGTCTCGCTCACCGTCTCGACACACGAGGCGACGGAGGGGACGTAGCCGGCCCGCGCCGTCAGCGACTCCGCATCCGGCTTTCGATTGCGAACAGGCGGCCCGGCGGCGTCCGCAGAACGGTGGGCCACACACCCGCCGTGTTCGTTCTGGGGTCGCGGTCAGCGCACGGCGGGTCTGGCTCGCTCTCCCGTAAAACGTGAGGGGCGGATGGGTCACGACCGCCGGCTATCCGCTTCGCGTCGACGACCGCCGGCTATCCGGTGTTCTTCATCCCGGCGGCGATGCCTTTCACCGTCAGGCGGAGCGTGCGCTCCTCGATGTCCGTCCGGTGAGTCTGGTTCAGCAGGTGCGTCTGCAGCAGGTTCAGGGGGTCGACGTAGGGGTTGCGGCGTTCGAGGCTCTCTTCGAGCCAGTCCCGCCGGAGCAACTTGTCGCGCCCGGTGACCTCGAGGACGAGGTCGGCCGCGCGCTCGTACTCGGACTGGAGTCGCGGGTAGAACCGCTCGCGCAGGACCGGTTCCGCGAGGGCGGCGTACTCCTCGGCGATTTCGAAGTCGGTTCGCGCCAGCGCCATCGCCGCGTTGTCGAGCGTGGTGCGGAAGAACGGCCACTCCTGGTACATCTCCTGGAGCGTCTCCACGTCGCCGCCGTTCTCCAGGTACTCGTCGAATCCGGCGGCGATAGAGTACCACCCGGGGAGGATGCACCGCGACTGGGTCCAGGAGAACACCCACGGAATCGCCCGCAGGTCCTCGACGTTCCGTTCGCCGGACCTGGACGCGGGGCGGGAGCCGAGGTTCAGGTTCTCGATGACCGTAATCGGCGTCGCCTGTTCGAAGTACGAGACGAACCCCTCGGACTCCAGCAGGTCGCGGTACTCCCGCCGGGCGGCCGAGGACATGATGTCCATCGCCTCCGACCACTCGTCGTCGACTTCCTCGACGGGCTGGCGGATGGCCCGGTGGCGCGCGCGAATCTGGGCGTTGAGCATCTGCTCCAGGTTCCGCTCGGCGATACGGGGGTTCGCGTACTTCTCGGCGATGGCCTCGCCCTGCTCCGTGAACTTGATCTGGCCCGAGACGGTCTCGTTCGGGAGCGCGAGCATCGCCTCGTTCATCGGGCCGCCGCCGCGGGAGATAGAGCCCCCGCGGCCGTGGAACAGACGCATCCGGACGTCGAACTCGTCGGTGATGCGCGCGAGCCGACGCTGGTTCTTGTAGAGGTCCCAGTTGGCCGCGAGGAACCCGTTCTCCTTGTTCGAGTCGGAGTACCCGAGCATGATCTCCTGGGTGCGGTTTCGGGCTTCGAGGGCCTGCTCGTACGCCTCGTTCTCGAACAGCGTGCCCATGATGCGGCGGGCGCCGTTGAGGGCGCTCTCGGTCTCCAGCAGGGGAACGATGTCGAGGCCGCAGTGGTCCGGGAGCGCGACGACGCCGGCCTGGTCGGCGAGGAACAGGACCTCGAGTACGTGGCTCGGTTCCTCGGTCATGCTGATGCAGTAGGAGTCGATGGCGCCGGCGCCGTACTCCCGCTGCCACTCGCCGAGGCGGGCAAAGCGCGTCAGGACGCGCTCGGCGATGTCGCCCACGTCTCCCGGGTCCTCCAGGTCCAGGATGGGTTCCTCCTGGAGTATCGCGTCGGTCAGCAGGGTCACCCGCTCGTCCTCGTCCAGGTCCATGTAGTCGATGCCCTGGGTCGAGAGGGCGTCCGCGATGGCCTCGGTGTGGTTCTCCTGGTGGTCGCGCAGGTCCAGGCTCGCCAGGCAGAAGCCGAACGTGTCGACCTGCCGAATCAGCGGTTCGACGTACACCTCCGCCACGGTCTCCGCGCCGCCGGACTCCAGGCTGTCCTGGACGAGTTCGAGGTCCGCGACGAGTTCGTCGGCGCTCTCGTAGCCCTCCGGCCGGACGTCCTCGATGCGGTCGAGGCGCTCCCGCATGAGCTTCAGCTTCTGGCGGTACGGTTCGCCCGGGTAGCGCTCCTCGGCCTCGGCTGCGACGGTCGGGAGTCGCTCGCGGTCGGCGTCCAGGCTCTCCTGGAACGGCCCGCCGGTCTCGATTCGGTCGCCGTCCTGCGAGAGAATGCCGGAGAGACGCTTCAGCGAGTCCCGGTACTTCGTGAGGACCACGTTCCGCTGGCGCTCCAGCGTGTCGCTGGTGACCTCGGGGGTGACGAACGGGTTGCCGTCCCGGTCGCTCCCGGCCCACGAGCGGAACTCGAACAGTTTGGGGACGTCGACGCCGGGGTACTCCTCGTGGAGTTCCTGTTCGAACTCGTCGTACACCTCGCCCACGACGTCGAAGAGGATGTTGTCGAGGTACCACTGGACGTTCCGGGCCTCGTCCTGCGGTTCGGGGCGGCGGTTTCGGACCTGGGGCGTCTGCCAGAGGCTCGTCACCTCGGCCTCGACTTCGCGCCACACCTGTCCCTCTTCGAGGTCGGTCAGCAGTCGCTCGTCGACCGTCTCGAGGTGCTTGGCGATGGACCGTAGCTTCGCCTTGACCGTCTTCCGCCGCGCCTCGGTCGGGTGCGCGGTGAACGTCGGTTCGATGAGGACGTCGTCGAGAATCTGCTGGACGACCTCCTCGTCGGCGTCGGCCTCGGTGAGCGACTCGATGGTCTCCAGGATGCCGTCGGCCAGTCGGTCCTCCTGGGACGCCTCTCTGACGACGCGGACGCGCTCTCGCTCCTCGGCCAGATTGATGAGTTCGAAGTACGTCGTAAACGCGCGGGCGACGACGCTCTCGTCGTCCGGTTGGAGGACGCTCAACTGGTCGTGCATCTCCGACCGCGAGTCCGCCTTGCCCTTCCGGTAGTCGATCGCGGCGTTGCGCAGGTTCTCCACCGTCTCGAAGTCGTCCGTCGAAGCCTGATCTTCGAGGACTTCCCCGAGTAGGGCACCTAACTCGCGTACGTCCTGCCTGACGTCGCGGGTGTGTAGTCGCATAGTCACCAGTAGACATGGTGGGACGTAAAAGACACGAGTCCGGGCGAAAATTTGCCCACAGACTGAGTAAATAATGGACAACTCGCGTCCCGGCCCGGTCGGAAGTAATCAAAGGGCGAAATACTGCGGGTGAGCCGAACGTACGGCGCAGCCCCCGAAATCGCCGAATACGCGAGGTAGAAGCACTGACTGCACGCTTCGTCACCCTTTTTACCGGTGGCGCCAAGTCTCGGTCATGACCGAAAGCGACGACAAGTACCCCGACGAGAGCGGGCGACGGCGATTCGTCAAAGGGGTCGTCGGCGGGGCGACGCTCGCCGGCGTCGGCGTCACCGGGTCCGTGACCGTAAACAGCGCGACGACGTCACCCGGGGCCGGCGGCGGGAACACGCAGGCGATGGCCATCGAGAACATCGACGGGCCAGCCCCGCGTGGCATGCCCGTCATCCCCGTAAAGATAGACTCCGAGGGGTTCCTGAAGGGCGTCTGGCCCGAAGTCACGTCCGAAATGCAGGGCGGCATCGAGATTCAACTCGCCGAGACCCAGAACTTCAAGGGGAGCGGCGTCACCTACTCCTCGGAGTGGTTCCAGTACTGCGGGGTTGAGGCCTACCAGGGCATCCAGCCGGGGTACGACGGCGACAACTTCCTGCGTTCCGATTCCAACCCGGGCTACTCCTGGCAGGCCGACGCCTACGAGGCCGACGCGAAACTCCACGTCGACGACTTCCAGGACTACACGTCGTGGGGGAACGGCATCGGGAAGTCCGGCCTCGGGAAGCCGGCGACGGGCACCTGGCGCTCACAGGACACCGAGGACACCATCCCCATCCAGGTCATCAGGAGCCCCATCGTCGAGGAGGCCGCCAAAGACGACGACTTCCTGAACGCGGCCACCCAGGAGGGGTTCATCGCCTGGCTGAACAAGTGTACCCACTTCTGCTGCGTGCCCGGGTTCAAGCAGATTTCGGGGTCCGCCGCGTTCAATGCGGAGAACGAGGTGTACTGCCAGTGCCACCAGTCGGTCTACGACCCGTTCACCGTCGTCCAGACGCTGTTCGTCGCCCGGCCGCGGCCCGACGAGTGACGGCGACTGAACGCCCGCGTCTCGACGAGTGACGGCCAGGTAAGGCGACTGACCGCACGCGGCTGGACTGCCGCGCTCCGTCGAACGCCCGTTCTGTTCGCTTTTGCCCGTCCGACGCCCGTCACCCGCCGCTGACCGGCGGGAACATCGCCAGTTCGTCGCTCGCCTCCAGGTCCGTCGCCAGTCCGTCCTCGTGACGGACGCTCTCGCCGTTCTTGAGGAGGTTGATGTGCTCTCGCAGGTCCCCCGACTCGTCGAGCACGCGGTCCGCCAGGGCCGGGTGCGTCTCCAGGAGGGCGTCCAGGGCGTCGCCCACCGTCGCGGGCGTGTCCACCTCGACGGACACGGTCCGCGACCCGGCGACCTCGGCGAGGTCCGCGAAGAGCTTCCACTGCATGCATAGATGTCGCCGGCGGCCCCACATGAGGGTTGCGTCCGCAGGGTCGCGGCGTCCCCTATCCCCGGAGCGGTCGGCCGTCCCGGCGGACCTCGGACTCGCCGAGCGTCGCCTCGGCCGCGACGTCGAGTCGCCGGAGCGCCTCGGGGCGGGCGACGACGTAGAGTGTGTCCCCGACGGCGAGCGGCCGGTCCCGGTTCGGCAGGAGTTCGACCGGTTCGGACGCCGGGTGGACGGCGGTCACCGTCACGTCGAGTTCGCCGACGGTCGACCCGACCAGGTCGCTGTCAGGTGCCACCCTGACGGCCGCCATCGTCTCGTCGGCGGCGCGGAGCAGGGTGGCGAACTCGCGGGAGGCCCGCGGTTCCACCGGGAGCGTGACCAGTCGGTAGGTCTCCTCGGGAGAGAGCGCCGCCGCGTCCGACTCGTCGACGGCGAGGGTCGCCACGTCGTCGACCGCTCCCCGGAGGTCGGCCGTCGTCACCCGCGTCGGGTCGGGGCCGGTCGTCCACACCTGGACCGTGTCGCCGGGACTGGCGCTGTACGCCGGGTCCGCCCGCACCGCCACGGCCACCGTCCCGGGGGCGAGGGTCGGGCCGAGTCCGGCCACGCGACTGCCGACCGCGAGGTACTGGAGGCGCCCCGCGTCGTCGAACTCGGCGTCCACGTACCCCACGCCGTAGTCGTCTTTCAGCCGCGTCGCCAGTCGGTCCCGGCGCTCCTCGACCGACTGGCGCCGGGGAAAGAGCAGCGTCTTGCCGGCCATCGCTTCCTTGGTCTCCGCCGACACCGGGTCGTACCCGTCGATGTCGTCGATGGAGTCCGGGAGCTCGACCGCCTCGACGCGGCCCACGTGCCGGACGAGTCGGCTCACCTCGGCGTTGACTTCGCGGGCGCCGGCCATCGCGAAGACGTCGGTCGCGATGCGGTCGCCGACCCGTCTGCCGGAGGGCGTCACCACCGCCGCCACGACGAGCGAGAGGACGTTCGTCAGGACGGCGTCCAGTGCGAACAGGCCGTCCGCCCCGCCGCCGACCAGTTCGTCGAAGATGCCCACCACCCCGAGGTAGAAGGCGACGACGGCGGTTCCGAGCAGCAGCGTGACCTCCAGGGGAATCAGCTCCCGGGTGTACCACCGGTACCCGAGCGCGGCGGTCAACGCGAGGGTGAACGACAGCCCGGCGAACCCGCCGAGTCTGGCCACCAGTACGAGCAACGACCGCTCCGCCGGAAGTCCGCCCTGCTGCGCCACCGGGGCGAGCAACGGCCCCCCGCCGGTCGCCGCGCAATGGGACGACAGCCCGGCGACCACGGTCCACACGGGACCAGCCAGGTCGACGAGCGCGGGGGCGACGCTCACGCTACCGCCTCCTCGAACGTCCGGAGGGAGTCCCGGCCGCCGACGGCGTACAGTTCGTCCCCGGGGCGGAGCGTCAGCGACCCGCGCGGTCCGACGGTCCACCGGCCGTCCGAACGGACTGCGAGGATTGCGACGCCGTAGCGCTCGCGGACGGACGCGTCTGCCAGCGAGACGCCGGAGAGGGGGCCCTCCCCCCGGACGGTCAACCGGGCGAACCGACCGCCCGCCCGCCGGAGCAACGAGACGAGTTCGAACTCCGGGTGCCGACCGCGCGAGCGGACCAGGAGCTTCGCCGACGACTCCGAGAGCAGCGACGACACGCGACTCCGGGGGACGGCCACCGTCACGCGGCCGTCTCCGCCCGTCGCCGTCGGCGCGACCGGCGCGGGCGACTCGCCGTCGTCGTCAGACCCGACCGCCCCCGGCGCCGTCTCGGGGTCGTCGGTGCGGGCCGAGAGGACCGTTCCGTCGACGGAGACGCCGTCTGCGACGAGCGTGGCCTCGTCGCCCCGGGCCAATCCAGTCGGGACCAGCGCCGACAGCGAGACGGCCCGGTGGCCGGCCGGGACGCGCTTCGAGAGCGCGCCGATGGGCGGGGCCGCCGAGACCCGCGCGCGAGCGCGTTCGTCGATGGTGACCGTCACGTCCGACAGGTCGTAGGTCGTCTCGAGCGAGTCCGCCACCCGCGTCTCCAGTTCCGGGAGCGGCAGGTCCGCCGGGAACGTCCACGTCTCGTCGCGGATTGCTCCCCGCTGGGTCGGCGTCAGGGGGGGATACCCCTCGATGTCGCCGACGACGCCGGCGACGCTGACGCGGACCTCCCCCCGCCCCCCGACCAGTTCGACCACGTCGGTCGAGAGCGTGCGTTCGGTCAGTTCCCGGAGCGAGAGCCGCCGTGGAAGCGACGCGCCCAGCTGGTCGCCGCGGTTGTGCGCGTACAGCGACGCCATCAGGACGAACAGCAGCGCGACGGTCAGCCGAATCTGGGACGTCGACCCCGTGAGCGACGGGTCGGCGAGCGCCAGCAACCCCCCGCTCGCGCCGGCGATGGCCACCGCCAGTACGACGACCCCGAAGCCGGGAATCGAGACGCCGGTGAAATACCGGAAGGCGAACCCGAGCGCCCACGAGACCAGCGCGGGCACCAGGCCGACGAGGACGCCGAGGTAGAGGCCGAAGAGAATCTCGACGGGTATCGATGCCATGAGACGGCCAAAGCCCGCCCGTGATAAACCGCTATCGGAGCGTCGGTCGACGGTCGGACGCGGCCCCGGAACGGGTTTAAGTCCGTCCGGGGGAACTGGTCGGATATGGCGCCGACTCGGTCGTGGCCGAGCCCTCGCCGCATCCTCGGCGCGCGAGTCGCCTTCGGCCTCACCTTCGTGGCGGCAGTGCTGTCGGTAGCGACGGGTATCATCCACATCGACCCGGACACGAGGGCGACCGGACCGCTCAGCGCCTATCTCCCCGAGATAGCCATCCAGACGGCGGGGTTCACGGGGACGCTCACCGGCTTCGTGTTGCTCGGGACCGCCCTGGCGCTCCGCAAGCGCCTCCGAGTCGCCTGGTACCTCTCGCTGGTGTTGCTCCCCGTCACCGCCGCCCAGGGGCTCCTGCAGGCGAGCCAGTGGTCATACCCGCTGGTCGTCGTCTCGCTGGTGGCCCTGCTGATAACCCTGGTCAACTACCGGCGGTTCAGGCGTCGGACCTCGGTGACCACGACGCAACTGGCCGCCGGGACGGCGCTCGTCGGGGCGATGACCTACGGCACCGTGGGCGCGTACGCGCTCCGGAGCGACTTCGACGGAATCGTGACGCTCACCGACGCCTTCTACTTCACGCTCGTCACCGGGAGCACCGTCGGCTACGGCGACATTACCCCCCTGTCGGCCGGCGCACGCCTGTTCGGGATGTCGGTACTCCTGGTCAGCGTGTCCAGTTTCGCCGTGGCCCTCGGTGTCCTGCTGACGCCCGCCATCGAGGCACGACTCACGAAAGCACTCGGACAGATGACCGAATCACAACTCGACCTGCTGGAGAACCACGTCCTCGTACTCGGCTACGGGGACCTGACCGAACCGATACTCGAAGAACTCAGCGACGAGGCGACCGTGCTCATCGTCACGCCCGAGCAGGAGCGCGCCCGGATGCTGACCGAACGGGGGTACGACGTCCTGACAGCCGACCCGAGCGACGAGGAGTCGCTGACGCGGGCGAACGTGGCCGACGCCCGGGCCGTCGTCGCCGCGACCAACGACGACGCGGGGGACGCGCTGGCGATTCTGACCGCCCGGCAGCTGAACCCCGACCTGCGCATCGTCGCCGCGGCGACCCACCGCGAGAACGTGAACAAACTCAAGCGCGCGGGCGCCGACACCGTCATCAGCCCCGCGAGCATCGGCGGCCGCCTGCTCGCCCAGTCGGCGCTCGGCGGCCACGGGACCGAGGAGATAGCCGAGAAGCTCCTCCGCGAGGGGCAGGACGCCACCCTGGAATGAGCCCGTCGGACCGGGCGAGTCGGTCGGCTCGCGCGTTCAGTCCCCGGAGCCCACCACGCCGCGCGGGTCGCCGCGGTCCACCACGGCGAAGTCACACTCCAGGTCGGACAGTCGCTCGAAGGTCGGTCGCGAGAAGAAGCGGGAGGCGGCCGACCGGTCGCGGCTCGACCCCACGATGACGAGGTCGTAGGCCGTCGCGTTGGCCTGGAGGAACGCGACGATTTGCGACCGGGCGACGCGCGTCTCGACGTTTCCCCGCGCCGTCTCGACCAGATTCGAGAGCCGGGTTTCCGCGCGGCGGCGGTCCGCCTCCTCGTCGATGCAGGTACAGACGCTCACGTGCCCGGCCTCGCCGGCGAGTCGTTCGGCGAAGTCGATCATCGCGTGCGCCGAGTCCCCCGGGCGGGCGATGGGGACCATGATGCGCTTCCACTGCTCCCGGTCGGTCGCCGACCGGAAGACCACCGTGTCCACCGGGCCACCGAGTATCGCCCGCGGGAACTCGGAGAGCAACCCGTCCTCGTCTCGCTCGAAGGGGGTGGCCACGAGGTCGCAGTTCGTCTTCTCGGCCGTCGCCAGCGTCGTCGCTACCGGGTCCCCCGTCGCGACGACCACCTCGCAGGGGACGCCGATGCGCGTCTGGATGTTGGCCGCCCGCGTCTCGAGTTTCGCCGCGGCTTGCTGGGCCGCCCGCGGGGTTCCGTCTGGCGCAGACGCGTCGTCCCGCTCCCCGCCTCCGTTCTCGGAGTCCGGCGACGCCGCGTCTATCGAGTCGGCTCCGGGCGCGAGCGTCACGTCGTCGTCGGATTCGAGGATTGCCTCCTCGGCGGCGGCCTGTTGCTGGTCGGCGACGACGTCGAGCAACACCACCTTGCCGGCGTCGTGGGCGGCCGCGAGTCGCGCCGCGAACAGCGCGGTGGCGTCCGCCGTCGGACCGCGCATCGGAACCAGCACGTGGTCGTCGCCGCGGGTCGACTGGTAGAGAAATCGTGCGCGCTCCTCGTAGAACCGGTCCCGCCAGAGGGAGAAGACGGCGGCGACGACAGTCGACGATAGCACCACGCTCACCATGAACTCGCTCGGCGTGGCCCCTGCCTGCCGGACGAAGAGGATGAGCAGCGCCGTCGAGAAGGCGGCGGGTTGCTCGACGTTCAGCGCCCACGAGAGCGCGCCGGTGAGGAAAATCGCCAGGGCGGCGCTCTCAGGGTGGACCAGCAGCGAGTCCGACGACTGGCCGTACACGGCGACGGCGGCTTCGAGCGCGGCCCACCCGCAGAAACCGCCGAGCGAGAGGCCGAGGACGAACGTGACGGGGTTTGCGTACCGCCCCTCTGGGTCGGAGAAGAGCGTGTAGGTCCCGGACGCGAGCGGCGGAAAGAGCAGGAACGAAAGCCCCGAGAGCACGTTGGAGCCGAGCGTCACCAGGCCGATGAGCAGCGGGACGAACAGCACGACCGAGAGGTGTAACAGGTTGTCGGTGTTCTCGACCCACCGCAGGAACTCCCCCACCTCGCGGCGTTCGAGTCGCCGGAGGCGGAGACGGAGCGTTCGAAACGCCTCACGAGCGCGTTCGAGCATCGCTCACAGCGTCGCGGCGGCGTCCAGGGAGATGGCGATTGCGCGTTCGACGTTGTTGCGGGCCTTCTCCGGGAGTTCCTCGTCGTCGGTGGCGCCCTTCTGGGTCCCCTCGACGAGGTTGCCGTCGACGGTGCAGATGGCGCCCGCGGCGAGTCCGCGCCGGCGGGCCAGCGAGAAGATGGTCGCCGCCTCCATCTCGATTGCGAGCAGTCCGGACGCCTCCCAGTCCTCGACGTACGCGTCGGTCTCGTTGTAGAACGCGTCGTCGCTGACGATGGGGCCGACGTGCACCTCCTCGTCCCGCACGTCGGCGGCCTCGACCAGCGACGTGAGCACGTCGTAGGCCGGGACGGCGGGGTACTCGACGCTCTCGTATCGCTTCGAGGTTCCCTCCTCCTTGGCCGCGCCCGTGGCGACGACCATGTCGCCGATTTCGATGCCCGACTGGAGGGCGCCCGTCGTCCCGACGCGAATGAACGTCTCGACGCCGACGCGGGCGAGTTCCTCGACGGCGATGGCGGCCGAGGGACCGCCGATGCCCGTCGAGCAGATGGTCAGCCGTCGCCCCTCGTACGTCGCGTTGACGACGGTGTACTCGCGGTTCGAGGAGACGTGCTCGACGTCCTCGCACTGGCCGGCGATGCGTTCGACCCGGTCGGGGTCGCCCGGCAGCAGTGCGATGTCGGTCACGTCTCCGTCGCCCACGAGCAGGTGTGGCTGCTTGGACATGGCCGGGAGTCGTCGCTCACGGTCAAAAAAGCCGTGATTCCGTGAACGCGAGGCGGAGTAACCCCGGCGAGCGTGATTCCGTAAACCAACGCCCCCGGGGTGTGGCAGTCGGGAGAGAGGCGGTAGACTACGACGCTACAGGCTGTGACGGCTACAGACCGCTGACGGCTACAGGCCCGCGACGAGAATCTCCATCACCGGCGCGAACACCGCCAGGCCCGCGCCGAGCACCAGCACCGAGCGGAGCCACTGGCCCCGGACGGCGGTGGCGCGGTCCGCGGGGAACGGCGCCGTCGCTCGCGGAAGCATCACGTACGCGAACGCGGCGTAGACGAACAGGACGACCAGAGCCACGGAAATCACGTGGGGGACGAGCGCCACAGTCCCGACGGACGGCGCCGACGGCACCACCGAGTCCACGGCCAGGCGAGCCAGGACGTACGCGAGGCCCGCGCCGAGGCCGGCGGCGTGGTAGACGACGCCCGCCTCGGAGAATCGAACCGAGGCCATCGGCCGTCCACGGACGGCGGAGACGACGACGTAGGCCGGCGTGTACCCCTCCGGTTGGCGAGAGACCGGGAGGTTCGCGACTGTCGCCGCGAGGCCGGCGAGCAGTCCGGCGGCGACGAGGGCGACCGGGTCGCTCGCCGCCGCGGCGGGCACCAGATTCGACGCGGCCAGGAACTGCACGGTCCCTACACAGACGCTGCGGGGGTAAAACGCGTTGGGCCGTCGGACGGTCGGCCCGGGCGGGTCGACGAACCCTCGGCGCAGACCCCGTTTGTCGGCGAATCCACGGCGCACGCCCCCTCAGTCGCCGTCGGTCGCACTCGTCCCGGACCACGACCCGAGCGATTCCGCCGCCGGGGCCGCGCCGCTCGCACCTCACCAGACGGCGAACAGCAGGAGGTTGTGGACGCCCGGTCCGAGACCTACGGCCGCCACGAACCCGAGGAGCAGGAATCCCTCGTCGGGGTCCTCGCGCACGTAGTCCGCCAGGAGCGCCACGACGACGCCGACGACGGCCAGTTTCACTAGCACGAACAGCCACCCCCGACCGAGCGACGCGGCCGTCGGGAGCGACCCCGCGAGTTCGAGAACTATCGCGGAGAGGGGCGTCCGCTCGCTGTACCCGAGAACGTCGATGCCGACCGCGGTCGAGACGCCGTCGAGGGCGTGCCCGAGGACGGCCAGGAGACCGACCGCGCCGGTCACCTCCACGGGCGGATGCAGGCGCCGGAGCGTCGCCCACCCGGCCGCGCCGACGAGAAGCGAGACGACGAACCCGACCGCGGGCCAGAATGCCGACAGCGACCCCCTGGCCATGCCGCTGGCGACGGCCGCGGCCACCGCCGCCAGGAACGCCGCGGTTCCCGTCGCCGCCAGGGCGAGCGGCGGGTCCGGCGACCCCGCGCGGTCGGCGAGGAGCCACACCCCGCCGGCGACGACGGCGACGGAGGCGTAGACGGACGGGGTGCCGGCGAGGGGCCGGAGCGTCGCCGGGAGCGCGTCGACGACGTAGAGGACGTGCAGGGCCGACCCGGTGACCATCCACGGCGCCAGTCCGACGACGTGGCGGGCCGTCACCGCGGGCGAGCGACGGGCGAACCCGACGGCCACCAGCGCCAGTCCCGCGAGGAGAGCCAGGAGATACGGCAGGGGCGGGAGGGCGAATCCCGCGGGCAGTACAGCCATGGCGAGAGCACCGCACGGCCGGCGTGAAAGCCTTACGATGGACGGAACGGTCGGCTGGGGCTCCGGGTGCTTTTTACTCGCGCCCGCCGTTCGCCCGGCTATGGACCGCTCTGAGTTCGCCGCCCGCATCGACCACACCGTACTCGGGCCGGAGACGACGATGTCGGACGTCCGGCGCGTCCTCGACGAGGCGTCGTCTCACGGCACGAACGCGTGCATCCCGCCGTGTTACGTCGCGGAGGCCCGGGACGTCGCGCCGGAGGACCTCACCCTGGCCACCGTCGTCGGGTTTCCGCACGGACAGCACTCGACCGACGCCAAGCGCGAGGAGGCCGTCGCCGCGTGGAAGGACGGGGCCGACGAACTCGACGTGGTCATCAACGTCGGCCGATTGAAAGCCGGGGACACCGAGGCGGTCGTCCACGACCTGGGCGACGTCGTCGCGGCCGTCCCCGTGCCGGTGAAGGTCATCATCGAGACGGCACTGCTGACCGACGAGGAGAAACGCCGGGCCTGCGAGGCGGCCGTCGAGGCGGACGCCGACATGGTCAAGACGTCCACCGGATTCGCAGACGGCGGAGCCACAGTCGAGGACGTGGCGCTGATGAGCGAGTACTTGCCAGTGAAAGCCAGCGGCGGCGTCGGAAGCTACGAGGAGGCGGCGGCGATGCTCGACGCGGGGGCCGAGCGCATCGGCGCCTCCAGCGGCGTCGCCATCGTCGAGGGGTTCCCCGACGAGTGACGTGAGCCGATTCCCCGACATGACTGGGTATCGTGCGTCGAGAGCGACCGGGCGCTATCGTGCGTCGAGGGCGACCGGGCGCTATCGTGCGTCGAGGGCGACCAGGTGCGTCGTCGACAGCCCCTCGCCGCTCCCGTCGTTCACGCCGAGGTAGAGGCGGCCGTCGGCCGCCGACACCGGTCCGGCGTACCCGCCCGCGTACGACGTGGTGAAACGCGTCGCGTCGGCCCGGATTCGTCCGTCTGTCAGGCCGCCTCCGGGTTTGAAGGCATACAGGCGGTCGCCCGTCGAGTAGACGGTGTCGCCGACTACGACGGGGGTGTGGTCGGCGGCCGACCCCACGGAGTGTGACCAGCGCGTCGTCCCGTCCTCGGCGTCGACGGCGTGGATTCGGCGGCCCCCGTCGGCGTAGACGGTCCCGTCGGCGACGGCGATGCCGCCCTTCGCGAACCCGCCGATGTCCGTCGACCAGTCGACGCTCGCCCGGTCCGTGTCCACGGCGTAGAGGCGACCGTCGAAACAGCCGACGTACACCGTGCCGGAGACGACGGTGGGCGGCGTCGAGGACTTGGCCGGGAGGTCGACGCGCCAGTGCCCCGCGCCGTCGCCCTCCGAGAGGGCGTACAGGACGCCGCCTTCGGTGACCGCGTAGACGAGTGGCGACCTGGTGGCGAGCGTCTCGCGGACGTTGCCGAACAGCTCCCGGGTCCACTCCAGTCGACCCGTCTCCCGGTTTATCCGGGTGACGTGACCCTGTCCCCCGACGAACACGCCCCGCCCCTGGTAGCCGACGACGGGCGAGACGTAACTTCCCGGGTTCGCGCGGTAGGTCCACAGGCGGTCGCCCGACGCCAGGTCCAGGGCGACGACCGACTGGGAGGACTGGGTCAGGTAGACGACGCCGTCGTGGACGGTCGGACTCGCCCAGTAGGACGCGGCGTCGGTGTCCGGGTCGAGCGACCAGCGCTGGTCGCCGGTCGCGGCGTCGAGGGCGAGTACGTCGGTCCCCACCGACGCCACCACCGTGTCGCCGGCCACGACCGGTTGGGCGGTCACCGTCGGGACGTTCACCCGCCACGCCTCGCGGGTTCCCGCTCGAATCGGCGACCCCTCGGGGACGTAGTTCGTGTTTCGCGCGTCGTGGCCGGCGGTGGGCCAGTCCGTGCGGTCGCCGGCCGCGTCGGCCGCGTCGTCGTACCCGCCGCCCGCGAGACACCCGGCGAGGCCGCCGGCGCTCGTCGCGCCGAGTGCGGCGAGAAAACGTCGTCTGGAGGGCATACCCATCGGTTCTGGTCAGCGCGTATATGTCTTGTCACAGGACTGTCCGCTCACGCGGACGATACGTCAGTCGTCGATGCGCCGTCTGATGCCCAGACGCCAGTCACCGGTCCGCGTCGTGGCACCCGACCCACGTCGAACCGGGGCGAGGGTATTTCAGCGAAGACGGGACCACCGTCCGGTGTGACCTGACGCAGACCGCGGCGCGGTTCGCGGGCGGCGGCGACCCCGACCGCCCGACCGGATGCCGGCACCCCGCGCCGCGAGGGAATCGTGCCGGCCGTTCGCCAGGCCGTCGGCGACAGGATACCGCCGGCGGATACACCGGACGACAGCCGACCCGGTCGCGTGACCGACCGACAGATACCGCACGGCCCGCCAGTCGGGGACCGCGCCAGACCGTCGCGCTTTTGGGCGCCAGTCCCCGACGGATACCAACCAGATGGCCCGGTACCACATCGAGACGTACGGTTGCACGGCCAACCGGGGCGAGAGCCGCGAAATAGAGCGCTCGCTCCGCGACGCCGGGCACCATCCGGCGTCGGGACCGGCCGACGCCGACGTCGCCATCCTGAACACCTGTACGGTCGTGGAGAAGACCGAACAGAACATGCTCCGCCGGGCCAGGGAACTGGAGGCGGAGACGGCGGACCTCCTCGTCACGGGGTGTATGGCCCTCGCACAGGGCGAAGCGTTCGCGCAAGCGGACGTCGACGCGCAGGTGCTCCACTGGGACGACGTTCCGGGCGCCGTCCTGAACGGCGAGTGCCCGACCACGACGCCGGACACGGAGCCGATTCTGGACGGCGTCGTCGGCATCCTCCCCATCGCTCGGGGCTGTATGAGCGACTGCTCGTACTGCATCACCAAGCAGGCGACCGGGAAAATCGACTCGCCGCCAATCGAGGAGAACGTCGAGAAGGCGCGGGCACTCGTCCACGCCGGCGCGAGGGAGATTCGCGTCACCGGCCAGGACACGGGCGTCTACGGCTGGGACGACGGCGAGCGAGTGCTCCACGAACTGCTCGACCGCATCTGCGACGTCGAGGGCGAGTTCAGGGTTCGGGTGGGGATGGCCAACCCCAAGGGCGTCCACGGCATCCGCGAGGAGCTGGCGGCCACGTTCGCCGACAACGAGAAGCTGTACGACTTCATCCACGTCCCGGTCCAGTCGGGCAGCGACGACGTGCTCGGAGACATGCGCCGGCAACACCAGGTCAGCGAGTTCCGCGAGGTGGTCGAGACGTTCGACGAGGCCCTCGAGTACTGGACGCTCTCGACCGACTTCATCGTCGGATTCCCGACCGAGACGGACGCCGACCACGAGCAGAGCATGGACCTCCTGCGCGAGACCCGCCCCGAGAAGATAAACGTCACCCGCTTCTCGAAGCGCCCTGGGACCGACGCCGCCGACCTGAAGGGACTCAACGGGACGGTCAAGAAGGAGCGCTCGAAGGCGATGACCGACCTGAAACTGGGCGTGGTGGCCGACGCCTACGAGTCGATGGTCGGCGAGCGGCGACGGGTGCTCGTCGTGGAACCGGGGACCGGCGACTCGGTGAAGTGCCGCGACAGCGCCTACAGGCAGGTCATCGTCCAGAACGCGTCCGAACACGGCATCGAACCCGGCGACTTCGTGGACGTGGAGATTACGGGCCACCAGACGGTCTACGCGTTCGCCGACCCGGTGTAGGGGAGCCGTCGGTCGTCGTACCCGAGGACGAACCGGTCGACGCAGCGTCAGCGCCGGCCGTCGTCGAACCCCTCGCGGAGCAATCGCCGCCCCGCCGGAACGTCCAGCGGAACCGCCTCGTCGGGGACGAACCCGTCGAACAGGCGAGCCACGGCGGGCGGTTCGAGACCGTGTGCCGACAGGCGGTCGGCGTCGGTCAGGACCTCGCGCACCGGGCCGTCGGCCGCGAGGCGACCGTCCTGACCCAGGAGGCAGACCCGGTCGGCGACCCGCGGGACCAGGTCGACGTCGGGGGTGAACGTCACCAGGGTTGCCCCGTCCCGTTCGACCCGGCGATTCAGCAGGTCGAGCATCGTCCGTCGGTACGAGGCGTCGACGTTCGCCACCGGTTCGTCGAGCAACAGCACGTCCGGGTCGAACGAGAGAACGCTCGCCAGCGCCGCCCGCTGTTTCTCGCCGCCTGAGAGCCTGAACGGCGGCTTCTCCAGGAGGCGGTCGAGGTCGAGTTCGTCCGCCAGTTCGGCAACTCGCTGGCGGGCGGTGTCGCGGGGAACGCCGAGTTGCGCCGGTCCGTACTCGATGTCCTCGCGCACCGTGGTGTGAAACAGGTAGTCGTCGGGGTCCTGCAGCAGGACGCCGAGGCGCCCGCGGACGCGTTCGGCGTCGGTCGTCGACTCGAAGTACTCGACGTCGCCGGCCGAGGGGTCGAGCAACCCGCCGAGGAGCAACTGGAGGGTGGTCTTGCCCGACCCGTTCGCGCCGAGGACCGCGACTCGCTCGCCGGCGTCGAACCCCAGGCTCACGTCGGACAGCCCCCGCGTCCCGTCGGGATACTCGTGGGCGAGGCCGCGAGCCGAAATCACCCGACCCATCGGACCACTCCCGTGGCGACCAGCACGGCGACGGCGCCGACGGCCAGGAGGTAATCGGGCCAGCCGACGGGGACGTCGTCGCGGTACGGCGTCGGGGGGCGGGCCCCGCCGCGCGCGACCATGCCCCGGTGGACGCGCTCGCCGCGTTCGATAGTCCTGAGGAAGAACGCGCCGGCGAGTCGGCTCGCGTCCCGCCAGGACTCGCGGGTCGACTCGCGGGCGGTCCGCCTGCTCTCACGCGCCAGGACGAGTCTGCGGAGTTCCTCCAGAAACAGGAACAGGTACCGGACCGTCAGGGCGACGACCCACAGGAGGGTGGGGGGCGCGCCGAGCGCGCGCAACCCCCCGAGGAGGTCCGAGACGCGCGTCGTCAGCAGCAGCACCGAGAGCAACGCGACGGAGACGGCGACCCGAAGCGTGAACGTTCCGACGTACGCGAGCCCCTCCCACGTCACCGCGAGACCGAGCGCCGCGACCACCGGACGCCCGGGGGTCAGGACCAGTTGCGGCAGGACCACGACGAGCGAGAACAGCGGCACCGCCGTCGAGCGAGCGAGCAGCGACCGGAGCGGCACCCGAGAGGCGACCGCGAACACGACGCTCGCGAGGCCGAGGCCGGCCAGCACGGCCGGCGTCCGGGTCACCGCCGCCGCGAGAACGAGGGCGACGACGGCGCCGACCTTCGCGGCGGGGTGGCGACGCTGGAGGAAGCCGTCGGCCGTCGCGGTCCGCTCGGCGACGAAAAAGGCCCGCAGGAACCGCGCGAGTTCGTCGAGCGTGGTCGCGGCGAGTCGACTCACGAGTCCGGTTCGAGCAGTCGACCGAGTCCGAGAGCCACGGCCAGCGTCAGCGCAGTTCCGACTACCGCCGAGAGCAGCGTCCCCGCGTGCGGACCGAGGCCGGGAACGCTGTAGTCGGGAAGCGGACTCGAGAGGACCGGGCTGGCGTGGTCGGTCGCCCCGGTCGCCTCGGCGGCGTGTTCGAGGGGTTCAGCGTAGCCGACCGCGCCCGCGGCCCACCCGAACAGCGGCGAGAGCAGGACGAGCACCAGCACCACGGCCAGCGCCCGCGGGACCCACGCGCGAGTCGCGTTCATCACGCCCGGGTCACCTCCCCGCCGACGAGTCGGCCGCGACCCAGCACCAGGTCCGGTCGTGCGGTGGCGACGTAGCGGTAGACCATCGCCGTGATGGCACCCTCGACGAGGCCGAGGACCGCGTGCCCACCGACCATCACCGGAATCGTGACCGACAGGTCGTAGGCGAACGCCGACGAGAGACCGGTCCCGATGGCGACGAACAGCGAGGCGACGGTGATGGCGCCCCACCCGGCGACGAACGAAGCGACCGTCTCGTCGTACCCCGCGGCGACGCGGAACAGGGCGTACCCGGCGACCACGTCCACGACGCCCATCGCCCACAGGTTGAGACCGAGCGTGACCACGCCCCCGTCGCCGAAGACCAGCGCCTGGATGACGACCACGGCCGAGACGGCCAGGACGCCGAGCCACGGCCCCAGCAGGATGCCGGCGAACGCCCCGCCGACGAAGTGGGCGCTCGTGCCGCCGGGAATCGGCCAGTTCAACATCTGTGCGGCGAAAATCGACGCTGCCACGACGCCCAGGAGCGGCGTGCGCGCGCCGCCGAGGACCTCCCGGGCCCGACGAGCGGCCAGTGCGATGGCGACTGCCGACAGGAGCCAGAAGAGACCGGCGACCGTCGGGTCGAGGAATCCGTCCGGTACGTGCATAGTAAGGTATCTGGATAGGGCCCGAATAATACTTTCGGGACGTGGCGTAATACTCAGAGGTAGTGGCGCAGCCAACGTCGCGGTGCGAGCCGTCGGGGAGGATTTCCGGAATTGCGGGATGGCGGCCCGAGACGCCGGGAAGAAAGGTTATTCCGGGCCGGCGGCGAACCCACTCGTATGAGCCAGGAGCTGGACCGAGTCAGCATCACGCTCCCCCCGGACCTCCTCGAGGAACTGGACTCAGTCGTGGCCGACTGGGAGTACGACAGTCGCTCGGAGGCCGCCCGCGACGCGCTCCGGGCGTTCCTGACCGAACACCGCAAACAGCGTGACCTGAAGGGAGTCCACCGGGGAACCGTCTCGCTCCTGTACGACCACCACGTCAAGGGCGTGAACGACGCCGTCCTCGAACTGCAACACGAACTCGGCGACACCATCGTCGCCGTCCAGCACGTCCACCTCGGCGAGGACCTCTGTCTCGAAACGCTCGTGGTCGACGGCCCCGGCGAAAACATCGAGCGGCTGGTGAACCGCCTCCGGTCACTCCACGGAGTCAAGCGGGTCGAACTCTCCATCGTCAGCGCCTCGGAGTGACGCCGGGTCAGAGGGCGAGTTCCGGGCCGGGGACCGAGTCCCGGGTCAGGGGCCGAGTCCCGGGCGGGGAGACGGGTCCCGCGTTCGGTGCCTGGCCGACGCGTGCGCCGCTCAGTTCCCTCGCGTCGACCGTTCGTCCGCGTTCGACCCGCCCGAGTCTGTCCGCTCGGCCCCGCCCTCGACCCCTTCTGCGGAGCGACGCTGGGCCGTGCGCTCGTTGGCCTGAAGGGTCTCGGCGAACCGCGAGAGAATCTCGTCGTTCGAAATCAACTGCTCGGTCGTCTCGTCTGGTTTCCACTCGCCGAGTTCCTTCGGGTCCACGTGGACGAACACGTCGTCGACGGCGTCCATCTCGCGGATGTCGTGGACCACCGCCGACTCGATGTCGTGTGCCTCGAACAGCGTCATGTCCCCCTCGACCTCTATGTGGAGGCTGACGTCTATCTCGGGGCCGACGTAGTGGGCAACGACGTCGTGGACGCCTTTCACGTCGGGGTGTGACAGCGCCCGGGCCACGATTTCCTTCCGCATGTCCTCGGGCGGCGCGGCCCCGACCAGGTAGGTCACGTTGTCCCGGACGATTTCGTACCCGGTGTAGAGAATTCCGAGCGAGACGACGGCGGCGGCGGCGGGGTCCAGAACCGGGTACCCCGCGCTCGCCCCGAGGACGCCCGCGAGGGCCGCGCCGGCGGTGAGGATGTCGTTGCGGTTGTCCAGCGCCATGGCGACGACGGCCGGCGAGTTCTGCTCCTCGCCGACGCGCAGGCACCGCCGGTAGAGCCAGTATTTCACCGCGGCGGTTCCGACCAGCACCGCGACGGCCGAGGGGCCCGGAACGCCGCCGTAGGTGCCCGACATGACTGACGTGGTCGCCTGCCAGATGACCGCCGCACCCGCCGCGAGGACGCCCAGGGCGATGACCAGCGAGACGAACGGTTCGATGCGTTCGTGCCCGTGTGGGTGTTCGAAGTCCGGCGGCCGGGTCGTGAGGTACAACCCGCCGACGACGATGAGGCTGTAGGCCGAGTCCGCGAGGCTGTTTACGGTCTCGGACCCGACGGCCAAGCTCCCCGTCGTGAACCAGACGGTGCCCTTGGCGAGGACGAGTACGACGTTCACCGCCAGGACGAACTGCCCGATGTCCCTGACGGCCTCGCGTCGGTCCATCACCCTGAGATGACGACCCGGCGGCAAAGACCCTTTTGGACCGGTCAGCGCCGGTCGGGGTCGAACTCCAACCGAACCGCGGCGTCAGGCCCCTCCGTGACGGCGCCCTCCTGGGCCGCGAACGCCTCGTGCAGGCGGTCGAACGTGTCTTCGAGGGCTTCGACGATGACGTTCGTGTCGCCGAGGACGGGCATGAAGTTCGTGTCGCCCCGCCAGCGCGGGACGACGTGTTCGTGGACGTGGTCGCCGATGGACCCGCCCGCGGCGTCGCCCAGATTCAGCCCCGCGTTGAAGCCGTCGGGGCCGAGGCCGTCCCTGAGCGCCTCGAACGTCCGCGCTTTCAGTCGCGCCTGGTCGAGCATCTCGGCGTCCGAGAGGTCGCCGAACGCGCCGGTGTGACGGTAGGGGATGACCATCACGTGGCCGGGGTTGTACGGGTAGTTGTTCAGCAGGGCGAAGCTGTGTTCGGACCGCGCCACGATGCGACTGGCCCGGTCGTCCTCGCGGTCCGGAAGGACGCAGAATGGGCACCCGTCGACGTCGTCGTCGGAGTCGCGCTCGACCCACTCGATTCGCCAGGGCGCGAAAAGCTGGTCCATACCGGCCGGACTCGCCGGAGCGGTTTAGTCCTGTCTTCGCGGGCTGTATGCACCGCCGCGGTCCAGTCTCGCAGTCTCCGCGACGACGTCGACCCGACTGTCGCCCGCGGCGACGAGCGCCGACCGCGGGTCGTTCCTCACCGAGAGAAAAAGCGTTTCGTCGTATCGAAAATCGAATATTGCTCGAGTGAATATCCGTTCGCGATTCAGGTATTCTTATTTACAATCGCACCCTCGTACGACCGATGGCCACTCAACCCGGCAACCCTGCTGGCGTCGTCGAACTGTGTCCCTCCTGCGGCGACGAGACGCGACACGAGGTCCACGTGGAGATACGAACCGAGAGCGGAAAGGCGGAGAACGCGGAATTTTCCCGAGAGCCCTATCGCGTGACTGTCTGCGGAGACTGCGGCGCCGAGTCCGTCCAGCGGATGAACGACGCCTGACAGACGGACGGCTACCGCGGGTCACCGACTGCGCCGGAAGGATGTCCCCCCGCAGACCCGCCTCTCAGTCGGTGAGAATCTCGCAGCCGTCCTCGGTCACGATGACGGTGTGTTCGGCCTGGCTCACGAGTCGGCCGTCGTCCTCTTTCAACACCGGGTAGCCGTGGATGGCGCTGGCCTGCTTGAGGCGGCGAAGCGCCATCTCCGCCCGGGGACCCTCTATCCAGCGCCCGGCGAACGGCAGGGTCCGGTAGTCAGTGGTGATGGTCTCCAGAATCTTCCGGGCCTGCCGGTCGCGGACCGACCGCTCCTGTTCGAGGCCGAAAATCTCCTCTTTGGCGCCCTCGGAGACTTTGCCCCGGCCGTCGGTGGCGAACGGTTCGATAGCCACCACGTCCCCCACTTCGAGTTCGACGCCGCGCTCGACCCCCCGGTTGGGGATGTTCGGCCCCGTGTGGGCGTCGTACTGTGTGACGCCGTGGCCCGACAGGTTGAGGACCGGGGTGTAGCCGTACCCGCGGATGACTTCCTCGATGGCGGCGCCGACCTCCCCCGTCTCGACGCCGGGTGCCACCTCGTCGAGTGCGGCGTCCAGTGCCTGCTCGGCGGCTTCGACGAGTTCGTCGTTGCCGCTCATGTCGATGGTCACGGCGGCGTCCGCGATGTACCCGTCCACGTGAACGCCGAGGTCCAGGCAGACCATGTCCTCGCCGAACTCGGTGTCGTCGTCCCGGGCTGGCGTGGCGTGGGAGGCCTCCTCGTCGATGCTGATGTTCGCGGGGAACGCCGGCCCGTCTGCGAGTTCGCGGATGCGGCCCTCGGCGTACTCGGCGACTTCGAGGTGAGTGACGCCGGGTTCGACCATCTCCACCGACTCGTCCATCACGGTTCGCAGGACCTCGCCTGCCTCTCGATACTTCTCGACCGTCTCGTCGTCGAGGGGTCCGATGCTCATATCTCCCCGTTTGGCGCAGGGTACCGAAAGAGGTTGCGGGACGGGAGTCGGCGACGCAAGGGCACTGAGTCCGGCTTCGCGACCGGCATTGCGAACGCGGGCACTCATCGCTCGCCATCGCCGAGCGCGACAGTGGCACGACCGACGGCGCCCACGCGTTGTCGGTCCAGTTCGCCCAGTATCGCGTCCGGGCTACCGAGCGCCGCGACGAGGTCCGGTGCGTGTTCACCCTCGGCCATCACCGGAACGGTTGCTGATTCGAGAACCAGGGGCAGGGACGGTCGCCGGAGTCAGTCCCGGACCAGGGCGGTCTGCATCGCCCCGGTGTTGAAGGCGCTCCCGGCGCCCTCGTCGTCGAGAACGACGACGCCCGCGTCGGAGCCGGTGAGTTCGGCGAACTCCGCGAGGGCGCGGTTCGCCGCTGACTGGGCGTCGAGACCCGCTTCCAGGTGACCGACGGCCCGCCGCGAGAGCAGGGCGCGAGCGATGTCCTCGCCGGCCCCGGTCGCACTCGCTCCGCCGGCGGGTGCGCAGTAGAACCCCGACCCGACCTGGGGGACGTCGCCGACACGTCCTGCGAGGGCGAACCACCGCCCGGCCGTCGAGGTTCCGGCGGCGAACGCGTCGCCGTCGCAGGCCACGGCCCCGACGGTGTCGTGGTCGGTTCCGGCGGGCGGTGACGCGGCGCCGTCCCCGCCGTCGGCGTGGCCGCGACCGAACTGCGCGCGAACCCACGGCAGGTGGTCGCGGGGCGTCCCCGCCGGCGGGTCCGCGGATTCGAACCGGTCGCGCGTCTCCTCGGTGACCAGGTCGGCCCCGGTCTCGACGTCGAACGACTCCGCGAGCGATACGGCCGGCGTCCCGCCGAGGAGGACGTGCGGCGTCTCTTCGAGGACGATGCGCGCGACGGAGACGGCGTGTTCGACGTTCGGGAGGCCGGCGACGGCGCCGACCGACCGGTCCTGTGTCATGAGTCCCGCGTCGGTTCGGACGACGCCGTCCGACTGGACTGCGCCGCCCACGCCGGCGTTGAACCGCGCGTCCGATTCGAGAACGCGAATCGCGGCCGTCACCGCGTCGAGCGGAGTTTCCTGTGCGCTCCCGGTCTGGGCAGCTTCGTCGAGCGTCGTCTGTCTGGGCCCCGGTTCCTCGGGCGCCTCGCCCGCGCCGCCGTGTACGACGAGATGCATACCGGAGCCACCGGTGGACGTCACCTAACAGTTGCGCCGAGGCGACGAGAGGCCGGGAATCGGGGGCTAGGCGACCCGCGTTGCTTGCGGCAGGCGTGGCGCTGAACGGCAGGCCTTTACCCCTCCTCTGAAAAGCCACGGTTGATTATGAGCTACGACAAGGTCCAGGTCCCCGATGAGGGACAGAAAATCACGCTCGTCGACGAGGAAACCGGCGAGCTATCGGTCCCCGACAACCCCATCGTCCCCATCATCTACGGCGACGGAATCGGGGTAGACGTCGGACCGGCCGCCCAGAAGGTTCTCGAGGCCGCCGCGTCTGCGACCGGGCGGGAAATCAACTGGATGCGCCTCTACGCCGGCGAGAGCGCCCGGGAGAAGTACGACGAGAACCTCCCGGACGACACCGTCGACGCCATCCGCGAGTTCCGCGTCGCCATCAAGGGGCCGCTGACGACGCCGGTCGGAGCGGGCTTCCGCAGTCTCAACGTCGCCCTCCGGCAGAAACTCGACCTCTACACGAACATGCGGCCGACCTACCACCTCGACGGCGTCCCCTCGCCGGTGAAGGCGCCCGAGAAGATGGACATGATATCCTTCCGGGAGAACACGGAGGACGTCTACGCCGGCATCGAGTGGGAGGCCGGCACCGACGAGGTCGAGCAGGTACGCGACTTCGTCGAAGAGGAGATGGGCTTCGACCAGACCATCCACGACGGTCCGGTCGGCATCGGCGTCAAGCCGATAACCGAGTTCGGGACCAAGCGACTGGTTCGGAAGGCCATCGACTACGCGCTGGAGTACGACCGCGACTCGGTGACGCTGGTCCACAAGGGGAACATCATGAAGTTCACCGAGGGCGCCTTCCGCGACTGGGGCTACGAGGTCGCCCGCGAGGAGTACGGCGACGAGGTCATCACCGAGGACACGCTCTGGGAGGAGCGAGACGGCGAACCGCCGGAGGACGCCGTGGTCGTCAACGACCGCATCGCGGACAACATGCTCCAGCAGGTGCTCACGCGCACCGAGGAGTACGACATCCTCGCGCTTCCCAACCTGAACGGCGACTACCTCTCCGACGCCTGCGGGGCGCAGATCGGTGGGCTGGGCATCGCGCCCGGCGCGAACATCGGCGACGGACGCTTCCTGGCGGAACCGGTCCACGGGTCCGCCCCGAAGTACGCCGGCCAGGACAAGGTCAACCCGACGGCGATGATTCTCTCGGGGCGCATCATGCTCCAGTTCCTCGGCTGGGAGGACGCCGCGGACCTGGTCCACGACGCCGTCGAGGAGACCATCTCCTCGAAGCAGGTCACCTACGACCTCCACCGGCAGATAGAGGGCGGAACCAAACTCGCCACCGGCGAGTTCGCAGAGAACGTGGTCGAGAACATCGAAGAGCTGGCCTGAGCGGCCGGAGCGACGCAGATTTTCGCCGGTCCGACGAGATTCCGGAGCGCGCCACTCGGCGTCCGGAGCGGGCTACGACGTGGAACGGTTGGCGGGTGTCGGGACGCAGTCTGGTCGAGCGACGGCTCTCGGCTCGAATGTGCGACCCCGTAGAATCAGAGTTCGACCGCGGGAACCGCTGGTTCGAAAGACGTCGCGTGGTTCGACGCCCTGCCCGTCGCAAGAGGCGAGATTCGCCTGGTGCGCGCCCGGTTACCCGAGGGCACCGCTGTCCACTGACGGCTGAATCGAGATAAGCGTGCCGGCGCTGACCGGGCGTGTCACTCCCTCACTCCCGGTCGAGAGAATACGTCCCGCTCCGGCCCCCTCAGTCGAGCCAGTCGGGGTTCGTCCGCGGCGGCCCGAAGATGTCGACGCCTCTGGCGGGAACGTCGCCGCGGTTTTCGACGCCGTGGGGTTCGTCGCCCGGGATGACGTACGAGTCGCCCGCGCGGACCACGAGTTCGTCGCCGCCGACCAGGAACGTCAGCGTCCCCTCGACGAGGTAGCCCGCCTGCTCGTGGTGGTGGCTGTGCTCGGGGACCGTCTCCCCGGGGTCGATGCGGAACTGCTGGACGCTCATTCTATCGCCCGCCGCTAGCTGTGACAGGTGGACGCCCGGGACCGCCTCGGTCTCCGGGACGTCGTCGCCTGAGACGCGCTCCATGACCGACTCACCGCAGGGAGAGACAATATACCTCCCGCCGGTCCGGACCCGCGTCCGGCGCCGCCCGGCCGTCAGCGCCCCCTGGCCGTCCGAGAGTCGTCGGCCGAGGTGGTCGGACCGCCGTCCGACTGACACGACCGACGGCGACAGAGGCGTTCGACAGGGCCGCGACAGCGGGGGATGTCTAATTCGTGTCGCGGGAGAGAGTCGACGCCCGGCGCGCCGGTGCATTGAACTGACGCAGGGAAGAACTGGGTGGCATGTACGCCGTCGTGGGGTGTAACCAGTGCGGGGCGCTGTGGTTGCTGTCGGACCCGGGGGAGACCGCCACCTGTCCGCAGTGTGCCAGGCGCCACCAGACCCGGAAGCTCAAACGGTTCTTCGAGTCCGAGAACCGCGAGGAGGCCCGGCAGGCCCGCGCGGCGATGCTGGCCGACCGACAGGGCGCCGCGGAGTCGTTCGGCCGCCTGGAGTCGGTCGAGGAGATGGAGCGTCGCCTGGACGACGCGGGCCTCGACGACAGCGAGTTCGTCGAGGCCTCGGGACTCGACGCAGACGCCGTCGCGGCGGCGGGCGACGTCTCCCGCACCCGGTCGCGGAGTCGCGAGGAGGTGGTCCGCGACGCCGTCGCCGACCAGGAGAATCCCACCGAAACGGACGTCGTCGCGTACGCTGAGGACCACGGCGTCCCGGCCGAGGCGGCCCGGACGCTCCTCGAACGCCTGACGCGCGCCGGCGAGGTGAGCGAGAGTCGGGGACGGTATCGACTGCTCTGACCGGGCGTGCCGGTGAGGCACCTCACAGGGCGCCGACGAGACGCGCGATGGAGAGGGCGGAGGCCACGATTGCGAGGAGGACCTTCAGGAGGCGGAGCACCCGGTAGAGACGGTCCGGTCGCTGGTCTGTGTCTGTGTGGGTCATACTGGTGTGCGCGCCCGCCGGTGCTCCCCGACGAGCGCGTTTTTTACAGAGAGTGCAAGAGTACGTAAAATCGAGCCACGCGTGCGGAGTGAAAGTGAAACGGTGGGTGAAAGTGAAGCCGAACCGGCGAGCGGAGGCGAACCTGTCCCCCTGGGCGGAGGCGAGCGACGGGGGAAAGTTTAGGAGAGCCAAATTATTTGTCGCAGGCCGTTCTGGAGACTGACATGAGCCGAGCCGACAGCATCCAGGAGTGCGAGGACTGCGTCGAACCCGCCGACGCGTTCTCGCTGGTCGGCAACGAGACGCGACTCTCCATTCTCGAGTCGCTGTGGCGTCTCGACGACCCCGTCCGCTTCTCCGACCTCCGGGGCGAAGTGGGCACCCGCGACAGCGCCAAGTTCAACTACCACCTGGGGAAGCTAACCGACCAGTTCGTCAGGAAGACGGAGGCGGGATACGCGCTTCGAACCGCCGGAGAACGGGTCGTCCAGGCGATTCTCGCCGGGTCATTCACCGAGCACCCGCGGCGCGAAATCGCCATCGAGGACCCCTGCACGCGGTGCGGTGCGACGCTGGACGCCCACTACACCGACGAGAAACTCACCATCGCGTGTCCGTCCTGCGGCCACGGGCACGGCGAGTACCCGTTCCCGCCGGGCGGACTCCACGACCGGACCGACCGGGAGGTGCTCAGTGCGTTCAACCAGCGGGTTCGGCACCTCCACTGTCTCGCCAAGGACGGCGTCTGTCCGGAGTGCAACGGCCGGACGGAGACGACCATCGAACGCGGCGGGGAGTGCTGCGTTGGCGCGGAGCTCAGGGCCACGCACCACTGCGAGCAGTGCGCTCACGAACTGTGCTCGGCGGTCGGGCTGGGATTGCTCGACCACTCGGCGGTCGTCACGTTCTACGGCGACCACGGCGTCGCCCTGTCGACGACGCCGTACTGGCACCTCGAGTGGTGCGTCGACGACGACCCGGTCACCGTCGTCTCCGAGGAGCCGTGGCGCCTCCGCGTCGACATGACCGTCGACGACGAGACGCTACGGGTCACCGTCGACGGGGGCCTGAACGTCCTGGAGACGACGCGCGAGTGAGGAGCAGGCGAGTCGGGAATGGCGGGGTCCCGGGAGCGAGTGCGCTACCGTCCCAGCGACTCGTGGGCGCTGGAGAGGTGCTGTGACGCGAGGGCGCCCAGCAGGGACAGTTCGCCGGCCAGCGCGCCGGCGGCGATGACCTCCGCGAACGCTTCGGAGTTGGACCCCGGCGGGTCGCCGCCGCCCTGGTGGCCGAGGAGGTCCAGCGCGGCCGCCTGCGTCGGGAGTTTCGTCCCGCCGCCGACCGTTCCCACCTGGAGACTCGCCAGCGAGACGCTGACGTAGAGGTCCCCGTCGTCGGTCACCTCGGCGGTCGTGATTGCGTTCGCGCCCTCGACGACCTGTGCGGCGTCCTGGCCCGTGGCGAGGAACATCGCCGCCACGACGTTGGCGACGTGGGCGTTGAACCCCATGCTGACGGCCTTGGCGCTCCCGACGTGGTTCTTCCGCGTGTTGAGTTCGGCGATGTCCTCGGGCGTCGTGTGCAGGCGGTCGACGACCACCTCGCGGGGGAGCGTGGCGTCGGCGGTGACGCTCTGTCCCCGCCCCTGGATGGCGTTGACGGCAGCGGGCTTCTTGTCGGTACACATGTTGCCCGAGAGCGCGACGAGTTCCGCGGTGGTCTCCTCCTCGACCAGCGACGCGGCCGCGCGGGTCGCGATGGTCGCCATGTTCATCCCCATGGCGTCTTTCGTGTCGTACCGGAACCGGAGGTACACCGAGTTGCCGACGACGTACGGCGTGACGCCGAGCAGTTCGCCGTGGTTCGTCGTCGCCTCGGCCGCGTCCGCCAGCGCGTCCTCGTTGTCGCGGGTCCACTCGACCAGGGCCTCGGCCGCCGCGACGTCCGCCACCCGGAACACGGGCGCGCGGGTCATCCCCGAGTGGTGCACGCGGGCGGTGACGCCGCCGGCGCGTTCGAGGGTCGAACACCCGCGGTTCACGCTGGCGAGGAGCGCACCCTCCGTCGTCGCCAGCGGGAGGGTGTACTCGCCGGTCGCGGCCCCGCCGTCGACGGTGACGGGGCCGGCGACGCCCAGGGGAATCTGCGTCGTCCCGATCATGTTCTCGATGTTCGAGTCGGCCGTCGCCGCCGGGAACCCGTACTCGCCGACTGCGTCGAGGTCGGCGTCCGTCCGCGCTTGGACGACCAGTCGCCGGGCTGCCGCGGCGGTGTCGGCGTCTGCGTGCGCTTCGAGTTCGTGAATCCGTATCTCGCCCTCCTGGACGCGCTGGGCGAGGTCCGCTGGCGTGGTCATGCGTACCCGATGTGTGACGCCGGCCAAACCGTTACCGGTTCGGGCGGTCGGCCGGCCCCGGACCGCGGCCGGCGGCCGTCCTCGGCCGGCATCCCAACAGTTTTCGCACTCGGCGTCCGCCTGCAGGGTATGACCGAGGCCGCTGACCTGGTGGTTCGGAACGCCGAGGTACACACGCTCGGCGACCCCGACGAGCGACACGAGGCCCTCGCTATCCGGGACGGGCGCGTGGTTCGCGTCGGGAGCGACTACGAAATCGGGTTCCTGGAGGGCATCGACACCCGGACCCTGGACCTCGATGGACGGGTCGTCCTGCCGGGGTTCGTCGACGCGCACACGCACCTGGCGACCGTCGGTCGGTCGCTGGTCCACGCAGACCTCTCCGGGGCGGCCGGCCCCGACGAGTGCGTGGCCCGCCTCCGGGACCGGGCCGAGGAAATCGACCACGGGGACTGGGTGCTCGGGTTCGGATACGACGAGAGCGGGTGGGACGACCCGACGTACCTGCGCCGGGACCGACTCGACGCCGTGAGCGACGCCTCGCCGGTGGCGGCGTTCCGGGAGGACATGCACGTCGCCTCGCTGAACACCGTTGCCCTGGAGCGACTGGGCGGCGAGATGCCCGACGAGGACGTCCACACCGAGAACGGGCTGATGACGGGCGTCGTCGTCGAGGAGGCCGCGGACGTGGTCTACCGGGCGGTCGAACCCGACCGCGAGGAGATGCGTCGCCTGGTGACCGCGGCCCAGCGGTACGCCAACGAACGGGGCGTGACGATGGTCCACGACATGGTTCGGGACTCGCAGGCGCCCCGGGTGTACCGGGACCTGGCGGGCGAGGGAACGCTGACCATCCGGGTCCGACTCAACTACTGGTCGGACCACCTCGACGCCCTGGAAGAGGTGGGTCTCCGGACGAACCACGGCGGCGAGATGGTCCAGACCGGCGCCATCAAGACGTTCACCGACGGGAGCATCGGCGGCCGGACGGCCAGGCTCTCGGACCCGTACGACGACTGGTCGCCCGAGGCTGGCGGGGAGGAGACCGGCAAGTGGGTGGTCCCGCCGGCGGAGCTTCGGTCGATCGTGTCGCGCGCGGAGCGCGCCGGATTCCAGGTCGCGGTCCACGCCATCGGTGACGTCGCCATCGACGAGGTGCTGGACGCCTTCGCAGACCGGGGGAACCCGGGCGAGATGCGCCACCGGATAGAGCACCTGGAACTCGCCACCGACGGGGCCGTCGACCGCCTGGCCGAGATGGGCGTCGTCGCCTCGATGCAGCCGAACTTCCACAAGTGGGCCGGGGCGGACGGCCTCTACGCCTCGCGCCTCGGCGACCGACGGACCGGGACCAACCGCCTCGACCGGTTCCGGGAGGCCGGCGCCCGCCTGGCGTTCGGCAGCGACTGTATGCCCCTCGACCCGCTGCTGGGCGTCCACCACGCGGTCACCGCCGACCACCCCGACCAGCGCCTGGACGTGACCGACGCCCTCCGGGCCTACACCGCCGGGGCCGCCTACG
>JBEPXT010000030.1:0-30523 GCA_041641795.1 Salinigranum sp.
ACGCCAGTGGATCTTGGACGCTCGTTCGGGCACCGCCTGTGGACCTCTCAGTCTGCTCATGTAAACGTGGGTACCGAGCCACGTCTCTGATGTCGCAGGCCCCCTGGTGGGGGGCGTGGGATGACAACCAAGGTGACATTCAATATGGTAAAACGACGCAAGTTCCTGATCGGTGCTGGATCGCTGTTCGCAGGTACCGCGGCCGCAACGGGTACGGGTGCGTTCTCGCAGGCGAGTACCGGCGAACGGAGCGTCACAGTCACGACGAGCGCTGACAACGACGCGATGATCGAGCTGAAAGAGGCTCAGGAGGACGGCTCGTACGGTGGTGACTCGGACTTCGTGAGCTACGACGGCGACGGCAAGATACAGTTCAACATCGAGACCAACGGTTCGGGTGTCAACCCCGACTCGACCTACTACTTCGACGATCTTCTGGAAATCGGTATCGAGGGCGGACTGGGCTCCGCTACGAACCAGAGCGCTGCGAACACGGGTGGGCTCTACGAGATCACAATCGAGAGCGCAGACGGGCTCGCCTTCTACAAGAGCGGTGAGAAGGACAAGGGCGGCAACGTGACGTCCAACGATGGTCGCGACCCGCTCGATCCCGTCGACGGTGGAACCGATAATCGCATAAACAGCCGCGCGAAGGGGAACAACAAGGGGACCGAGGGAACGACCGAACTGCTCGTCGGAATGCGCGTCGTCGAAGAGGATCTTGAACAGGACCTCTGGATGAAGGTCAGTGCCGAGCGGACCACGCCGGTGCAGTAGCGACTCGGTACGTTCACTCGACTCGATATTTTTATTCCCGCCTGGCGTTACCATCCGACGATGAGGGGGACGGATATCCAGTCTGTAGCACCGACGGACACTGACCGCGGCGGTCGTCCAACGTCGTCGCGTGAACGGACCGATGCGTAGCCATTGGGCTCTTGGGTGGGTCGTGAACGCTGCCACGGCTGGCGTCGCTGTTGCACTCCTGCTTGGCCTGGTACTCGGTCAACCCCTCGGTCTCGCATTCGTCGAAACGGGGAGCATGTCCCCCACGATGGAACCCGGTGACGGCTTCGTCGCTCTCCCACCCACCCTCCTCGGCGGCGTCGACGAGGGCGACGTCGTCACGTTCGACGCCCAGAACATCGAGAACGGCCGTCTCACGACCCACCGCGTCGTCGGCGAGACGTCCGAGGGGTACGTCACGCGCGGGGACGCGAACCCTTTCACCGACCAGCAGTCGAACGAACCTCCCGTCCCCCGTGACAGAATCGTCGCCGAGGCCCTGCAGGTCGGCGGCACCGTCGTCGTCCTTCCGAACCTCGGTGACGGGGTCGGGGCCGTGCGTGGGGTCTTCGCCGCCGTCGGCGACCCGTTCGGCCTGAGCGTGAACCAGGTGGTCGCGTTCGTCCTCGTCGCGCTCCTCGCCGCGTACCTCCTCGACGAGAGCGGCGCGGCGGGCGAGAAACGTACCGAGCGCTCGACCCGCCGGGCGACCGGGTTCTCGGGCCTCCTGTTCGTCGGCGGGGCCGTCGCGCTGGTCGTTTTCACGGCGACGCTGAGCATGACGGCCGCCAGCGGGGCGATGGCCGTCCCGTACGACAGCGTCGACCCGGCCGAAGCCGACCGTGGCGGCATCCCGGCTGGGACGACGGCGAACACCTCTATCGAGCTCCGTAACGGCGGCGTCGTGCCGATGACGGCCGTACTCAGCACGCCGGACGCGAACGCTCACCTCGCCGCGGAGCGGGTCTCGCTCGGCCCGCGCGGCAACCAGTCCGTGAACCTCAGCATCACCGCCCCTTCGACTCCCGGGGAGTACGAGGCGACCGTCGAGCGACGGCAGTACCTCGCGGTCCTCCCGGGGTGGCTGCTCGCGGAGCTGTCGGCCGTGAACCACTGGCTCGCGGTGCTCGTGGTCGACCTCCTGCTCGCGTCGGTCGTCGGCCTGATCGGTGCTCGGCTCGTCGGGTTCAACCGGGTCCGTCTCCGGGCCTCCCGGTCGGTCCCGTTCGAGGTCGGACTGGTCCGGTGGCTCCGATCGCTCTATCGAAGCTGATGGGCGGGCCCACAGAGTCTTTACACCCCCGCGTCACCCCCCGGTCATGACAGGCACGAGGTGGTTGCGCGTGCGAGCCCTCCTGGACCGCCAGTTCGCCGTCGTCGTCCTCGCGCTCCTCGTCGTCGCCGGCACCGGCGGCTACCTCGCCTTCGACGCCTACGCGGGGTCGAACACCACCGTCCGGACGACCGAGGTGACCGTCTGGGAGGCCGACGGCTCGTTCACCCACCGGGCGGCCGTCGTGGACAACGAGAGCCGCGCGGGCCCCTTCGAACCGGGCGCGACCGTCACGAACCGGAGCGTCTACTTCCAGCCCGTCATGCCGGTGCTGAACGGGACGTTCCGGTACGGCTACGCGGCCGACGCGGGGGAGCTGACCGCGACGGTCCGGCCCCGACTCGTGATCCGGAGCGTCGGCGAGAGCGGCGAGAGCCGGGTCGAGTACTGGCGGGTGACGCGCTCGCTCGACTCCCGCGAGGCGACGCTCGAACCGGGTGAGCGCGTCCAGACCCCGTTCGCGGTGAACGTCACCGACGCGGCGGCGACCGCCGACCGGGTCCACGAGCAGGTCGGCGACCCCGGGCGGACGCAGGTCAGCGTCAACGTCAGCGTCGTGCTCTCCGGCACCGCGGGCGGCCAGTCGGTCGACCGCACCCTCCGCTACACGCTTCCTCTGAGCATCGAGGGCGACGTCTACCGCGTCGCTCCGGCGGACGAGACACGAGCGTTCACTCGGACGGAGCGGACCACCATCACCGAGTCGCCGGGGCCGCTCGCCGCGTACGGCGGGCCGGCGCTGCTCGCGCTCTCGCTTCTCGGCCTCGCCGGCCTCGCCTCCGCCCGACGCGACGACCGTCTCGCGCTCACTGACGCCGAGCGCGCGTGGGTCGCGTACCGCGACGACCGGGCGGACTTCGACGACTGGGTCGCGCAGATTCGCCTGCCGGCAGAGGCGCGCTCGCGTCCCGTCGCACGGGCCGACAGCCTCGCCGACCTCGCGAACTTCGCTATCGACACCGACAGCGCCGTCCTCGAGTCACCCGACGGCGACGCGTACCACGTGCTCCACGACGGCATCCGGTACACGTTCACTCGACCGTCACCTCCTTCGACGGCCGAGTCCGAGCAGGCCGGAGGTGACTCGCCCACCGGGGACGCCGACGCCGAGTCTGCTCTCCCCGACGGGCGCGACGACCGGTCGACGGGGCGGACGCACGCGGCGGAGTCACTCGGCGACGAGGGGAGGGACTGACCGCGGCCCACCGACCGTTCCGCCGGTGGGCGTCCACCTCGACCCGACCGTCCGGAGTCGCTCACTCCGCGGGCGGGAGGAAGTACGTGTCCGCCTGGAGGCGGTGAGTGATTTCGCGGAACGTCCCCACGCCGCAGTCGCGACACCTCGGTGGCTCGTCGGGACTGGCGTGGACCGTCTCACACCTCTCGCAGACGAAGAAACGCAGTCCGAGCACGAGCGGGAGTTGGTGTCGGTCGGATAAACCCTGTCGGTCGTGCTCGGATGTCGACCCGGCGTCGGCCGCGACGGTCACCCGGTGGTCGACGCCGGAATCCAGGTCCGGCCGAGCCACTCGTCGTCGTCGACCGTGACGCGGCCAATGCTCGCGTCGCCGACCCGGGCCACGACACCGGTCGGGCCGTCCGCGCTGCTCGCTCGGAGCCGGAGCGCCGAAACCGGCGCCCGACTGTCCGCGGGGACGTAGAACGTCGCCACTGCCGCCGGCCCGCCGAGCCACCGCCAGGACTCGGAGTCGGTCCCCTCTGGTTCCCACGCGCCGGCACCGACGATCGGTTCGGAGCTGGGGGTCCCGACGTCGTACGTCGTCGAGGATCCGTCGGCGCGGACGAGTTCGAGCCGCGAGCACGCGACGGCGAGGTCACGGCTGTCCGCCGGTGCGACCGACGCGTTCACCGTGTGTTCGGCGA
Source organism: Salinigranum sp. (assembly GCA_041641795.1). Lineage (GTDB taxonomy): Archaea > Halobacteriota > Halobacteria > Halobacteriales > Haloferacaceae > JBEPXT01. The sequence goes on from JBEPXT010000030.1 coordinate 4,004, forward strand.
CGGTCCGCTCGAACTCCAGCGTGACCGGCACGTACGGCGCGCGGTCGTCGGGCATGTCTGGGAGTCCGTCCTCGAAGAGCCGAGCGAAGTAGTCCCAGGTGGGTGCTCGCGTCCCGTCGGGGCGGATCAGATAGAAGCCCTTGACGTCCGGGAGCGCCGACCCCGCCGGCGGCTCTCGCGTCGCCCCGGCCGAGCGTTCGTTGTCGAACACCTGCCAGTAGAGGACGTACCGCGCGCCCCAGCGCAGCGCGGTTTCGGTCGCGGTTCGGATCAGCCGCATCGACTCGGTCGGCCCGTTCTCCTCTAGCGGCCACCCGAGTTCGCCGACGTACACGTGTTCCAGTCCGCCGAGCGCCCGCCGTGCATACGCTGTCGGTGGGCGCGCCTGCGACCGGACGTAGTCGAGGTGGTCGCGGATTCCGGCGGCGATGCGGTTCGGGTCTGTCTCGTACGCCAGTGGCTCGAGTACGTCCCACAGCGAGACGGACACGAGGTCGGTGTCCACGTTCGGGAGGACGGTGTCGACGACCCGGGGAACACCCGTGCGCGCGTCGCGGATGCGGTTGACCTCGACCGCACCCAGTACGGTGACGTCGCTCTCGACGTCGGCGCGTGCCCGTCGGATGCCCTCCTGCCGTGCGTTCAGCCACCGGGTGAGTCCGTCGAACTTCGCCTCCGACGCGACGTCTGTGGGGTCGAACGAGCCGACCACGGCCCAGTCGCTCTCCCAGTTCTGGAGCACGAACTCCGTCCCCGTCCCGCGGTACGTCCGTAGCAGGTGGGCCGTCAGGTCGTAGAACTCCCGCACCTCTTCGCGGTACTGCTCGTCCGTGACTCCCTCCCTGAAGTAGTGGTTGTAGTCGCCGCCGACGTACGACGAGGCGACGAGCACGTACGTCTGGAAGCCCCGCTCGAACAGCGCCCGGACGTAGCGGTGGCGCGCCAGCCCGACGAGCGACTCGAAACGGGGCCAGTCGCTTCCGAACGGGTACTTCTCGTCGACGAATCGGAACCACACCTTGAGGACGTTCGTCCCCAGTCGAGACGCGACGGCCGCCCCCTCGTTCAGGTAATCCGTCGTGGTGAAGTGGTACTTGCCGTCGACGTGGACGACCCCGACCCGGTCAGCTGTCGGTATCGTCTCGGGCATGGTGGGGGAACGAGTGCCGCGGGAGACGGGCTGGCGCGCCTGGCCCCTGCCCGGAGTCAGGCCGAGCGACAGGGCGGGCAGCGCCGCACGGAGCAGTCCTCGACGGGTGACCGACCGGTCGTGCACGTCCCCGAATTGGCAGCGGCGGGGTTGAACCCTTCGCGTCTATTATCACTGGTGATATGTGGGTATCTCGTGACTGTCTCGGTTCGGAAGGAGTGGGAGGGGGCTTACTTCTCGATGACGACGAACTCCCGTGGTCGACGAAGGACCGCGTAGAGGGGAGCGACGTGTTCCATCAAGGCGTACACGGGCGAACAGAGCCACAGGCCCACCCCACGGAAGCCGCCGACACGGACGGCACCGTATCCCATCGCCCCGAGGTACAGCACGCTGCCGAGCACCACGACACCGATGACCGGGAGCGGCGTGTGCATCCCGTACCCCCAGAGCCACAACGGCAGCAGGACCCAACTGGACGTGATGGAGACACCCCAGATGAGCGTCCTGAGGCCGACGACGAGTTTGACCACGAGCGGTACTCGCGGGAGGTACGACACGATGCCGAGGAACCACCGCGCGCGCTGGTCGAGGAACGACCGGAAGTCGTGCGGACTGAGGACGCTGACTCGCGTCCGGCTCTGCCAGACGGGAATTCCTCGCCGGATGAGTTCGGTCGCGAACGCGAAGTCCTCGACGATGGTCTCCCTGTCGAAGCCCACGTCGACGAGGACGTCACCTCGGGCGCAGAGCAGTTCGCCGTGGAACCCGACCGCGGGCGTCCCGAGGAAGCCGGTGAACAGCCGGTAGATGGTCACGTCGTCGAGTAGGCGGATGTGGTCGGCCATGAACGTCAGGTAGGACCGACCGAGGCGCGGGCGCAACACCGGGTTCATCGCGCCGTATCCAGCCTCGTCGTGGTGGGGGATCTCGTAGAGGAACCGATCGTCGAGGATCTGGTTGTCGTCGTCGATGAACGCGTACCAGTAGTCGGGCGCGGCAGCGACGACCGTCTCGACGAAGTAGTTGATGGCGCGGCCCTTCGCGACGGCCTCGCACTCGTACGTCTCCGGGACGACGACCACCTCGACACCGTCGACCGCCTCGAGTTCAGGCTGGAGGTCGCTGCCTTCGTCGACCAGACAGTACAGGTCGTACTCGGGGAACGACCGCGTGGTGTGTTCGACCGTCTCGAACAGCGCGTCCCGGACGTGTTCGGCGGCGACCGTCGTGATGACGAACCGGACGTTGTCGGCACGTCGGGTCGCGCGAGACGGTTCGTACACCACCGACCCCGCGATGCCCACCGTGAGGTAGACGGAGAACACGACGCCGACGAAGACGCCGGTCAGTTGAACGATCGTTAGCAGCTGTGAGGCGAGACTCATGTTGTGAGGTAGTGTGTCAAGATAGTGTGGAGCGTGGATCAGACGACGAGACGGTCCCCGCGAGCGGGGTTACGGAAGCATCCCTCCGCTCGTCGGGACGACTGCACTGCCCCACGCGGGCCACGACGATCCCAGCGGGGCGGCAGTGTCGACCGTGAGTTCCTGCTGTGTGGTTCCCGAAGACGCAGGCGTAGTGACCGTGACCTCGCTTCCGGCGGTCCACGTGCCGTCGTCGCTCTGTGCGTACGCCTGCACGACGTAGGTCGTGTCGTTCTGGAGCGTCACGTCGGCGCTGAACGTGCCGGGAGCGGACTGGGCGCTACCGGTGTACCAGGTGAGCGTCGAGCCCTTCTGGCCCTGGACCCAGTACTGGAAGTACACTGTCGCGCTCTCGTGGTCGCCGAGACCGGTGAGTTCGCCGTTCAACGTCGCACCGTCGGTCGTGACGTCGGTGGCGTCGTCAGTCGTGACGCCGTACGGCTCACCGACCTGCGTCGTGAGGCTCTTCACCGGACCGGCCTTCCACTCGCCCTCGTCACTCTGTCCGAACGCCCGGTACTCGTAGGTCGTGTCGGGCTCGAGGCCGACCGTGGCGTTGAACGTCCCTGGGGAGTTCTGCACCGGACCGGTGTACCAGGTGAGCGTCGACTCCTTCTGGCCCTGCTTCCAGTAGGTGAAGTAGACCTGTGCGTCGCTGTTGTCGCCGAGGTTGACGATCTCGCCGTTCAGCGTCGCGGACTCGACGCCCACGTCGGTCGCGTCGGCGGTGTCGACGCCGAAGAACTGGCCGGTCGGCGTGGTGAACGTCTCCACCACGCCGGCCTTCCACTCGCCGTCACCGCTCTGTGCGAGCACCTGCCAGTCGTAGGTCGTGCTCGGGCTGAGGACGACGTCGAACGAGAACTCGCCCGACTGGGTCACCGTGTCACCGGTGTACCAGAAGGCGTCCTCGGGCTGGCCCTGCGGCCAGATCTTGACGTACGTCGTCGCCTCGGCCTTCTCACCGAGCGAGAGCGACCCGTTCAGCGTCCCCGAGGCGTTCGTCAGCGTGGACGTGTCGATCTGCACGCTCGTCGCGTCGCCGGTCGTGACACCGTACGGACCGACCGGTTCCGGCTCCTCGACGGTCAGCGTGAACGTCGCGGTGCCAGTCGCGGTGCCGTCGTCGGCGATTACCTCGATCGTGTAGGTCCCGGCGTCGCCGGCCGTCGGGGCGATGGTGAGCGTCCCGTCGCCGTCACCCTCGTCGGTGAGCGTGACGAAGTCCGGCGCCGACTGGTTCAGCGAGAGGGTGAGCGCGTCGCCGTCAGCGTCGGAGGCCGTCACCGGCACCGTCACGGACTCGCCCTCGGTCACGGTCTGGTCGACGACGGTGCCGACCGTCGGCGCCTGGTTGCTGTCGAGCGATTCGACCCTGATCGCGCTGATCTTGGCGTTGTCGTTGACCGTGCTGAAGTCGACGTTCAGCGTGCCGTCGGTCACCTCGACCGTGTAGGTCTTGTCGGTGGCCGTCAGCGGGCCGACCTCGGAGTAGATGTCGTACGAGGTGACGACGGTCTGGCCCTCGACCGCCACGTCGAACAGCCGGTCGTTCTCGTCAGTACCGTCGGTCGGTGGCGTGGTCGAGTCGGGGCTGTCCTGAGACGCCGCACCCTGGAAGACCTCGGCGAACTGCAGCGTCACCTCGTAGGTGCCGCTCTCCGAGACCGGAATCTCGTAGCCGAAGTCGCCGTACCGCTCGGTCTGGTACAGCGTGTCGTCGTCCGTTCCGTCGATGGTCTGACTCGCGCTGTACGTGCTGCCGCCGGTGAAGTACTGGTTCGACGAGTCGGCCTCGTAGACCGTGCCGTCCGCGGCGGTGTAGTCGCCGCCACCGGCGTTCACCGCGGCGACGACCTCGCCGTCCTGGTCGGGTTCGTCGACGTAGACCGCGAGTTCCTCAGTCGCGTTCGCCTCTCCGTCGGAGACGTTCACCTCGACCGTGTAGGTGCCCACCGGGACAGACGAATCGGGCGCGAGCGTGAGCGTTCCCGTGCCGTCGCCGTTGTCGGCGAGGCTGACCCAGGCGGGTCCGTCCGCCGAGAGGGTCAGGCTGTCGCCGACGTCGGCGTCAGAGGCGGTCACGTCGACCGACGCCGACTCGCCCTGTGAGACGCCCTGGTCGGTGATCGCGTCGAGCGTCGGCGCCGTGTTGGCGGGCGCCTCCTCGTACTTGAGGACGACGACGTTCGAGGCCAGACCCATGTCGCCGGAGGCCTGCCCGTGTGCGGCCACGAAGTAGTTGAAGCCGGCCTCGTCGCTGTCGTCGGCCGAACTGGTCAGCGTCACCGGCACCGTCGCCTCACCGTTCGAATCGAGGGTGGCGGTGTAGTACTCGACGGCCACCGCGTTGTTGGCCTCGAGCGTTTCGATGTCGTATCCCGGCTCGCCGTCGCCGTCGGCGTCCGGAACGTTGCTCAGCGACAGTTCACCCTCGACACGCACGAGCGTGACTGTCTCACCGGGCTGGCCGGTGACCGTGATGGTCTGGTCCGTCGCGGACACCGTCGCACCGCTGTGGTAGCCGTCGAGGACACTGCCGTCGAGCGAGACGCCCTGCGCGCCGATGGTCGGCGCGGGGGCCTCGTCGCCGGTGACGACGGCCGTCGCGCCGCCGTTGCTGCCGTCACCCATCAGCTGGGTCGTCTGGGTCGTGCCGTCCGCGTACTCGACGGTGACCGTCGAGCGGGCGAGCTCGAGCCCGGAGACCGGACCGGCCTCCTGCGAGCCGACCGTCGCGCCCTTGATGCTGGTCGGGTCGTTGTCGGCCCAGAACGTCGCCGTCTCGCCGCTCTGGAAGTCGCTGAACTCGACGGTCATCACGTCGTAGCCGTCCGAGCCGTCCACGCCGTTGTGGGGCTGGCTGAACGCCTCGTCGCTGCCGCCGCCGGCGGTCGTGATGCCGGTCCCGCCGTCGCTGACGATGTTGAGGCCCTCACCGGTCGGGTCACCCGCAGTGCCGTCCGGGTCGAACACCATGTCCGGCAGCGTCGCCGTGCTCAGGTCGAACGAGACGGAGACGATCTCCTTCTCGCCGGTGTTCGTCACCTGGTAGGAGCCGGAGCCGTACGTCGATTCGTCGACGTTGCCGCTGTCCGGCGTGATCTCGACGAGCGCCGAGCCGACCGTCGGGGTCGGCTCGTCGACGGTCACGTTGAACGACTCGGTGGTCGTGTCAGTGCCGTCGTCGGCGACGACGTCGACGGTGTACGGCGAGTTCGCCGCGTCACCCGTCTGCGGGGCGACGGTGATCTCACCGTTCGAGAGGCTCACGAAGCCGGGCACCTGTCCGAGCGACAGCGACACCGAGTCGCCGTCGTCGTCAGAGGCCGTGACCGGAACCGTGACCGAGTCGCCCTCGGTCACCGTCTGGTCGGCGATGGCGTCGAGCGTCGGCGGCGTGTTGGCGGCGCTGACGTCGACGACCTCGATGGCGTTGACCTGCGGGTTCTCGAACGCGCCCAGCGTGAAGGTAATCGTGACGTTCCCGTCGCCGTCCTCGGTGACGGTGAACGCCTTCACTGTCCCGCTGGCGTGACCGACGTCCTGGACCGGGTCGTACTCGGTCAGCACCTGGTCGCCCTCGACGGCGACGTTGTACTGCCGAGCACCCTCCGTGTTGGCTTGCGGGAACTGATTGCTGAGGTAGAGGCGAACCTCGACCTCCGACCCGGAGGCTGCGTCGAACTCCCAGGTCATCTCGCCGTACCGTTCCGCGTCGTACACTGCGGACGGCGTGCTCGACGGCACCTCGCTGCCCGCCGTCACGTCGTCGCCGGTGTTGTAGTTCCCGTCGGTGCCGGAGCTAGAGACGAGCGGGCCGTCGGTACTCGCCCCCGTGACGCCGGTCCAGTCGGGACCGCTGTCGGTCGCGGTGATGGTCGACCCACCCGCGTTCACGCGCTCCAGTACCGTCCCGGCCGTGACCGACGTGGCCGCGTCGACCGTGAGCTGGAAGCTTTCGGTGGTCGTGGCGTTGCCGTCGTCGGCGACCACCTCGACCGTGTAGCTACCGACGTCACCCGCTCCCGGGTCGATGACGACGTTGCCGTCCGCGAGCGTCACGAAGCCGGGCGCCTGTCCGAGCGACAGCGACACCGTGTCGCCGTCGGCGTCGGACGCGCTCACTGAGACGTTGACGTTCTCGCCGCTGACAACCGACTGGTCGTCGATGGCGTCGAGCGTCGGCGCCGTGTTGCTCGTGTCCTCGACGGTCACGGCCGTCGATGCCGTGTCCACGAGGCGATCACCCGTCGGCGGGTCGAGGACCGAACCCTCTGACGTGACGGTGTAGTCGCCTGGCGACGCGTCACTCGGTACCTGTACCGTGTACGTGTGCGTGTACGTGCCTGTCACGCCGTCGCTGTCGGACAGAACAAGGTTCCCGAGGAACGTCTGCTGGTTCGGAACCCACGACCAGTTCGCTCCAGCTGTCGCACTAGTGACCGTCCATCCGCTGGGGAGGGCTGGCTCCATCGCCGGAGAGTTGGCTGCCGTCTGGTCGAACGTCGCCGTGATGGTAACCGTCTCACCCGGTGCGACCGAAGTCTGACTGTTCGCGTGCGAAACCGATACTCCTGCCGCTGTCTGCGCGCTGGCGACGCCGATCGGTCCGAAGACCGACGTGACCACCAGCACGGCGACGAGCACCGCCGTGAGGCGCCCGCCGAGTGTCTGTATTCTGTGAGTTGATCTCATTGGTTGTTGTAGTACTGCTCCGTCTCGTTCGGAGCGACCGTCGTCGCCGCACCGCAGTCGTGGGTTCTCGTGTCACCCCGCCGGTTACACGGACGATTCACGTCGCGAGCACTGTCCTCGAGCGCGAAGCCGAGTGACGCCTCCCGCCGCAGGGAGCTCGTCGGGCCGTCATCGGCAGTGCTGGTGTGGGCCTGTCGTCCGTCGACCCGCCGGCCGCGACGGCCGCCCGCGGGTCGCTGTCTCACGTCGATGACGTCCGAGGCGACGGCTAGGCGGTCACACGAGGCGTCGTTCGTGCCCTCGGTGTCGCCGCTCCCGACCGAACCCGTTCCCGAACTCCCCGACGTGCGTGAGCGCATGGTGTGCTGTCTCCGTCGCTCACGCTAGCTCGAACTCGACGTCGCGACGATCTCGATCCCGTTGACCAGCGGGTTCTGTGTCACGTGCGCGAAGTCGATGTCGACCGTCCCGTCACTCGTGATGGTGAAGCTCTTCATCACGCCGGTGTCGTGGCCGACGTCTGCGACGATGTCGTACTCGCCGAGGACGGTCTGTCCCTCGATGGAGACGTTGAAGACCCGATCGCCGGGGCTGCTTGCGCCGTCCCAGCCGCTGCGGAAGTAGAGCCGGACCTCGAGTTCAGTGCCGTCCGGGACGGCGAACTCGTACTGCATCTCCGGGCTCGCCTCTGGGTCCCATCGCTCGGTCTCGAAGAGCACGTCCGGGGTGCTCGACGGTACCGACGAGTCGATCGTTGCGGGTGCCCACGAGTCGGTGGAGCCGCCGCCGGCGACCACGTAGGTGCCGTCACCGGCCTCCCAGTCGGGGCCACTGTCGGTCGTCGAAAGCGTTGGACCCCCGGCGTTCACGCGGTACAGCACCTGCGCAGTGGACGACCCCGAGTCGTAGTCGAGGACGACCGTCTGCGACACCGCACCGCTGGACCCGTCCTCGACGGCTGCCTGGAAGTAGTTCAGGTTCGTCTCCGAGAGGCTCACCGGGACGGTCGCCTCGCCGTTCGAATCGAGCGTGACCGTCTGTGAGCTCACTGCCTCAGCGCTGTCGCCCTCGAACGCGTCGAGGTCGTAGCCGTCCGACGGTGGCGGGCTGACCTCCATCGTCAACAGTTCGACCGTCGCGCCCGCGGGCCCGCTCAGCGTGAGCGTCTGACTCGCGCCGGAGACCGTCGCGGCCTGGTGGGCCGGGAAGTCAGTCGACTGGAGCGTAACGCCGTCGACACCCAGCGTGGGTGCGGCCGGAGCGCTCGCGGTCACGTTCGACTGCGAGCCGCCCTGGCTCCCGTCGGTGAACAGGTCGTTCGAGACCGTCTCGCTCGCCGAGGAGACGCTCACCGCCGACCCCGAGAGTTCGAGTCCGGAGATCGACCCGGCGCCGCCGGTCGTGGAGGCGCCCTTGATCGTCGTCGGGTCGATGTCCGTCGAGAACGTCACCGTCTCGCCGGGGGCGAAGTCGGTGAAGTCGACCGTCAGCACGTCGTAGCCGTCATCGCTGTTGCCGTCGTGCGGCTGGCTGAACACGTCCGCCGTGCTCGTGCTTACGACACCCGTCTCCGTCTCACCACTGTCGATTACCAGTCCTTTCGCGGTCGAATCGCCGGCCGTCCCGCTCGGGTCGAACACCGCGTCGGGGACCGCGCTCTCGCTCAGGTCGATCGACACCGACGTGATGTCCGTCTCGCCGGTGTTCGTGACGCTGAACGACCCGCTGCCGTACGTGCTCGCACCGATACTGCTGCTCCCGGCGTTGACCGTCACGTCGGCGCTCGTCGCCCCGCTCGTCCCGTCCGCGACCGTCACCGTGGCCGAGTCGGTCGCCCCGGGGTTCGTGTACACGACGTGGTTCTGGTCGGCCACGGTGACCGAGACGGTGTGCTCGCCGGGTGCGACGTTCTCGAAGGTGTACGAGCCGTCGATCGGCTGTAAGCCGACGTAGGGGTCGTCGTCGAGCTGGACGTGGACGTGGTCGGTCGCGGCGGCGGCCGTCCCGTCCCAGGTGACGGTGACGTTGTCGCCGTCGACCGAGGCGTCGGTGATCGTGATGGCCGCGTCGCTGCCGCCACCGACGGTCGCACCGGTCGCCCAGGTGTTGATGAGCTGCTGGATCTCCTGCGTGCTGATCGTCTCGCCGCCGGTGTTCGGCACCTCGCTCCCGGTCGCCCACCAGTTGATCGCCTGCTGGATCTCCTGAGTCCCGATCTGGTCGGCGGGGTCGTTGATGCTGGCGACCGCCTCTGCGACGGTCAGGTCACTCGGCTGGGTGACCTCGACGACCTTGATCGCCGAGATCTTCGCGTTGTCGGCGCTGGCGCTGAAGTCGACGTCGAGCTGCCCGTCAGTCACCTCGACCGTGTAGGTCTTGTCGGTCGCGTTGAGCGCGCCGACCTCGGCGTAGATGTCGTAGTCCGTCAGCACCTGTTGCCCTTCCACCGAGGCGTTGAACACCCGGTCACCGATCTCGTCGGCGTCACCGTCGTTCGAGGAGACGCCCTGGTAGATCTCGGCGAACTGCAGCGTCACCTCGTAGGTGCCGTTCTCGACGGGGACGTCGTAGCTGAACGGATCCCCGTACCGTTCGGTCTGGTACAGCGTATCGTCCTCGGTGTTACCGATCTCCGGGTCCGACGGCGTTCCGGCATCGCCCGTACTGAACGCGGTACCCCCGGTGTAGTACTGGTTCGTGGCGTCGGCCTCGTACTGCGTTCCGTCCGCGGCAGTGTACGCCGACCCGCCCGCGTTCACCGCGAACACCACGTCACCGGCGGTGCCGGTGTCGGTGTCCTGGACGGTGACGTTCACCGTGTCGGTGTCGGTCGCCTCACCGTCGGAGACGGTCACGTCGAACGTGAGTGTCGTCTCGCTGTCCACCTGTGGAGCGGTGAACGTGGGCGTCGCCGTGTCCTGGATGTCGAACTGGACGTCCGGACCGGCGGTCTGGGTCCACGAGTAGCCGAGCATGTCGCCGTCGGGGTCGGTCGACCCGGAGGCGTCCAACTGGACCGTGGCACCCTCGTCGACCGTCTGGTCGGGGCCGACGTCGGCCGTCGGCGGCTGGTTCGTGGGCGGGTTCACGTACTCGACCGAGATGTCCTTCCACGTCGCGTCGAAGGGCGTCGCCTGATACGACGTCGAGATGATCCCGACCGCGAGTCCGGTGCCGTCCGAGCTGTCGAGCCACGAGGCCGGGATGGCACCGGTCTGCGAGAGCTCGATCTTCTGACCACCGTCGACCGCGTACGCGGCACTCACGGCGACCTCGTCGACGCCGTTGTTCGGGGTCGGGTCCGTCGTCGGGTCGATCGTCAGGTAGAGGTCGGTGTCCGTCGCCGGACCGGTGACGTTCGCGTCGTTCGGCTGGGCGATGTTTCCGTTCGTCCCGTCGACCTCCTTGAAGAACTGAACGCCGCCGGTTCCACCGTTCGCGGCGACGACGAGCTTGACGTAGTTGTCCTGGTCACCGTTGCCGACGAAGACCCCCATCCCCTGGTAGTTCTCGGGGTTGTCAGGCATCCCGTTCACTGTCGTCTTCACCGTGAACGGCTCGTCGGGCGCGACGACGCCGAACTGGAACGCGTTCTCCTGGTTGTTCTGTGTCGCGTCGCCGGCCGAGACGTTCTCGACGAGCAGCGCGCCCGCGGCACCGCCGATGGTCCCTGGGTCCTCTTCGTAGAGAGTCTGATAGTCGTCCTGACCGTTCGTCATCAGACCCGTCCACGACTGGCTGTTGTCGCCGAACAGGCTCGTCGCGGTGAGCGGGTCGTCCACCGGAACCGTCGTCGTCGTGCCGTTGTCCGGGTCGACAGCGAACGGGTCGGACGTGTCCGGCACGCCGTCGTTGTCGTCGTCCGGGTCGTTCAGGTTCGAGGTCCCGTCGTCGTCGAAGTCCGCGGGCGTCGAGCCACTCGAACACGGGTCGGTCCCGGCGTCGATCTCGTCGGCGTTGTCGTAGCCGTCGCCGTCCTCGTCGAGGCTCGGGTCGTCCGCGCCGGTACACTGGGGCCCGGTCGAGCCGTCGTAGTCGTTGGGTTCGTAGACGGTCAGGTCACCGCGAGCAGTCCAGACGGTTCCGGGGAAGGGTCCCTCGTCGCCGGTCGCTTCGATCCCGAGCGCGGTGCCGGGCGTGAGGAAGCTGTCCTCCTGGTTCGTCACGCCGTCGCCGGCGGCGTTGAGTTCGACGCGCTCGACGTTGCTGCCCCCCTCGACGACGAGCAGGTCACCCTGCATCGCGCCGCCGAAGTTCGAGGCGGTGTACTCCTCGATGCCGCCAGTCCACCCGAAGGTGCTCCCGATGGAGTTGTCCTCCGTGGGGTCCTGGTAGTCGCACTCGATCGGGTTCACCAGTGAGGCGGGAACGGGGCTGTTGGACTCGTTGATGTCGAGCACCAGGTTCCCGTTCTCGTCGTAGATGTCCGCGCCGGTCGGATTGGCGCGGATCGGCACGGCGTGCCCACCGTAGCTCCCCTCGGTCGCGAGGTGAAGCTGGTCACCAGTGCTGTAGGATCCGGCCTCGTTCGGTTCGTTGGTACAGATACCACTTGCTCCCTCGTTGACCGGCTGACCGCCCCAGTTGCCGTTCGGGCCGTTGTCGATGACGTAGAGCTGGCCGTCCTCGGAGAGGACCAGGTCGTAGGGGTTGCGGTAGCCCGACGAGAACACCTGGACCGGGCCGTTCTCGACGATTTTCGCCTGGTTGACACCGTCCTGGCCGCCGAACGGCAGGTCGTCACCGTCGGTGGCGTCGTCGGTCTGGATCGTCGGGATGGCGTAGTAGAACGTCAGGTCGGGGTACGTGCCGGTCCCCGTCGGCGGGGAGTAGGTCTGGAAGTTCTTCTCGGCGTGGTTCGCCTCGATCTGCGCCAGGTCGATCGTGAGCGCCGCCGAGGAGAGCGCGTACTCCGGCGTGTACGCGAAGTTGTTCGAGGGCGCGCCCTTGTTCGTATTCCCGCCCTGGGCGAGGTAGAGCGTCTCGTCGTCGTCGCTCAGGTCGAGCCCGTTCGGCGCGTGGTTCTCCTCCGAGCGCGGGAGGCCGAGCACCATCACGTCGTGGTCGACACTCGCGAGGCTCCCGTCCGTGTTCCAGTCGAACGTCAGCCGCGAGATCGAACCGGAGTTCGTGTCGAGGTCGAGTTCGGCACCGCTGCCGCCGCCGCCGATCCGCGGGTCACTCGACGAGACGTAGACGACCGGCTGTGAGGCGGTCCCGCCGACCGTCAGCCCCGTCACCTGCCGGTTGTTTTGCCCCGTGTTGAGCGACCCGTCGTCGTCGTGGTTCGGGATGTCGTTGATCGCGTCGACCGTCTCCTGGCTGACGACGCTGTAGGAGTTCGCCCCGGTTCGCTCGATTTCGAGCGCGTAGATCGACCCGCCCTGCTGGGCGACGTAGAGTCGACCGTCGGGACCGAACTCGAGCGCGGTGAGCCCACCGGCGGTGAAGCCCTGGAGCTCGCTCGACCCGAAGCCGACCGGCACGTCGCTCGCACCCTCACCGGTGAGGTCGACCGTCAGTGGTGAGGCCGTGTTCGGTGCGTCGTGTGAGACTTCGAGCGTCGCGCCCTTCGCCTGCGCGTCCGACGGCGTGAACGTCACCTGCACGTCCAAGGACTCACCGGGTGCGAGCGTCGTACTCCCCGAGAAGTCATGGGAGAACTCGCTCGAATCGGTGCCCGTGATCGAGACGTCCGAGACGGAGATGTCCGTATCACCGCTCTCGCCGAGGTTCGTCACCGTGACCGTCTCGGTCGCGCTGTTGCCCGTGACGACCGTGCCGAAGTCGACCGAGTCCGGTCCGCCGAGCGCTCCCGGCTGTGGACCGGCTTCGACGATTTCGATCGCGTTGACCTGCGGGTTCTCCGTCACGTGGCCGAAGTCGACGTCGACCGTTCCGTCGCTCGTGACGGTGAACGACTCCATCGCACCCGTGTCGTCCCCGTACGTCTCGATGATGTCGAAGTCGGTGAGGACGGTCTGGCCCTCTATTGAGACGTCGAACACCCGCTCGCCGACGTTGCTGGTGCCCGAGTAGCCGTCGTAGAAGTACAGCCGTACTTCAACCTGTTGGCCCGACGGGACGTCGAACTCGTACTGCATCTCCGGACTCTGGGAGGGGTCCCACCGCTCAGTATCCCAGATCTGTGTCGGCGTTCCGGTAGGTACCGAACTGTCGATCGTGCTCGGCTGGCCGTGGCTCGAGGTCTGGTCCTGGCCCGCGACCTGGTAGGTCTCGAGCGGGTCCCATGTAGCCCCGTCCGCAGTAAAGCTCCCGCCCGCGTTCGCACGATACAGTACATCCCCGGGTGCCGCTTCGGCAGTGCCGGCGAACGACACCACCCCCACCGTTGGTGAGAGCACCACGACGAACGTCAGCGCGAGGACCGCGAACGTCCGTCCGAGTGCTCGATTTTCTTTCTCGGACGACATCTAGTTTCTCCGGATAGGTGGAGACTAGTCCCGTACATAGCTATTGACGAGTTGATAATTCCTCATGGAATGGTTTAAATTCCGAAACGAACGGTTGAGGTGATATTAGAAAATAGATAATTACAGTTCGGATAAATGTGATGGATGGCAGACTGCAGCTGATTAGTGAGGGATTGAGGCGTCGATGCGGTCTGTTTTCAGGCCGGACCTCGCCTCGAGTACGAGTGGCGGCGTTCGCTCGGGCCCACCCGCGTCTACAGCGGGTCGGTCGCGTCTGCGCCGTGAGATTATTAACCGCTCCCGGCTCGTATATTAACTCTACCTAAATGTAGCCCGTTCTGTATCAGCCAGGTTAATAACTTCCCACGAACTAGCACCGCTATAATGAGTCCCCTCGACCCCGACGACCGGGAGTGCGCCGACGGCGAGACCGTCGCGAGCGACGACGGCAGCTTCGGACCGGCAGCCGAGTCGGGAGGGGACGTCGACGCCAGTCTCGACAGCGTCCGCCTCTCGGTCCCCGGGATGGACTGCGCCTCCTGTGCGTCGAAAGTCGAGCGCAGCGTCCGCCAGGAGACGGGCGTCGAGGACGTCGACCCCCAGGCGACGACCGGCCGCCTCACGGTACGGTTCGACCCCGGACAGACGGACGCGGCAGCCATCCGCAGGCGGGTCGAGGCCGCCGGCTACCACGTGGAGGCGGACGAAGAGACGACGACGCTCGGGGTCCCGTCGATGGACTGCGCCTCCTGTGCGTCGAAAGTCGAGAACGCGCTCGAGGCCGCCGAGGGCGTCTCGGGGTACGAGACGCGCCCGACGACGGGTGAGGTCAGCGTCACCTACCGCAGGCCGGCCACGCAGTCCGACGTCGTCGCGGCCATCGAGGGGGCGGGCTACCCCGTGACCGACCGGCAGGGAGCGTCCGAGGCGACCGACGCCGACACTGACACCGACGACGGTGACGAGTCCATCTGGCGGAGCACCCGGGCGAAGAAGACGTGGGTCGGCGGGGCGTCCGTCCTCGTCGGCCTCCTCCTGGAGTTCGTCGTCACGGGCGCGAACGCTCGCCTCGTCGCCGTCGCCGGCACCGACCTCTTCGTCGCCGACGCGCTCTTCCTCGTCGCCGTCGCCGTGAGCGGCCAGGCCATCCTCCGCGGCGGCTACTACTCGGCGCGCAACCGGAGTCTCGACATCGACTTCCTGATGTCGGTGGCCATCCTCGGCGCGCTCGTCGCGAGCCTCGTGTTCGGCGAGTCTCTCTACTTCGAGGCCGCCACGCTGGCAGTGCTGTTCAGCGTCGCCGAACTCCTCGAACGCGCGTCGATGAACCGCGCGCGGGAGTCGCTCGCGGAACTGCTCGACCTCTCCCCCGAGGAGGCACGCGTCAGGCGCGGCGACAGCGAGACGGACACGGAGACGGTGCCGGTCGGCGAACTCGTCGTCGGCGACGTCGTCGTGGTGAAACCCGGCGAGAAGGTCCCGGCCGACGGGGAGGTCGTCGAGGGGGACAGCGCGGTCAACCAGGCGCCCATCACGGGCGAGAGCGTCCCCGTCGACAAGACGGTCGGCGACGAGGTGTACGCCGGCACCATCAACGAGGGGGGGTATCTGGAGGTCAGAGTCGAGCGGCCCGCGTCGGAGAGCACGCTATCGCGCATCGTCCAGCTGGTCGAGGAGGCACAGTCGAACAAGACCGAACGCGAGCAGTTTGTCGAGCGGTTCGCGGCGTGGTACACCCCCGTCGTCGTGGTGTTCGCCGTCCTCGTCACGCTCGGCACCCCGTTCGTCCTCGGGACGCCGTGGCCGACCGCAGTGGTCTACGGCCTCACCCTGCTCGTGTTGGCCTGTCCCTGCGCGTTCGTCATCGCGACGCCCGTCTCGGTCGTCTCGGGCGTCACGAGCGCCGCGAAGCACGGCGTCCTCGTGAAGGGGGGCCGCCACCTCGAGGCGATGGGGGCAGTCGACGTCGTCGCCTTCGACAAGACCGGGACGCTCACCACCGGCGAACTGGCCGTGACGGACGTGATTCCGCTGAACGGGAACACCGAGGACGACGTCCTCCGGTGTGCCCGTGGGCTCGAACAGCGCAGCGAACACCCCATCGGCGAGGCCATCGTCGCGCGGGCGGGAGACGCCGGCGTCCCCGAGCGGGACGTCGACGGGTTCGAGAGCATCACCGGCAAGGGCGTCCGCGCCCGACTGGACGGCGAACCGCACGTCGCGGGGAAGCCGGGGCTGTTCGAGGAACTGGGGTTCGACCTCTCACACGTCCACGCGACGACCGACGGCGAGGCCGTCACCCGTACCGCGCGGGCACTGTGTGACCGGAACGACTGTCTCGACCTGCTCGAAGAGACCGTCCCCCGGCTCCAGTCGGAGGGGAAGACCGTGGTGCTCGTCGGGCGCGTCGAACACGGTGACAGCGGCGTGGAGGCGTACGACCTCGAGGGCGTCATCGCCGTCGCCGACGAGGTCAGACCCGAGGCCGCCGCGGCCGTCGCCCGACTGAAGGAACTCGGCGTCGCGCGGACGGTGATGCTCACCGGCGACAACGAACGCACGGCGCGCGCCATCGCCGAGCGAGTCGGCGTCGACGACTACCGCGCGAGCCTCCTCCCGGACGAGAAGGTGGCGGCCGTCGAGGAACTCACCGAGGAGTTCGAGAACGTGGCGATGGTCGGCGACGGCATCAACGACGCGCCGGCGCTCGCCACCGCCACGGTGGGCGTGGCGATGGGTGCGGCGGGCACCGACACGGCCATCGAGACGGCCGACATCGCACTCCTGGGCGACGACCTCTCGAAGCTCCCGTACCTCTACGAACTCGCGGGCGACGCCAACCGCGTCATCCGACAGAACGTCGCGGCCAGTCTCCTCGTCAAAGCCGGCCTCGCCGTGGCCGTCCCCTTCGGACTGGTTCCCATCTGGCTCGCCGTCCTCGCGGGCGACGCCGGCATGACCGTCGGGGTGACCGCCAACGCGATGCGGCTCTCGCGGGTCCGGGCCGACGCCGACGTGACCGTCGACACCGACACCGAGACTCGCGCCGAAGTCGGCGGCCCGGGACGGGGACGACCGGCCGACTAGACAGAGCCCGGGTGTCGAACGGACAGACGTTTGGCTCCGGACGCCTCCTCTCGACGTATGCTCGGCCGAGCGGACCTCGCCGACCTGCTCACGACCGACGACGCGGCGTTCGCGTCGCGGGTGACCGACGTGCTCGCCGCCGAGGGGCTCGTCACCGGCCACCGGCTCGACGTGGCGGCCGCCGGCGCCGAGGCGTTCTCGGGACCCGACGGGCCGGTGGCGTTCGAGACGCTCTCCCCTCGCGAGCGCGACCTCGTCTGGCGGGTCTGGCTCCTCGACGAGGTCCCCTTCGGACTCACCGTCTCGGGACCCGCCTACCAGGACAACCCTATCCTGTACGCCAACCGCACCCTGCGGCGGCTGACCGGCTACCCTCTCGACGACCTCGTGGGTGCGAACCCCCGGCTCCTGCAGGGGCCCGACACCGAACCCGGACCCCGTGCGGACCTCCGTGAGGCGCTCGACATCTGGGAGCCCGTCACGGTCGAACTGACGAACTATCGAAGAGACGGCTCCCGGTTCCGCAACCGCGTCTCGCTCCTCCCGATGACTGACGAGACGGGGACGGTCTCGAACTGGGTCGGCGTCCAGGCGGCCGTCGACGGGCCTGGTTCGACAGACCGCCAGTGAGGCGGGACCGCTCCACGGTGAGCGTTCCCCCTGTGGCCGGCGCTGGGGCTGCACGGCCGTCCCGTGTGGAGCGGAACGGCGGGCCGGTCGGTGGCTCTGCGTGCATTAACCAACGCCGGGACGGATTCCCGGCGCTCGTTGGTTAATAACCTCACGAGGCTGTGGTTCACCCCGGGTACCGTGACGCGACGGCGTTCAACCGTCGTTCGAATACACTCTCAGACCAGACGAATAGTGAGAACTGCCATCATGTTTATCACGGCCACCCGATATGTCGACTCATGGTGATCGTGTCGTTCAGAGACGAGATCGGAGGTTCGACGGAGCGAGTCGAGACGTCGCGCGATGCGATCGAGTTCGACGACAATCTCGGGGCGTGGCGCGTGCTGGCCGAGCGCCGCGAACTGGTCATCCCCCCGGACCACGTCGACGAGATCGTCTCGGAGAGCGGTGAGCCGCTGTTCGGCTACTGACGGTCTCGGTCTCTCCCGTGCCGTGCGCCTGAGCGTGACTTCTAGCGGAGGGGGTTCGTGCGCCCGCAGTTCGTCTGGCCGCTGTCCATCGACTGGCCGACGCTCTCAGCGGGTACACGGCCCGACCAGCTTCTGCTATCTGTCTCCCATCCGGTGTTACTATCCTCGTTCAGCCGAACCATCGCCATCGATCGTCCGTAGTACGCGTCTTGCGGTAGCTCACCCCTCCGTCGGGCACCTTTCCGCTCGTAGCCCAGTTTATCGGGTTCTGTCGAGCACGTCGAAACCTGCTGAAAAGAGCACAACGAACCTCTACGGGGATGTGAAGCGTCAAACGGTGTCGTATACCGACAACCCCGTCCAAAGGAAGGCTAGGGTGCGATACGTACCATCGTCACAGAACCTGCTCGACGAGAGAGATGATGTGGAGTGCTCTCGCAGACCGAAGTATTCTGACCGACAGGGCTGGCTGGGTGAACGCTTCGGAGTCGGACGGCAACAGAGAACAGTCCGAGGCGACGTACTATCACCGAATCGAGGACCTCCGAGCGCTCGCAACCGTCGAGCGTGACGAAGGTGGCGTCTGGCGGGTGCTCGTCGAACCGTGGTGGGCAGCTGGCGCAGATACTGATGAACCGTATCTTGAGGGAACTGAATCGATGCGGACGACGTGGACTACCGAGTTCCCCGAAGATTTGATGTACGAAATCGCATTGCGGCGGGGGTGTGAGAAACTCGATAAGATTCGCTGGAGCGATCCAGATCTGTCTTTCGCAGACATCGGAGACGCATTCGGATGGCTTGATCCATGGATACCGTGGGTTCGGACGCTTCTCGAACCACCACCGCAACATGAAGGTCCACGAGACCACCAAGCTGTCGTGCATCTCGGCGATCCAGCAGCTATCCTTAACAGTAGTTGGTAGCACGGTTTCGTTATTCAGCTATATCTGCTGGGTGTAGGATTCAACGAGACCTCGAATCCCAGCGGATGTACTCATCCCCCATCTTTTCGCACCTCTCTCAAAGAAATCCGGGTCGGACACATAGTACATGTCACTGACCCTCTGGTTTCGATTTCGATCCGATTCCTCTGTCGACGAGTTACTTATTGCAGTCCATTACAATCTATTACACGTGCCAATCAACATCGACCGATTCGACGAGGACCCGACCGAGGTCCTCGACCTCCAAGAGGGAACGCAGCCCTACCGGATTCTGCAGTTCCTCGCCGAACACGACGACAAGGCGTTCACCCAGACAGAGATTCACGAGGCGACCGACATCAACCGCGGGAGTGTCGGCGCCGTCCTGTCGCGCCTCGAGGACCGTGGACTCGTCCGTCACCGGGGTCGATACTGGGCGATCGGAGAAGATGACCGCCTCGCGTCGTACGCAGCTCAGACACAGGCTAGCTCGGCCTCGACGAACGACGACTACTACGGAGAGGAGTGACCGGTCTTGTACGACCGTGGTGCTGTGGTGAAAGGCCCCGATCTGTTCGCCGATTACGACTACCGCCCGTACGTCTGCCTCAGTGACGACACGCACCCATTCAGCGACGAAGAAGCACTGTACGCCGCGGTCACGACGACTCGTCGTGCTGTCGCAATTCCGCTCACTGACGACGATTTCACGACTGGCGGGCTGCCGCGTGAGAGCTACGTGAATCCGTGGACCATCGCGACGATTCGGCACGCCGATATCCAGCACGGAGAGGGGCGCCTCGTCGACGCGACCATTGAGACGGTCGCGCAGGAGGTCGCTGGATACATCGGAGTTCGGTGAACTGCTGCGGTCGTAGATCTGCGTGATATCTAAACCGAACTGCTCTGCGGCTTCGCTGAGGGACCGTCCTTGACGATAGATGAGTTCGTCGGATCAATTCATCATGCTCCCGAAGAACGCCCGCGAACGCAACTCCAGCGAAGAGCAGGACGATGAGCAGATTGTGAGACGCGAACCCACCACCCCAGAGACCGATCACTCCGATGTCACTATGCCCAGCCCTATCAGAAGTATACCGACCTGCTGTGGACCAATCACCTCGCGCACGCTTTTTATCACGCCAGAATCAGTTCACACGAGAGCAAAATGATTCTGTCCCCGAGACACTTGCGACCCGGTGTGTCGAGCCACTCTTTGTAGTCGTGGTCTGACAGTGACTCCTGACCAAGGTCTGGCATAGTCCCTCTAGTGAGTCGCGCCTTCCCTAGGTATGCCGATGTGAGTTTCCCGTTTTCCCGGTCGTACCGGTCGTACCGGTAGAGATATCGACCGTGACCCCTGCCGTCGTTGCAGGTCCAGTCAGCGCCACACCTCACGCGCTCTTTGTCGACTCCCGACGAACTGGGCCACGTATCGACGATAGCAGCGATTACCGCCGATTCGAAACCCAACGTACAGCGTGACAAAACAAAACGTAATGTTACTGTTCAAATCCTCAGAGTACCTCCTCGGATCTCTGGGTCCATCTGAAGACACAGTGACAACACTGCCAATTACTGGTAGAGATCGGAAATGTTGTTATGTGACGGGAGGCCGAGATATTTTTCATATTCTTCTTCCCGCTTCGATTTTTTCTTGTTTCTTCTAATTTTTTTAATTGATTTACTCATGTCCTTGCAATTCCTCCGGGCCTCTTTCCTCAATTCATTCATCTTGTGAGTCGAATATTGTTTGGCGGGATGATTCGTCTTATTAATCCAGTGGTACGTCTGGCAGTATGCATCCCTCTCATATTTCATCATGTCGGCGTATTTTTTAGGTGGTTTGTTGGAGTTCTGAGCGAACTGTATCACATGCACCGCCTCGTGATAGAGATACACCCGCCAGTAGGCACTTTCCTTTATCGGGGTCAAACGTGGCGGAGGGATAACATAGATCTCCGTCTGGGAGTTGGTCCACATTAAATACTGATCTGGATTGAGGGCAGCTCTTAGGTTACTGTTCGGGTGATCGTTCCACGGTTTGATCGTTACATTCTTCATCAGTTTCCCACTCCCAGGGGGGAGGTCTGGACGGAGGAGCTTCCACTCTATGTCCGCTCTCTGGACGTAAGTGAGGGTGCCCTGCCTTTGCTGAGAGGGGGTGTTCGGTTTCCCTGGTTTCTTACTGAACCCTACCCTCCCTGGTTTCTTGTTGTTTCCCGCTAACCTCCCCGAGATGCCCCGACTTCCAGGTCCAATGCCGCGGGTTTCGTCGTCAGACTCCTGATCACTCATGGAGCCCTCGCGTCCACAGTTCGAGCATTGCAACAACCATCCTCACTCATCACCCGGAATCAGGACTGTCGAATCTACGCCGTCGACGACCACGTGCCGGTCGGCGTCCGGATCGTCTAGGTCCGGTTCCTCACCGAGCAGTCGCGCAGCGTATCGCAGATTTTCGAGTTCCTCCTGTCGGAGTTCGGCCCGTGCTTTCGCTGCATCGTAGCCGCGGTGTGCTCGCATGAAGCCGTCGACGAGGGACTCCTCTCCCAGGAGTGCCTCCATGTAGAGCTGTCCCGTCGGCACCACCACGAGGTCGGACTCCCGACGGGGGTTCGCCAGCCGCTCGCGAATAATCCCCCCGATAGATGCTTCGAGGGCGTCGATCTCCGCCTGTCGCTCCTGCTCGGTCAGACTCTCGTCGTTCACGAGCTCCTCGTGTTTGAGTTCAACGAACTGGCGCAACTCCTCGGAGGTGAACTCCGCGAGATCGTCCGGGTCTCGAATGCCGAAGTAGTCGTCGACGTACTCGTTCATCATGTAGTCGGTGAGGAACGTGCAGGTCTTGAGCGGGAACGCGATGTAGTTCCCCTTGTAGCCCAACGGACTGTCCAGGTCGGCGATTTCGATCAGACGAGCGGTGTTCTCCTCTGCGTCGTCGACAGGAATCGGGCTGGATTCGACTTCCACGACGTACCTGTCCCCGTCGACGTCCATGAATCGCTTGAGACCGAGAAGTCCCGTCGGCTCGTTCTCGTCTGCTTTGCGAAGGGTGAGTGTCACCGTCCCTGCACGGGGAACGTACACCTCCCTGTGGTAGAGACGGAAGTACCGCTGGTCCGGCGGTTCGTAGTCCCAGATCGCCTGCATGTAGTAGAGGACGTTCTCTTTGATATGCATTCGCAACTGGTCGATTGCCGTCCGACGATTCGACCGCTCTTCGAGCGCGTCGGTGTAGGCGCGAGTCCCCTCGTTGAAAGCCCCCCGTTCACTCTGTAGTCGCCCCTCCAGCTCTTGAATCGAGTCCTCGAGGTACTCCAGTTCCGCTTCGAGCGCCTCGACTTTCGCCTCGACCTCTCCCACGGCTAGTTCCTCTTCGTCATTACGTTCGAACGCGTCGTCGACAGCGTCGAAGAACCACCCCTCGGTATCTTCTGCCGCCTGTGCGTCCTTCAAGTCCTTCCGTGAGCCAATGAGACTCCCACGCAGGCCCTTTCGGATTCTCTTCTGTTCGTCGAGCGACTCCTGCAGTGACTCGACTAGACCCTTCTGTATCTCCCAGTTCTCCTGCTTGATGTTCACACTGAGTTCGTCTCCAGTGAACGAATCGTGCAGGTCGTTCAACGCACCCTGGAAAGAGTCGTCGAGCAGAACACGCCGGAGAACCCACTCGTGTTCTAACAGCCAGGCTTCGGTGATCTCGTGTGGAGCGGGAATGTCCTGTGCGACGAATATCACCGGTGCGACCCGGTGAATGCGCTCCGAGATGCGGTACTGGCGTTCCAGTTCGTAGAGGAGATACGTGACGGTGACTTCCTTGCTTGGGTTCGACAACTCCCCCGACGTCGTCGTCTCGCCGGTGAACTCTTCGGTGGTCGAGACTTCGAGGTTGCGTTCGTTTTTGTACTCGTGTGAGGCCTTGACCACCGATTCGCGGAAGTTCTTCTTCGTCTGTGCTGATTCCTGTGCCTGGTTCGTCGAGAACTCCGAGTCGCTGGAAAACCATCCTTTCTCGACTTTCGCGGTGAGATTGAAGTTGGTCGCCTGGGTCGCTTTGTCGATGATTTCTGTCTCCGCTCGGCCCGTCCGTGCCGATTCACCACGCTGAGTCGAGAGCGCCTTTTCGACCTCCTTCTCTGCCCGGGACCGCTTGATCGTCTCCCTCTTCGTGTACTTTCTCGTCTCGCCCGGTGCCAGCGGGATCGTCGAGACGAGGTCGGCCACCTGATACGGACCCGGCTGCCACTCCTGTCGGTAGGTCGTTAGGATTCCGTAGTTGACGCTGTTGGGCTCGAAGTAGTGGAACGAGTAGGGCTCCGAGAGTCGCTCGCGAATCTCGTTCAGGAGGCGAGTGAGGCGGGTGCGGGCTCCGGCAGGATTGGCCAAGATTTTCAGTCCTTTTTCGTATCGGAACTTTGTGGTTCCCATTCCAGTAGGAGCCTCCTCTCGCAGGTCGTCGGCTAGCGATTCGAGACCACTTGGTACATAGAACACCGCCCCCGGAATACTGTCCCCTGCGGCTTCCCAGAGACCTCCATCGGAGAGTCGAGTTAATTCGTTTTGTTGGTCTTTTGATAAGAGGTTCCACGTCTCGATAGTGGCTTCCTCCCAGAATCCCGAGACGTCCTTCGGCACGGGCTCGAGGAGCATCTCACTCGAGCGCTCGACATCGTTCAGAAACGCGTTGATGTCCGCTAGTTCCTCGAATTCGACGAGCGAGGGGAGTGTGACGCCGTACTCTTCGTGTAACTGAACGTGTGTGTCGTAGAGCTTCTCGACGTCCCCCTTGACGGACTCGTCGAACGCTTCCGTCCAGACGCCGGGGAACGCGAACTGCAATGCGTGGAAATCGTGGATCGAGGTCACGTTCGCCGGTCCACCGGACAACTGAAGCTGGTCGATGGAATCGCGGAGTTGTACCAGTGCGTCCCCTGATCGACCGTCACTGGCGTCAAATCGTGCGAGGTCGGTCAGCTGACCGAGCACTCGCTGGCGAAGCTCAACTTCGAGGTTATCTCCGCCTGCCAGCATAGCCGCCTCGCCGTCGACGTACACCCTCACCTCGGGGTCGACGTCGATGTCGAGGACCTCACCCGTGTACTCGTAGCTATCCCGCCCACTTCTGCCGTCGACGCTCCCGGACGCCGTCCACTCGTCGGTTGCGGACTCGGCGATCGTATCGTCGACGTTATTCCACGCCCCCATCGCGTTCGACTTCGCGAGTGATCCACTGATCGTGAACTCGTAGTTGCCACTCGGTGCCCCCTCGAAGGTGACCGTGGTTTTCGTCTCCGCGATATCCTCTTGGTCCGGTATAAGGCCTTGTTCGATCAGGCTGCGGACCCGAGTGAGATCGTACCCCTTCTTCGAAGAGCGGAGGAGGGAACAGAAGACCTCCTCGGACTGCTCTATTTGTGTCGGTGGGCCACCATCTTCTGGGAGTTGGAACTCGAACTGATCAGCCAACTCCGAAGAGACAGTGGTGACGAGTGGAGTCCTCTCCGTCTGACGCTCACGATACCGCTCGAGCGTCTCGGTCCCTGTCTGTCGTGCCTTGGTGATCGCAGTCGCCCTCGCGGTTTCGCCGTCGTTGTCCGAGACGAAGTACTCACTCGTCCGCTGGGACTTCGGGACGGTTGTGAATCTCCGTGTTTGCTTGCGGATCGTTTCGAGATTCTTCCGCGAACGGTCGACTCGTGTCTGGGGCTCCTCTACCAGTCCCCTGTCGACGAGTCCGTCCTTGACTGTTTGGTTGAACTCCGAAGCCTTGTCGATGGCTGCGAGATGGCGATTCGCCTCTACCGCAGGCTCAAACGATTCGATATCTCTTCCCAGAATGGAGACCCCAGCCGTCTCGAGTTGTTTCTGGCTGAGCTGAATGAGATAACTCTCCGTCTCTCCCGCTTCTACCCGGGCGATGTGAGAATGGTGAATGATCTGCCGCGAGAGGGCCGTCGCCGTTGGAAACCGACCATCCTCTCTCGGCTCGGCCTCATCGGCCTCTTGTGTCGTTTCTGGACCCAGAATGAACAGGACGAGGTCCGCTCGTGAGTTGTCGCGGTCCTCGTCGTATCGTAACTCGAACAGCCCCTCGCTGTCAGTGAGTACAGATCCCAGCCGGAACGCTCCCCGACCTGCCAGTGCGTTCCAGAGGTCTTCTGCGCGTTCCTCCTCGACACCGGTATCGTCGTCACTGTCGCCTCCCGCACGGTCGACGACCATATCATACGCGACGACGAGTACGTCTGGAACTCCGTCGTGCTGTTCTTTCGACTCTACTTTGCCTTTGATAGTATTCATCGGGGTTGTTTCCAGGAATCCTGTCTAACAGCATTAATAATCACTCAGCTAACATAACTGTTGTCTATTGAGATTATGGCTGATTGAGGCCCGCCTGCATAGACATACTCTGAGGCCGTATTCGAACTTAGGAGTCTCCACACAGACTCCCATGTTCGAGTGGCCGAGGACTGGTATCTTACACAACTTCCCTCCGTACGGAATCTTCCAATCGACACACTCCCAAGTTCGGGACCGAGCGGGACTCGGAACGAGGCGAGACGCGCTCCGGAGGAGACAGAAAACGACCGACGACTCCAGAACCGACGATAAACCCGGCCACCGAACCCGGCCTACATCAAAACCGAGAGACCGTACGGTGATATTTCTCTTCGAGATGTCGAACAGGCAGTGACACCGACAGTGAGACGGGCGAGGTCCACGACCCGACAGACGAGTTCGAACGACCGAGGACGACGATCGGGGTATTCCGGACAGCGACCTGCGACACATCGACCCTGCGGGCAACCTTGCTGCCGCAGTTGAGAGCGGTGCGTTCGACATTGAGCTCGCTGACGACCCGGACGAAGCGGCGCTCCGTGAGTTCCTCGACCGCGTAGAAGCAGGTGGGTTCGAGGCCGATCCTGGTCTCGAGGCGACGGTGCGGGTCGTCCGTCGCTCCTCGACGACAGTAGGGACGGATGACCGTCTTGCCACTCCCGTCAGGGTACGACGTCTCGAAGCGCGTCGACGCCGGGCGTTCCGACTGTCACATCACCGTCGGGTTCGACCGGGAGCGGGGGTACATCCCGCGCTTCCTCGTGCAGCTACCGTATCAGGTCGGCACCGACCCGGTTCGATGGACAGAGATCGCCCGGATGGACCACAACGAGACAGACCCACTCGGACACGACGTCTACCAGGAAGGGCTCCATGTCGACGTCGCCCGTCGGTCGGCCGACACCGTCGCCTCTGCAGTCGCTGGTCGGGCAGTAACTGGTGTGAAACAGACGAAACAGTCAGCAACAGCCCGAAACGACCTCAGGCACTCATGTCGTCCCCGTCGAATGGTCCGTCTGGCCATGTCTGATAACCCCAGAAGGGATACGGCGCCGAGCGGGCTCGGTCGATGCACCGACTGCGGGGCTGTCTATCCTGTCTGCCGCTCCGACGCGGGCTGGCGTGCCGTCGGCACCGACGGCACGTGTCGATGTGGCGGGGACCAGTTCACGCTGATGGAACCCGAAGAGCCCGCCGCCCGGGGGACGTCCCGTGTCTCACCCCGAGCCTAGTGACACGACGTGAACGCCGGGACTCAGCGGTGACCGCCTGTCCCGCGCGCACCTGAACTCTCGACCCGTCGGTGTGAGTGACACGCTTCGGGGTCGGTTCCGACCGTCGCGCTCGGCGTCG
>JBEPXT010000031.1:0-30142 GCA_041641795.1 Salinigranum sp.
GCCGAGTCGGCCCTCGGCGCTGAGGGAATCGTCGTGGAGTCCGCGCCGGTCGACGTTTCCCGGGCCGGACTGGATGCCACGGGATTCACCGAACTGAACCGGACGGAGGTCCTCGTCCGCCCGCCGCTTCCCCTGGTCCCTCGGGACCGGACGGTCCAGGTCCGCGCCTGGGTGGTCGTCTACGGGACGGGGTTCCCGGACGTTCCCGACGGACCGCCCCCGACCGCGGCGGATTCCGTTCCCCGGCCTGTCGCTGCAGGCGACCCGGGGGACGCCGCCGTCGTCACCGTCGCCTCCATGTCGGCGCTGGAGGCGGGTCCGGTCGCGCTGAACCCGCTGGTCTACGCGACGGACCCGCGCCTGCTCTCCTCGGTCGGACCGCTGGTCGAGTTCGCCGAGTTCTGGCTGGCGGGGGACCTGGTCGACCTCACCGTCGAGGGAAGCGACGAGATACCCGTCCTGGGCCGGGAGACGAGCGTCACGCGCCTCGGCGGGCGACTCGTGGCGCCGACCGGCGAATCGGCGGACGTGCGCCTATCGCTGGTGAGTGTCGTCCACGACGGTGACCTGGTCGTAGCGCTGGGGGTGTTTCCGAACGGGTCCGACGAGGACGACGCCGCGATGCGGACGCTCGCCGGCCACCTCCGTCACGGCGTGTGACCGCCCTCGGCTCCTCCGCACTGTCGTGCTACCAAATACCAAATATTTCACGTTCGGGGCGCCTACCACCTCGTGGTGTCACCGATGCCACGACTCGACCAAGAGAACACGAACGTCCTGGCCCACCGCGTCGCCGGGGACTCGCTGCTGTACGAGTGTCCCGCCTGTGAGTACGGCACCGTCCCCGTCGTCGGCCTCATCGAGGGGGACGACGCGGCCTGTATCGACTGCGGGCGTCGCTACCAACTGTTCGTCGAACGCGTCGACGACGAGGGACGCGCCGACGAGCGGTGAGGCGTCGACGGCTCGCTCACCGCCGGCGAGGGTCGGCGAATCCGCTCAGTAGAACTCGCGGACGAGGTCGGTCGCCCCCTCGGGCGCGCCCTCGGGGATGTCGGCCATGCTCCCTTCGAGGCCGTGTTCGGCGCCGTAGGACTCCGCCTCGTCGTTCTGGTAGATGACGCCCTGGTACTCCTTCTCCGCGTCCAGTATCTTCCGCTTGGCGGCGTCGTAATCGCCAGCGTCGTGGTCCGTCTCCGCCAGGTCGACCAGGTTGTCGCGGAAGTAGTCGTACGTGTCCACGTCGTTGAACGTCACGCACGGGCTGAACACGTTGACGAACCCGAACCCGTCGTGTTCGACCGCCTGCTGGACGATTTCGGTGTGTCGCTGGGCGTCCGAGGAGAACGACTGGGCGATGAACGTTCCGCCGGCGGCCAGCGCCAGGGCCAGCGGGTTCACCGGGGGCTGCTTCGGCCCCTCCGGGGTGGTCGACGTCTTGAAGTCCTCGCGGGAGGTGGGCGAGGCCTGCCCCTTCGTCAGCCCGTAGATGCGGTTGTCCATGACGACGTAGGTCATGTCGACGTTGCGCCGAACCGCGTGGATGAAGTGACCCACCCCGATGGAGTAGCCGTCGCCGTCGCCGCCGGCGACCATCACCTCCAGGTCGGGGTTGGCGAGTTTGACGCCGGTTCCGACCGGGAGCGCCCGCCCGTGGACGCCGTGGAGCGCGTAGGAGTGCATGTAGGTGCCGATTTTCCCGGAGCACCCGATGCCCGCGACGACGAACGTGTTGTCGGGGTCGTTGCCCGTGTTCGCCAGCGCTTTCATCATGCCGTTCATCACGCCGAAGTCCCCGCATCCGGGGCACCACGTCGGCTGTTTGTCGGATTTGAAGTCTGTGAATCGAACGTCGGAGCTCATTGGTCTGCCTCCGTTTCGAGGACCGCCTTGACGTCGGCTGCCAGTTCGTCGGCCTTGAACTGGACGCCGTCGTACTTGTTCACCCGCTCGACGCGTTCGAGGACGTCGCGTTCGACCAGGTCGGCGAACTGCCCCGTCGCGTTGCACTCGACGACCACCACGCTCTCGGCGTCCGCCACCGCGTCAGAGAGGTCGGGCCGGGGGAAGATGTACGGGACCGAGATGAACCGGACGTCGATGCCGTCCGCCGAGAGCAACTCCATGGCCTCGACGATGGCGCCCTCGTTGGACCCCCAGGACAGCACCAGCGTCTCGGCGTCGGGGTCGCCGAACTCCCGCGGCGACCAGTCCTCGCGCTCCCTGGCCGTCTCGACCTTTCTCGCCCGCTTGTCCACCTGCTCGACGCGCATCTCGGTGTCCTCGGTCCGCCGGCCGAGTTCGTCGTGTTCGAGGCCGGTGGACATGTGCGCCCCGCCGGCGACGCCCGGGAACGCGCGGGGGCTGATGCCGTCGTCGGTGACGGCGTGGGGCTTGAACTGGCCCTTGTCGGTCACCCACTCGTCGAGGTCGTTCTCGTCGACGACCTTCCCGCGCTCTATCTCCACCGCGTCCATGTCGAACGTCTCCGGGGAGAACGTCTGCTCGCTGACCGCCAGCGCCAGGTCGCTCGCGAGGTAGACCGGGACCTGGTACTTCTCCGCGAGGTTGAACGCCTCGACGGTCTTCCAGAACGCCTCGGAGACGGTGGTCGGCGCCAGGACGAACCGGGGCACCTCGCCGTGGCCGCCGTACAGCAGCTGGTTCAGGTCCCCCTGCTCCTGTTTGGTCGGCATCCCAGTCGAGGGACCAGACCGCATCACGTCGACGATGACCAGCGGCGTCTCGGAGGTAGCGACCAGGCCGAACGTCTCGGTCATCAGGTCGATGCCCGGGCCGCTCGTCGCCGTCATGGAGCGCGCGCCCGCCCGAGCGGCGCCGAGCGCCATGTTTATCGCCGACAGTTCGTCCTCGGCCTGGACGACGTGGCCGCCGAACTGCTCGATGTGTCCCGTCAGGTACTCCATCACCTCGGTGGCCGGCGTGATGGGGTAGCCCGCGTAGAACCGGCACCCTGCGGCGATTGCGCCCATCCCGATGGCCTGGTCGCCGTTCAGGAGGACGTAATCCTCGTCGGTCGTGTCGAGGTCGTAGTCGAACTCGTGGTCGTAGTTCTCGGAGACGTAGCTCTGTCCGGCACGCGCGGCCTCCTTGTTGTTCTCGATGATGGCCGACCCCTTCCCGCCGAACCGCTTTTCGAGGGCGCTGTCGAGACTCTCTATCGGGAACGCCGCCACCTCGCACGCGGCGCCCAGGGCGACGACGTTGCGCATGATTGCGCCCCCCGCCTCCTCGGCCAGTTCGGTCAGCGGGACGTCGAGACCGATAACCCCGTCGGGGATTTCGACGTCCTGCATCGTGCTCCGCTGGCCGTCGTAGACGACGACGCTCCCCTCGTGGAGTTCGTCGCGGTTCTCGTCGATAGTCCGCTGCGTCAGGGCGATGAGAACGTCGAGTCGGTCAACGACACTCTGGACCGGATCCACCGACGTGCGGACCTTGTACGCCGTGTACCCGCCCCGGATACGCGACGCGAAGTCCTTCGACGTGAACACGTGTCGTCCAGCCCGCGAGAGTGCCTGAGCGAAGATTTTCCCCGTCGAATCGATGCCATCGCCGGCCTCGCCGCCGATGGCCCAGTTGAAGTCGTCAGGCATCCTGAGATGGGGATTCAAAGTGGCCGGTCAAAAGCCTTCGGAAAGGGGGGTGTAACGGTTTACCATGACAAACAGCGTTCGTGGGTTTTCACCGGCAATATCTGCGAGACGGTTCTACTATCTGCTTCAAATCGACTATTTCGTGGTCGAACGTCGACCCGTTTCGCGGAAGAACCGTCGTTCGTGCGACTTCGAAACCGGGCTCAGAATCCGCCAGGCAGCCCCCGGGATTCGCCCGGCGGCCGGTCGAGCAGCGAGTCAACCCCGGCGCGGCGGGGAGGCGGGACTGTCCAGCCGAGGACGTCGGGAAAGGCCCTTTGCCGTCCCGGCCGAACCCCGGTCCATGGACGCCACCGTCGTCGTGACATCGGTTCAGTCGGTCGGCCCGCGCACCGTGGCGATAGAGTTCGCGTCGCCGGACGGGTTCGACGCCCGCCCCGGCCAGTTCGTGAAGCTCTCCGCGACGCTCCAGGGCGAAGAGTACAGTCGCTTCTACACGCTGTCGTCGCCGGACGCCGACGAGACGTTCGAGGTGACTGTGGCGGTGGACCCGGACGAGGGCGGTCCGTTCAGCGAGTACCTCGAATCCCTCGAAGTGGAGTCGACTCTCGAACTCTCCGGCCCCTTCGGCAAGCAGTTCTACGAGGGTGAATCTCGGGCGGTCGTTCTCGCCGGGGGCCCCGGCGTCGGCGCTGCGGTTGGTATCGCGGAACGCGCCCTGCGCGAGGGGAACCAGGCGGCCATCGTCTACCAGTACGACCTCTCGCCGGTCCACCGGGGACGCCTGGGCCGCCTCCGGGGGAAGGGAGCCACGGTCAAGACGACGGACGGACCCGTCGCCGCGTCCGTCGCCGACGTCGTGACGGGCGACCCCGGGGAGGAGGTGTACGTCTACGGGTTCGAACCGTTCGTCGACGAGGCGACGGCCGCACTCGAGGCTGCGGGGTTCGACCCCGACGCGGCGAAGGTAGAGAGCTTCGGATAGCCCGCGATTTCGTCTCGTTCTCGGGTTCGCAGGGGTGGGGTGTCGTCGGATACGGTTCGTGGTTTCGGGAGTAGCGAGGCGACGGCCTTCACGGGGTGCGGTCGTGTCGGTTCTCCGACCCGAATCCTTAATCATTAGTCTGGACAATTGCGCCTATGTACGACGAGGAGGACCTCGCCGAAATCCGCCAGTCCCGGCGGGACTGGGAGGAATCGACGCGCGACCCGGTACTCGACCGGTTCGGCGAACGGAAAGACCGGTTCGCCACCGTCTCGAACCTGGAAGTGGACGACCTCTACACGCCGGCCGACGTCGCGGACATCGACTACGAGTCCGACCTCGGGTTCCCGGGCGAGGAACCGTTCACGCGCGGGGTCTACCCCACGATGTACCGGGGGCGAACCTGGACGATGCGCCAGTTCGCCGGGTTCGGCACCGCCGAGGAGACCAACGAGCGGTTCCACTACCTCATCGACGAGGGGCAGACGGGCCTGTCGACGGCCTTCGACATGCCGACGCTGATGGGCATCGACTCCGACGACCCGATGGCCGACGGGGAAGTCGGCAAGGAGGGCGTCGCCGTCGACACGCTACGGGACATGGAACTGCTGTTCGAGGGCATCGACATCGGCGAGGTGACGACGAGTTTCACCATCAACCCCAGCGCCCCGGTCATCTACGCGATGTACGTCGCCCTAGCCGACCAGCAGGGTGTCCCCCGCGAGGAGATAGACGGGACGCTCCAGAACGACATGCTCAAGGAGTTCATCGCGCAGAAAGAGTGGGTCGTCCCGCCGGAACCGTCGCTGGACGTCGTCACCGACACCATCGAGTTCGCCGCCGCCGAGACGCCGAAGTTCCAGCCCATCTCCATCTCCGGGTACCACATCCGCGAGGCCGGGTCCACGGCGGTCCAGGAACTCGCGTTCACGCTGGCCGACGGGTTCGCCTACGTCGAGGACGCCGTCGACCGCGGACTCGACGTCGACGAGTTCGCCCCGCAGTTGTCGTTCTTCTTCAACTCTCACAACTCTCTGTTCGAGGAGGTGGCGAAGTTCCGCGCCGGGCGGCGTATCTACGCCCGCGTCATGGACGAGTGGTACGACGCCGAGGACCCCCGCTCCAGGCGGATGAAATTCCACACCCAGACGGCGGGCCAGTCCCTGACCGCCCAGCAACCGCTCAACAACGTCGTCAGGGTGACGATACAGGCGCTGGCCGGCGTCCTCGGCGGGACCCAGAGCCTCCACACCAACAGCTACGACGAGGCGCTGGCGCTTCCCAGCGAGGAGGCCGTCAGGGTTGCGCTCCGCACCCAGCAGATTATCGCCGAGGAGTCGGGCGCCGCCGACATCATCGACCCCCTGGGCGGGAGCTTCGCCGTCGAGGCGCTGACCGACGAGGTTGAGGAGCGGGCCATGGCGTACATCGAGGAGATTCGGGAGATGGGCGACGGGTCGGTCCGCGACGGCGTCCTCCGGGGCATCGACGAGGGGTACTTCCACCGGGAGATTCAGGACGCCGCCTACGAGTACCAGGAACGCGTCGAGTCGGGCGAGGAAGTCGTCGTCGGCGTCAACCAGTACGCGTCCGACGAGGACACGCGCCCCGAGTTGCTGACCGTCGAGGAGACGGCCCAGGAGCGCCAGCTGGCGCGACTGGAGGAGGTCAAGGCCGAGCGCGACGACGCAGCCGTCGACCGAGCGCTCGACGCCCTGCGGGAGGCCGTCGAGTCCGACGAGAACGTGATGCCGGCCATCGTGGACGCGGTGAGCGTCTACGCGACCATGGGGGAGATAATGCAGGTGTTCGAAGACGAGTACGGGACCTACCAGGAGACAGTGACGCTCGCCTGACGCCCGGACGGCGCGTCGAGAACCCTCACTGGACGCCCCGCCCGACTCTCGGACGGCGCGTCGTGAATCCTCTCTGTGCCCTCATCCGACTCCCGCACGGCGCGTCGTGAATCCTCTCTGTTCGCCTCGGCGTACTGTCCGCGTTCCGTACGTTTCACTCGAACGACGCGCTGTTCTCCCTTCGTCGCATCCGCGTCGTCCCTGAATTATCCCTCGTTATCGTGGGTCCTTCTTCTTGCCATAAGTTTATCATGGAGGATAAGGAACGTTAGCTTGACTCATGTCAGATTCTGACGCGGAACTCGAGGCTCGGCTGGAGGAACAGGAAGCGTTCGATCCGCCAGCGGAGTTCGTCGAGCAGGCGAACGTCTCCGACGAGGGAATCTACGAGGAGTTCGAGGAGAACTGGCCCGAGAGCTGGGAGCGCGCGGCTGACATGCTCGACTGGTTCGAGGACTACGACGAGGTGCTGGACGACTCGAACCCGCCGTTCTACAAGTGGTTCACCGACGGCAAGCTGAACGCGTCGTACAACGCCGTGGACCGCCACGTCGAGAACGGCGACAAGAACCGGGTCGCCATCAAGTGGGAGGGCGAACACGGCACGACCCGGACGTACACCTACCAGGACCTCTACCGCGAGGTCAACGAGTTCGCCGCGGCGCTCCGGGACCTGGGCGTCGAGGAGGACGACGTGGTCACGCTCTACATGCCGATGATCCCCGAGTTGCCCATCGCCATGCTGGCCTGCGCCCGCATCGGCGCGCCACACAGCGTGGTGTTCGCCGGCTTCTCGGCCGACGCGCTGGCCACGCGGATGAACTCCGCGGACTCCGAGTACCTCGTCACCGCGAACGGCTACTACCGCCGGGGCGACCCGCTCGACCACATGGAGAAGGCAAACGAGGGTCTCGACGGCGTGGAACACGAGGTGGACGCGGCTGTCGTCGTGGACCGCCTGGGCGACGACGACTTCGGCCACGACCTGCGCTCGAACCAGCACGACTGGGACGAGTTGATGGAGGAGAACCTGGGCGAGCGCGTCGACCCGGTCGAGCGCGACGCCGAGGACATGCTGTTCCTCATGTACACCTCGGGGACGACCGGCAAGCCGAAGGGGGTCAAGCACACCACCGGCGGCTACCTCTCGTACGTGACCTGGACGTCCCACGCGGTGCTCGACCTCGAACCCGGTGACACCTACTGGTGCTCGGCGGACATCGGATGGATTACCGGTCACTCGTACATCGTCTACGGGCCGCTCTCGCTCGGGACGACCACGGTGATGTACGAGGGGACGCCAGACTACCCCGAGCGCGACCGCCTGTGGGAACTCATCGAGAAGTACGCGGTCGACGTGTTCTACACCGCTCCGACGGCCATCCGGGCGTTCATGAAGTGGGGGAGCAAGTTCCCCGAGAAGCACGACCTCTCCTCGCTGCGCCTGCTGGGGACCGTGGGCGAACCCATCAACCCGCGCGCGTGGAAGTGGTACTACAAGCACATCGGGAACGAGGACTGCCCGGTCATCGACACCTGGTGGCAGACCGAGACGGGCGGCATGATGGTGACGACGCTGCCCGGTGTCGGAACGATGAAACCGGGGAGCGCGGGGCCGCCGCTGCCGGGCATCAGCGCCGACGTGGTCGACGTCAGCGGCGACCCGGTCGAGGCGGGCCGCGCGGGCTACCTCGTCGTCAACAAACCGTGGCCGGGGATGCTCCGCACCCTCTACAACAACGACGAGCGGTTCATCGACGAGTACTGGGACGAGTACTCCATCAAGGACCGCGACAAGTGGGTGTACTTCCCCGAGGACGGCGCCAAGATAGACGGCGACGGCTACATCACCATCCTCGGCCGCGTCGACGACGTGCTCAACGTCTCGGGCCACCGCCTCGGGACGATGGAGATAGAGTCCGCTATCGTCGGCGTCGAGGGCGTCGCGGAGGCGGCCGTCGTCGGCGGCGACCACGAGGTGAAAGGCGAGGCCGTCTACGCGTACGTCATCCTCGAAGACGGCTACGAGTCCGGCGAGGAGATGGAGCAGAAGATAATCGAGGGCGTCGAGGACGCCATCGGCCCCATCGCCCGGCCCGAAGCCGTCGTGTTCACCCCCGAACTGCCGAAGACCCGCTCGGGGAAGATCATGCGCCGCCTCCTCGAGGAGATAGCCAACGGCGAGGAACTCGGGGACACCACGACGCTCCG
The DNA here is from genome assembly GCA_041641795.1 of Salinigranum sp. Lineage (GTDB taxonomy): Archaea > Halobacteriota > Halobacteria > Halobacteriales > Haloferacaceae > JBEPXT01. Next base: position 8,670 of record JBEPXT010000031.1, read on the forward strand.
GAACCCGGACATCGTCACCGACATCCAGCGGAAGGTCCAGGGCGACTGAACCGCCGGTCGCCTCCCGGCCGTCGCGTCACGGACGCCAGACCGCGCTTTTTTCGTCTGCCGACGTTCCAGCGTCGGCTCTACCGCGCTGGTTACGCTCCGGAGTGACCCCGGTTGCGGGTATCGCGACCCGGACGGGGGCGGTCAGTCCCTGGGTCGACCGCCGTCCGCGGACGCCTCCTCCTCGCCGACGTCGAGGCGGTGGACCTCGCTCCCCAGGCGCCCCAGGTCGTAGGTGTGTCGTCCGAGGCGGGCCGTCAGGGCGACGACCAGCGCGGAGACGCCGGCCGCGCCGAGGAACGACCAGAGGAACGAACTCGCCGGGAGCACGGGTCCGAGACCCACCGCCTCGAGGGCGCCCCGCGCCGGCGGGAAAAACGCCAGACCGACGGCCAGACCGGCCAGGTTTCCGGCGACTGCGCCGCCCTCCCAGGCGTTCTGCGAGTAGAGTCCGAACAGCAGGGGGACGAACGTCGCCGCCGCCAGCAGGTCGGCGAACAGGAACAGCGTGAGGACGCTGTAGCCCTGCATGCCGACGATGGTCGCCCCGAGGGCGACGACGCCGGTGAACACGCGGGCGGCGGCCGTGAGTCGCGCCTCGTCCACGTCGAGCAGTCGCGGGAGGTCTGCCGTCACGACGCTCGCGATGGCGTTGAACAGCGTGTCGGCGCTGCTGACGACGAGCAGCACCGCCAGGACGGCGACGACGAGGACGGCCCAGTCGGGGAGTACCTCGTTGACGACGAGGAAGAACGAGACGGACGCGTCGCCCGTTCCGTCCACCAGACCGAGGCCGACCGCGAGCGGTCCCAGAAGCCCCACGGCGACCACCATGGGGACGACCAGCACCGCCGCGAGACCGAACGACTGCGAGAGGGTCCCCGAGTCGCGCGCCGCGTACACGCGCTGCCACCACGCCTGGTTGACCATCTCGGCGGCCAGGACGGCCACCGCGACGTAGACGCCGAACTCGAGGCCGGGGAGGTATCCGAGGCTAAACAGCTCGGGTCGCGTCGACGACACCGACTCGAAGGCGACAAGCGGGCCGCCGAGAACGAGGAAGACCACGCCGACGGAGACGGCCAGCAGCGGGAGAACAAGCAGCGTCTGCAACACGTCGGTGAACATGCTCGACCGGAGGCCGCCGTAGACGGTGTACGCGAAGACGGTGGCGCCGACAAGCGCCGCCGTCTGCCACCCCGGGACGTCCGCCAGGAGCGACAGGGCGCCGGCGATGCCGGTGAACTCCGCCGCGAGGAAGACGAACATGTAGGCCACGGAGGCCAGGAGCACGTAGGCGTACATCGCCGACCCGTACCGGGCGTAGGCGTACTCCGTGATGCTGTGTCCCTCGGGAATGAGTCGACGGATGCGCGGACCGACGACGGCGTAGGCGAGAAGCGGGAGGGCCGACCCGAGAGCGTAGCCGAGGACGGCCGTCACGCCTCCGAACGCCGCCCCGGCCTCGGCCGGACTGAACAGAATCCACGCGCCCATGCTGGACGCGACGATGGTGGCTGTCAGCGTTCGTCGCCCCGCGCTGTTGCGCGCAGAGATGAAGTCCTCCACGGAGGTGATTCGCCCGCGAGCGTACCACACCCCTATCCCGGCGAAGACGGCGAGGACCACCGCCGTCAGGCCGAGGACTGTCCCGGCGGTCACCACGGGACCCACCTCCATTCGGGTGCAACCATACACGACCGGAGCAGGCCGACGGGGTAATACCTTGTGGTATCACTGGATGATACGGCGGCGAGTTCTGTCGACTGACGCTTCGAGACGGTCGTCACCCGGGTGCCGGGCGTCGGACGACGCTCGTCACTCAGTCTGTCTGGTCGCCGCTGTGCATCCACTCGTCGAGGCACTGATCGTCACACAGGTGTCGTCTCACGCCGCCGCGATTACGCCGGTCGGTGAGCGTCACGAGCAGGTGTCGTTCCTGGAGGGGGAGTGACGTTCCGCAGTTGGCGCAGGCGTCCTCGCTCGGCGCGTCCACGTCCCACCGCCTGTGCTGTGAGATCCGGTCGACGACAGACTCGTCTCGAACGCTCGCAGGAGATTGGCCGGTGTAGCTGGAAAATCCCATACGGTCCGTAGTACCCCGCTCCGACAAGGGTTTTTTGTGGGTAGCACGTACGAGGATTATATTCGCTCACGAGAGGAACCGAGAGATATTGTGCGCTATACGGTTCGGCCGCCCGACGACCGGATTCGGCGGCGTCCGGCACGAATTCGGCGTTTCAGGCCCTTTGATTCGTTCCGTTACCTGCCACCCTCACACTATCTGACAGGTAACATGCGGCGGTTGTGCCACTCGTTTACGTGAAACACAATATATATCATTATCGTTGCTAAACGACTCGCTCATGGAGAAACCACTCCTCGTCACCGACTTTCTGGACCGGGCCCGAACCTACTACGGGGACCAGGAGGCGGTGCTGGCGACCACTGGCGAGCGGTACACCTACGACGAACTGGGCGAGCGCGCGGACGGATTCACGGCCGCACTGCAGGCCAGGGGTGTCACGAAGGGCGACCGGGTCGCCGTGCTCGACCCGAACACGCACTACCACCTGGAGGCCGCCTACGGGACGATGCAGGCTGGCGCCGTCCACACGCCGCTCAACTACCGCCTGGTGCCGTCCGACTTCGAGTACATTCTCTCGGACGCGGGCGTGAAAGCCATCTACGCCGACTACGAGTACGCGGAGAAGATTCAGGCCATCAGAGACGAGGTGCCGACGGAGATTTTCATCACCAACGACCCGGACCGGGTCGGCGGCGAGTGGGAGTCGTTCAACGACGTGGTGGCAGCGGGCACCGACTACGAGCGTCCCGAGATGCACGAGGACGAAATCATCACCATCAACTACACATCGGGCACGACGGGCGACCCGAAGGGGGTCTGCCGGACCCACCGCGCCGAGACGCTCCACGCCTACCTCATCAGCCTCCACCAGGAACTTCGCGACGACGACGTCTACCTCTGGACGCTCCCGATGTTCCACGTCAACGGCTGGGGGCACATCTACGCCGTCACCGGTCTCGGCGCCAGGCACATCTGCACCCGCGGGGTCGACGCCGGCGAGGTGTTCAGTCGCATCGAGGAGGAGGACGTCTCGTACTTCTGTGCCGCGCCGACGGTCCTCAACATGCTGATGAACCACTACGACGGCCACGACGTCGACACCCGCCCGGGGCAGGTTCGCGTCGCCACGGCGGGGGCCGCCCCCCCGGAAGCGACCATCCGAACCGTCGAGGACGAGTTCGGGTGGCACCTGAAACACGTCTACGGGGCCACGGAGACCGGACCGCTCATCACGACGTCCGACGCCCGCCGGTTCTTCGAGGACGACAGCGACGGCCGGTTCGACGTCAAGAAACGGCAGGGAATCGGCTACCTGGGGACCGAAATCCGGGTCGTCGACGAGGACGGCGAGGACGTCCCGTGGGACGGCCAGTCCATCGGCGAAATCGTCGTCCGCGGCAACCAGGTGATGGACGGGTACTGGGAGAAACCCGACGAGACCGAGACGGCGTTCTCGGACCGGGTCGAGGGGTACTACCACATGGGCGACCTGGCTGTCGTCGACGAGAACGGCTTCGTCTCCATCCAGGACCGCAAGAAGGACATCATCATCTCGGGCGGCGAGAACATCTCCAGCATCGAACTCGAGGACACGCTGTTCAGTCACGACGCCGTCGCCGACGTCGCGGTCATCCCGATGCCGAGCGACCAGTGGGGCGAGTCGCCCAAGGCGTTCGTGGTGCCCGACAGCGGAGACCCCGACGACCCGGGGGTCACCTCGGACGTCCTCGTCGAATTCTGCCTGGAGCGCATGGCGAACTACAAGGTGCCGAAGGAAATCGAGTTCGTGGCCGAACTCCCGAAGACGGCGACGGGCAAGATTCAGAAGTACGAACTCCGCCAGCGCGAGTGGGAAGACCAGGAGCGGATGGTCGGCGAGGGGTGACGACGTCGACCGGACGGCCAGCTATTCGTTTCCCCGGTTACAGGTAGGCGGCGTCCCACCGGGTCGGCTTGCGCCGGTTCCCGCACTCGCTGCACTCGGCCCGGCCCATCGGTTCCATCGCCACCTCGAAACCGCCGCAGGCGCTACAGAACCAGCCTCGTTTCTCGGACCGGTCCCTGTCGTGGTAGACGACGTACAGCGGTCCCTTGGACGCGCGGTCTGCCTCGTCGAACGCGACGTAGACCGTCTCGCCGTCGGCCAGTCGCCGCCGCTCCAGGGTGCTCTCGTGACCCCGGGAGGTCGTCACCTGCTTTTCGTACACCTGCTCGGTGAACGTCTCGTCGTGAATGTCGATGTCGCGTTCGTCGATGGGTTCGTAGCCGTGGTCCTCGTAGAACGTCGCCCCGAGTTCGTTCGCGGCCAGGACGCGCCCGCGGAACTGGCCGACCCCGCGCCGCCTGAGTTCAGCCTCCGTGAACGCCAGCAGCGCCGTGCCGACGCCGGTGTCCCGTTCGCGGGGCGCGACGTGCAACCAGTGTATCTCGCCGATGCCGTCCTCCGGCCCGGCGACGTAGCTCTGGGAGAACGCCACCACTTCGTCGTCGACGACGGCCACGGCGTAGAGCGACCCGTCGGCCTCGACGTCGTCGCCGAGGCCCTCGCCGTACCACTCCTCGACTGCCTCGTCGACGATGTCGTGTCCGAGGACGTCTCCGTACGAGGCGTCGAGCGACTCGCTCGCGACCGATCGAACTTCCTCGGCGTCCGCCCGCGTGGCTTCGCGCAGTTGCATGACTGTTCTGTAGACGACCTTTCACGTAAAGTTGCGCCCCCCAACAATTGCTACCCACAGATGGTCCCGGTGTCGAAAACCGGGAACTCGTCGGACCCGTCGCCGGAGAAACTGTGCCGGACGTCGCTCAGGACGGCTCTCCGGGACCGGCGACCACCACCGGCCGGGACGTGGCGAGCATCACCGACTGCGTGACGCTCCCGAAGAGGACCTTCCCCGCAGGCGACAGTCTGCGTCCGGCCAGGAGGATTATGTCCGCGTCCAGTTCGTCGGCGGCGTCCACGATGGCGGTGGCCGGGTCACCGCTCGCAGCGACGATGTCGTGGTCGATGCCCAGTCTGGCGAGGTAGTCCCCCACGCCGCTGACCGACTCGACGCTCACCGCCGACGCGCCCCCGTCGTGGTCTGTGAAACTGTGCAGGACGGTGACTGTCTTGTCCTCGTGTCCCCCCGGTAACTCGGCCACGACCCGGGCACACGAGAGTGCGCGCCCGACGTCGCGGTCGACGCCCATGACAATCGTGAACATGAAGCATATATCGGCGTCGGCCGGTTAGAACGTTTCCCCGGACCCAGGGAGTAACGCCGCTGGTGCCATCGTTCGCGGCCGAATCGGTGCCTTCGAAACTACCGCCTCACGCAGAATATCACGTTCCAGTAGCTGTTGAAAATCTGGTAATAATTTACTCTGGAGCGAAGTAACGGCCTGCAGGGCCGCCCGACATCCCCCAAATATTGCGGGATTTTATATTGTTTCTGTCCAGTCATATACTGAACAATATAATACCATGTTACTTCAATAACAATTATATACAATGTTGAAGGCTTTTGCTTCATGGCACGGGATAGCAAGTCCCTCGATAGGCGTGAGATACTGAAAGGACTCGGAGCCGCAGGCACCGCTGGTCTGGCTGGACTGGCAGGCTGTACCGGTGGCGGCGGCGGAGACGGCGGCGGTGGAGACGGCGGCGGCGGAGACGGCGGTGGCGGAAACGGCGGTGGCGGAGACGGCGGCGGTGGAGGCGGCGGCGGAAGCCAGGAGTATCCGGAACTGGGGAACTTTCCCGTCGAAGGGGACACCGTAACCTTCGGATTCAACGTCCCGCAGTCCGGTCCGTACGCCTCTGAGGGTCAGGACGAGCTGCGAGCGTACGAGCTGGCCGTCAAGCACCTCAACAACGGGGGCGGCTGGGTCGACACCCAGTTCGACGACCTGAGCGGCGACGGCGTCCTGGGTAAACAGGTCGATTACGTGGACGGCGACACGGCCACCGACGCCGACACGGCCCGGCAGTCCGCCTCGCGGATGATAGAGCGCGACGACGTCATCATGGTGACCGGCGGGTCGTCGAGTGCGGTGGCAATCGCGGTCCAGGGCCTCTGTCAGGACGAGAAGGTCATGTTCATGGCCTGCCTGACCCACTCGAACGACACCACCGGGAAAGACTGCGACCGGTACGGCTTCCGCGAGATGTTCAACGCGTACATGACCGGCCAGGCGCTGGCGCCGGTGGTGAAGGAAGCCTACGGGTCGGACCTCAAGTTCTATCAGCTGTACGCCGACTACAGCTGGGGGCAGACCCAGCAGGCCTCGATGAAGCAGTTCATGACCGAGGTCGCGGGCTGGCAACAGGTCAAGAGCGTCGCCACGCCCCTCGGCACGAAAGACTACGCCTCGTACCTCTCGGAGGCTGCCAACTCGGGCGCCGACGTGCTGATTCTCAACCACTACGGCCTCGACGGCGCGAACTCGGTCTCCCAGGCAATCGACGCCGGCCTCGACCAGGACATGGAGATTATCGTGCCACTGTACAACCGCCCGATGGCACAGGCCGCGGGCGGCGCAATCGAGGGCATCTACGGCACCGTGGCCTGGGACTCCCAGATAGACAACGAACCGTCGAAGCAGTTCACGCAGGCGTTCCAGGACGAGTACGACCGCATCCCCTCCGGCCCGGCGCAACTGGCCTACGCGCAGACGCTCCAGTACGCGGCGGCCGCCGAACGCGCGGGAACGTTCTACCCCCCCGAGGTCATTCGACAGCTCGAGGGCTACGAGTACTCCAACATCGGCATGGGAAGCGAACTCATGCGCAAGTGCGACCACCAGGCTCAGCGCGACGTCCCAGTCGTGAAGGGGCTCCCGCAGTCCGAGCAGGAGACGGGCAAGTACTTCGAAATCGTCAACGTCACCAGCCGCGACCAGCTGGGCTACGGCTGCAACGAAGGCCCCGCTTCCGAGTGTCAACTGGGCGACTACGGTGACGAGTGAGCTGACGGCCTGACCACGACCGAGGTTGTCACCGGCTTTCAACGATACCACACCAATCCATGAGCGATATTATCCATCCACGACGCCGTTCGACGACAGTCGGAGCGGGACCGTTGGGAGGGTCGCGATGACGCTGCTCGCCGACCTCCTCACGATTCTCCTCAACGGTCTCCAGCAGGGCGCGATTTTCGTCCTCCTGGCTGTCGGTCTGTCCATCATCTTGGGAACGCTAAAGTTCGTCAACTTCGCCCACGGGGCGCTCTACCTCGTCGGCACGTACACGGGGCTGCTGGTGGCCCTCGAAGTGACACTCACCAGCGGCCGCCTCCAGGAGTGGGGGTACACGTCCATCGGCCTGGACATGGGATTCCTCGCCGCGCTGGTGTTCGTCCCCATCTTCGTGTTCGCCCTCGGTCTCCTGATGGAACGGCTGGTCGCCAGACCGTTCTACGACCGACCGGACACCGACCAGATTCTGGTGACGTTCGGTCTCGCCATCATCGTCCAGGAGCTGTTCCGGCTCCTGTTCGGTAGCAACAGCCTCCCGTTCAACCAGCCCCAGCACATCCTCGCGTTCGGGTCGTTCCAGGGCATCCCGGTGTCCGGTCCCATCGCGCTTCCCATCGTCGGGAACTTCCCCCGCTGGCGGCTCTGGGTCATCGCCATCACGGCGGTGCTCGTGCTCATCGTCTACTTCATCGTCGAGTTCACCGACTTCGGCCTCGTCGTCCGTGCGGGGACCCGCGACACGGAGATGGTCCGACTGCTCGGCATCAAGATTACGCGCCCGTACCTCGTCGTGTTCGGCATCGGCGCGTCGCTGGCGGGCGTCGCCGGAGTGGTCGGCGGCCCCCTCAACGTGGTCAACCCGACCGTCGGGACTGACATCCTGGTGCCGGCGTTCCTCACCATCGTCATCGGCGGGGTAGGGAGCATCGCGGGCGCGGTGCTCGGCGGCGTCCTGTTCGGCCTCACCACCGCCACGCTCGTGGCGTTCTTCCCCGCGTGGTCGCAGGTCGGCCTCTACGCCATCGCCGCGCTGGTGTTGCTCGTCCGCCCGCAGGGGCTGCTCGGCAGCGAGGAGGTGGCTCCATGAGCGACGAGGTGAAACGCGGCGAGAGCGGCGCGGAGGCGACGAGACAGACCGAAACCGAGGGGAGTACCCTCGTCGACTCGCTCGGCATCTGGGCCCCCCGGGGCAACGAGGTGCGAGTGGTCGCCGTCTCGGCGCTCCTTATCGCCCTGTTCCCGTTCGTCTTCTCGCGGGCGCCGGTCGTGGGCGAGCTACTGCAGGGCTACCAGGGCCTGGCGACGCTCATCCTCATCTGGGGCATCTTCGCGCTCGGGTTCGACCTCCTGCTCGGCTACACCGGGCTGTTGTCGTTCGGTCACGCGGCGTTCTGGGGCGGGTCCGCCTACGCGGCCGGCCTGTTCTCCTACCACTTCTCGGGCGAACCGATACTGATGGTCATCGTGGGGACGGCCTTCGCGCTCCTGCTGGCGTGGATTCTCGGGTTCCTCTCGCTGCGCCGGGGCGGCATCTACTTCTCGATTCTGACGCTGGCGTTCGGGCAGATGATATTCTACATGTCGTCGTCGCCGCTCGCCGACTACACCGGCGGCGAGAACGGGTACACGGACGTCGAGACGAGCGAACTCCTGGGGATGTTCGCCCTGGAGGCGGACCTCCCCGGCGTGTTCGAGACGCTCCTCGGGACCTGGCTGTACGTCTTCGTGGGCCTGCTCACGGTGCTCTGTATCGCCTTCGCGTACCGCCTGCTCCACTCGCCGTACGGCATGGTGTTCCGGGCCATCCGCGAGAACGACCAGCGGGCGGAGTTCGTCGGCCTGAACGTCTGGCGATACAAGCTGATGGCGTTCATCATCTCGGGCGGGTTCGCCGGCGTCGCCGGCAGCCTCTTCGCCATCCACGGCTCGTACGTTCCCCTCCAGTCGCTGTACTGGACCGAGAGCGGCGAAATCGTCATCATGACCGTCCTCGGCGGCACCGGGACGCTGTTCGGCCCGATGCTCGGCGCGGGCCTCTACCTGTACGTCGAGAACATCGTCAGCGGCGGTCACCCGTTCGACTGGATTGCGCCGTTCTGGCACCTCACGCTCGGCCTCCTGTTCGTCGTGGTCATCTGGCTGTTCCCCCGCGGCGTCGGCGGCGGGTTCCAGGACCTGTGGTGGTTCCTCAAACTCGCTGCCGACGACCCGGGGGCGGCCCGCGACCACGCGACGAACACCGTCCGGGCCTGGATTGCGGGGCTCCGGTCGTTCGTGGTGCGGGTCGTGACGCTCCCGAAGCGACTGGTCGCTCTCGTTCGCGGGGGTGGGAAGTGACATGTCGACCCTGCTCCAGACCACCGACCTCGTCAAGGAGTTCGGCGGCCTGGTCGCCACCGACGAGGTCAACCTGACCGTCGAGGAGGACGAGCGAGTCTCCATCATCGGGCCGAACGGCGCGGGCAAGTCGACGCTCATCAACCTCATCACGCGGCGACTCGACCCGACTGCCGGCGACATCACGTTCAAGGGCGAGTCGATCGTGGGCCTCGACCCGCACCAGGTGGTCCAGCGAGGCGTCAGCAAGTCGTTCCAGACGGCCTCCATCTTCCCGGACCTGACCGTCCGAGAGAACGCCGAAATCGCCGCCCTGGCGGCCGAACACGGGTCGTTCAGCTTCAACTTCCTCAGGCACCGGAACAGTCTCGACGGCGTCCACGCCCTGGCACGCAAGACGCTCGAGGCCGTCGGCCTGTACGGCCGGCGGGAGGAACCGGCCCACGCGCTGCCGTACGGCGACAAGCGCCGCCTCGAAATCGGCATCGCCCTCGCCAGCGAACCGGACCTGCTGTTGATGGACGAACCGACTGCCGGCATGTCGCCCGAGGAGACGAAGTCGACGGTCGAACTCATCGAGGAGGTCAAACGCGAGATGGGGCTGACGTTCGTCCTCGTCGAACACGACATGGAGATAGTCTTTTCCGTCTCCGACCGCATCGTCGTTCTCAACCGCGGCCGAATCATCGCCGAGGGGACGCCCGACGAGATTCGCGGCAACGAGGACGTCCAGGAGGCCTACCTCGGAGGGGTGGAGATATGAGCCTCCTCGAACTCGATTCGGTGGACGCGTACTACGACGAGAGCCACATCCTCCGGGACCTCTCGATGAACGTCGAAGAGGGGGAGATATGTGCGCTCCTCGGTCGGAACGGGGCGGGCAAGACCACGACCTTGCGCAGCATCGCCGGCGCGACGCCGCCGGACGTGCGCGACGGGGCGGTCCGGTTCGACGGTGAGGACGTCACCGGCACCCCCCCGGAGGACATCTCGATTCGCGGCATCTCGCTCGTGCCCGAGGAGCGGCGCATCTTCCCGAACCTGACCGTCCAGGAGAACCTCCACCTCGCCGAGGTGGTTCGAAACAAGTCGAACACCTGGGGGCGGGCCATCGAGTTCAAACACGAGGGCGCGTCGACCGAACAGGTCTACGAGGACTTCCCGCGACTCCGGGAGCGAAAGACCCAGCGGGCCGGGACGCTCTCGGGCGGCGAGCAGCAGATGCTCGCCATCGCGCGGGCGCTCAAGCAGAACACGGACCTGCTGTTGCTGGACGAACCCTACGAGGGCCTGGCGCCGAAAATCATCGAAGCCGTCGAGAGCGCCGTAAAGCGCATCAACGACGCGGGGACCACGATTCTCCTGGTCGAGCAGAACGCCGCGGCCGCGATCAAAATCGCCGACCGGGCGTACGTCATCGACCAGGGGCAAATCGTCTTCAGCGGAACCGCCGAGGAACTCCGCGAGGACGAACAGACCCGCCAGCGGTACCTGGGGGTGTGATTCGTGGCGTCGTCGACCGCCGACCCGGAGGCTGCGCTCGACCGACTCGTCGAGGCCGGGGCGGTCCGCGAGCATCCCGACGGGGGCCTCGAAACCACGGACGAGTTCGAGGACGTCAGGCGCATCTACCACGACACGTACGGCGACGCGGACCGGGACCTGTTCAGGGCGACCATCGCCGACCTGTTCGGCGTCGACCAGTCGACGGCCGCCGAGCAGATTGCGGAGAACGAAGTCACCCGCGAGCAACTGGTCGCGTTCCTGGCGGTCCAGTCGTTCCTGGAGGACCCGCCCGACAGGGCGACGCTCGGCGTGATGGCGTCGCTCCTCGTCGAAATCGGTCCCGGGTCGCCGGTACCGGACGCCGTCGAAGAACTCGCGGACGACGCGGTCCGGGCGGCCGTCGCGGACCAGGAGTCGCTCGTCGTCACCGTCTGGCGACCGTACTGCGAACCGTGCGAGGCGATGAAAGCCGACATCGACGAGATTCTCGGTGCGGTTCCGGAGGGCGTCCCGGTCGTCGGTATCGACGGGGAGTCGTGTCCGGCGTTCGTCGAGCAGTACGACGTCGAGGCGGCGCCGACGATACTCGGCTTCCGGAACGGGACGGTCGTCGAGCGACTTCGCGGACGGCACTCCCCCGAGGCGGTCGCCGACCGACTGCATCCCGCCTACGACGCGGACGCCTGAGACCGCGGGACTCGCCAGTCGCTCGCGGCGGTATCCCTCCCGCGCCGATTCGGCGGGGGACGCGAACTACGACGACTTCTGTGCGACGTCGCCGGCGACCATCACCGGCCGGTCGGCGTTGAGAATCACCGCCTGGGTGACGCTGCCGAACAGCGCTTTCCCGGCCGGCGAGCGCTTCCGACCGGAGAGGACGATGAGGTCGGCGTCCAGTTCGTCGGCCGTCTCGATGATGGCCTCCGCGGGGTCGCCGCTGCTCTCGGTGACGTCGTAGTCGATGCCCTGCTCGTCGAAGTAGTCGCTGACCTCCCGGACAGAGTGTATCTGGGTCGCGGACGCGCCGCTGGGGTTGTCCGTGAAGCTGTGGAGGACGGTGACGTGGACGTCCGACCCGTCGCCCGGGAGCGTCCCCACGGAACGGGCGCAGGCCATCGCACGGTCCTCGTCGTTGTCGACGCCGATGACGACGTTGTACATACCTACGTCTCACTGTCCGTCGATTAGTAACTTTGGGGGTGGCGGCAGCCGGTCTCCGCCGGGATTCGGTCGTCAGGGGGCCGGACCCGGAGAATCCGTCCTCGTCCCGCGGTCGGTGGTTCCCTCGGTCGGGCGTCCCCTCGTCCGGCGTCTCCTCAATCGGGGGTGCCGTCGTCGATGCCGGCCGACACCCAGACGACCAGTGCGAGCGGGATGCCGAGCGCCAGCCCGACGGTGACGGCGCCGTAGATTGCGAACCCCACCGGCGACGTGGGGAGTTCGAACAGGAACAGGAGCGCCGGCGGGTCGGGGTTCTCGACCACCAGCGAGAACAGCACGCCCATCAGGCCCGCGAGCGCGACCAGGGCGGCGTACAGACCGACGACGAGATACTGCCCGCGCAACAGAGAGGTGCTCACGTACTCACGCCCGATTCCCAGCCGATTAGGGTTTTCGCACCGGACCCGACGTGGGCCACCGATTAACCTTTGTTTTTGCAGTCCCTCGATGGAGTATGTCCGATACGGACCTCCTCGGCATCGTCCTGGGGGCCATCGCGTTCCTGATGTTCGCCACCGGTATCATCCTCGCACTGTAGCCGTCGCTCGGTGTTCGGTCGCCGCGCGTCGTCGGGTGGCTCCGTGTGTGAGAACCGACCCCGCGTCAACGAAAACAGCCCGCGAATCGACGACGATTACTCCGTCACTCAGCGTCCGACGCGCCGCCGGCCGACGGTTCGTCGCTGGCGGCGTTCGCGTCGTCGGCACCGCCGTCCCCATCCGTTTCTTCCCGACCGCCGTCGGTCATCGCTTCGTCCTGACCGCCGTCGGTCACCGCCTCCTCCTCGCCGCCGTCGGCGACGGCCGTCTGGAGTTTCCGCTCGAACCACTGCCACTCGGCCGTCTTGAGTCCGTTCTCGTTCAGGTCCCACGGGTCGCCGTCGACGACCTCGGGGCCCTCGATCCAGGAGACCACGAAGTTGTACGTCCAGATGAGGCCGCCCGCGAGCAACAGGAACGCACCCAGACTCGTCAGCTGGTGGAGCGTCGCGAACTGCGGCAGGTACGTCGCGTACCGCCGGGGCATCCCGCCGTAGCCCAGCAGAATCATCGCGAAGAACGTCACGTTCACGCCGATCTCCCAGAGCCAGAAGTGCCACTTGGCGAGGCTCCGCTGGTACATCCGGCCCGTGTAGATTGGGTACCAGTAGTAGAGCCCGGCGAACCCGGCGAACACGATGGCCCCCATGATGACGTAGTGGAAGTGGCCGACGACGTAGTAGGTGTCGTGCAACACGAGGTCGACGGGGATGGAGGCGAGGAAGACGCCCGTGACGCCGCCGATGATGAAGTTCGCCACGAACCCGATGGAGAACAGCATCGGGGCCGTGAGGCGGACGCGACCGTTCCACATCGTCGTAATCCAGTTGAACGTCTTCACCGCACTCGGAATCGCGATGGCCAGCGACACGGCCATGAACGAGGCCCGCAGGCGCGGGTCGATGCCCGTCGCGAACATGTGGTGGGCCCAGACGCCGAACGAGAGGACGCCGATGGCCAGCGTGGAGTAGACGACGAACTTGAACCCGAACAGGCGGCGACCAGAGAACCGGGGAATCAGGAGGCTGACGATTCCCATCGGCGGGAGCACGAGGATGTACACCTCGGGGTGACCGAAGAACCAGAACAGGTGCTGCCAGAGGACGTACCCCTGCTGTTCGATGGCGAAGAAGGTGGTTCCGAGGTTCCTGTCCGCGAGCAGCATGACGATGGCGCTTCCCAGGAGGGGGAAGGCGAACAGGATGAGTCCCGACTGGGTGAGGATGGTCCACGAGAAGATGTCGAGGTTCGCCCAGGTGACTTTCTCGTGGCGCTCGGTGAAGATGGTGGCGATGAAGTTGATGGCCCCCATGGTGGCCGAGACCCCCGAGAGGTGCAGTCCCAGAAGCATCAGGTCTACGCCCGCGTTCGCCTGGTTACCCGCACCCTCGCCCGCCGACAGCGGGGTGTACATCGTCCACCCCGTCTGTGCCGGGATGACGTCCGGGATGGGGAAGAACCCGGCCCAGATGAGCAACGCGGCGGGGGGAAGCAGCCAGAACGCGATGGCGTTGATGCGCGGGAACGCCATGTCGTCCGCGCCGATGAGGAGGGGCACGAAGTAGTTCGCGAACGCGGCGATGATGGGCGTCCCGAACAGGAACAACATCGTGATGCCGTGACTGGTCATCAGCGAGTTGTAGAACGTGCTCGAGAGCAGCGTCATCCCCGGGTCGATCAGTTCGATGCGCATGATCACGACCATCAATCCGCCGACGACGAACGCCAGGATGGAGTAGAGGCCGTACAGCATGCCGATGTCTTTGTGGTCGACTGTTGTCAACCAGCGGATGAGACCCGACGGTTTCTCGGAGACGTGTTCGCGCTCCGAGACGACGCTGCCACCACCACCTGCGAGTGGTGAGTAGGATCGCCAGTTCTCGACCCGCGCGAGCCACGCGGCAACGCCCACGAGGAAAATCCCCATGAGCACTGTGAGCGCTAACTGTCCGTCAATTTCCATGTGTGCCCTTGAGTAGCCGAAGGATAAGAAAGATTCGGGTGGGGGCAGCATATCGGCCCTCTATATTGAGGGACGAACTTAAGAACGATAGGGAGATTAGAGAGATGAACTATATTATTTATGATATGTATGGTTTCAAACACGTGCGGCTCGGCGGGTTGCGTCGGAAGAATACTCGACCGGGGAGTCAGTCGTTCTCTGCCGGTGCCGTCTCCTCGGACTCGTCGACGCTCTCCGTGGACTCGTCCGACGCTCCGTCGGACCCGTTCTCCGAGGGGCCGGATTCGTCACCGGATTCGAGGACCGACGTCTCCGATTCGTCGTCGGTGGACTCTTCACCCATCTCGATTGCGGACCGGCGGTCGACGTCGTCGGCATCCTGCTCTCCGTGGACCGGTTTCGCCCCGTCGACCGTAGCCTGCCCCGGCAGGTAGACGGCGAAGCGCTTCTCGTCGCCGGCGATAGCTTTCCCGGACAGGTACGTCAGCAGCGCCAGGAAGACGAACGGGATGAGCGTGAGCAACATCTGCAGACCGGAGGCCATCGGGTCGAACCCGAACGGGTTGACGAGGATGAACCCGACGAAGAAAAACAGCAGGATGAACAGGGGGACGAAGTTCACCGTGAGGTCGAGTATGGTTTCCCGGTCGAAGATGCGTGTTGACATGGGTACCCATTACGAATCCCGGTCAAATAGGTTGTCGGTTCCGGAGGGACCTGCGGGGTGTCGGATTTCGGGTCTAGACGGGATCGGTTCGCCCGATGTCCAGGAGTTCGCCCAGGAGGCTCCCGAGCAGGAGGAGCCCCGCGGCCACGAGGATGGCCTGGCCACGCGTCACCAGTCTGACGTCGGTCAGGACGAACAGGCCACCGAGTGCGAACAGGAGGACGGCCAGGACGCCCAGCGGACGCCACGGTTTCTCCGCGTACCCCGCTTCCTTCACCAGTCCAGCGATGCTCCCGGCGAACAGCAACAGTCCACCCACGGCTAGCGGGAAGACGTCGAAGAGGATGCCGAGTTCCGAGAGGGGAATCCCGAGTGCGACGAACATCGGCCACGGACTCGACATCCGGTACTGGTCGCTCAGTCCCGGCGCTTCTTCCATGGGCGTCGTATGCCCTGGACGATACTAATCCCTTCTGTCGGCCACAGTTTCCACCGGGAGGGGAGCGCCGGGGGCGACGGCGCGGGGCGGTATCGGCGGGCTGGTGCGGGTTCCGGAACGACTCCCAGTCGGTGGCTCGGCCGACTCTCTCGTCGCTCGTCCCGTCTTCCGACGCGGTGGCCGCGACTCACCGAACGTTGAATCCCTGCCGCGAGAGGAAGGCGCTGACTTTCTTGATTTCGACGGGGCTTCCGATTATCCGACACGCCGCGTCCTCCGTCTGGAAAATCGTCACGGTGAACTTCGCCTCTATCTCCTCTCTCGTCCCGTCGAGCGCCTCGCACGGCATCCTGATTTCGGTGCAGTCGCGGAATATCGCCGGGTCCGGCATAGGGCTTCGTTCTGGAAGATGCTTGACGATTCGGTATAACCGTGTCGAAGTACGTCGAAATAATCAGCCGAGATTATCCAACATGCGTACTCGTTTTCCGAATAATATCTTCACGTGCGTCGGTCGCAGGCCGAACGCGGTGACTGTACGTTAGACCCTGGCGACGCGGCGATTCCGACCCGTGGTCGTCCGGGGCGTTCGCCTCCGAAGGAACAGGTTTTTCGACGCCAACGGCAGAAACATAGGTGATGGGTCTGGAGGAGGAAATCGAGGAACTCCGCGAGGAGATTTCCAACACGCCATACAACAAGGCCACCGAACAGCACATCGGCCGGCTGAAGGCGAAACTCGCGGAGAAAAAAGAGAAACTCGAGCGCCGCCAGTCCTCCTCCGGCGGCGGTCACGGGTACGCCGTCGAGAAGACTGGCGACGCCACCGTCGCGCTGGTCGGGTTCCCGAGCGTCGGGAAGTCCTCGCTAATCAACGCGATGACCAACGCCGACAGCGAGGTCGGTTCCTACGAATTCACCACGCTGAACGTCAATCCGGGCATGCTCCAGTACCGCGGGGCCAACATCCAGATGCTCGACGTGCCGGGCCTCATCGAGGGTGCCGCCGGCGGACGCGGCGGCGGCAAGGAGGTCCTCTCGGTCGTCCGGACCGCGGACCTCATCGTGTTCGTCCTCTCGGTGTTCGAAATCGACCAGTACGAACGCCTCCGGCGGGAACTGTACGACAACAAGGTCCGCCTCGACGCGGAACCGCCCCGCCTCTCTATCACGAAGACGGCCAAGGGCGGCATCTCCGTCACGACGAGCGACGAGGTGTCCCTCGACGAGGGAACCGTCAAGGACGTCCTGCGCGAACACGGGTACGTCAACGCCGACGTGACCATCCCCAAGGACCTCTCCATCGACGAACTCATCGACGGCGTGATGGACAACCGGGTGTACCTGCCCTCCATCGTCGTCGTCAACAAGGCCGACCTCATCGACCGCGAGTACCTCGATACGGTCCGCGCGGACCTCCGGGATGTCGGCGTCGACCCGGCGGACGCGACGTTCGTCTCCGCCGTGGAGGAACGCGGTCTGGACGGGTTCAAAGAGCGCATCTGGGAGGCCCTCGGCCTGATTCGGATCTACATGGACAAGCCGGGGCGGGGCGTCGACTACGAGGAACCGCTCGTCCTGCGGGAGGGCGACGAGGTGGCGGACGCCCTCCGGAAACTCGGCGGGTCCTTCGAGGAGCGATTCAGGTTCGCGCGCGTGACGGGGCCGAGCGCGAAACACGACGAACAGCAGGTCGGCCGGGACCACGAACTCGCCGACGAGGACGTTCTCCGCATCGTCGCCCGGAAGTGAGTCCGGATGCGAGTTGCTGCGCCCGGCGGGCCGGTCAGTTGAAACGGCCGTGACTCCATTTCGAGCCATGGCGTCCCTCGCTCCCGAGTCCGCCGGTCGGCGACTGGGATGGCTCCTGGTTCCGGCCGTGGTTCCGTGGTCGGTGCTGGTGTACGACCGCGGCGTCGTGACGCTCGTGTTCTCCTGGGGACTCGTCACGCCCGGCGGCGGGAGCGTCACCACGGTCTACCACTACCTGTTTCTCTACACGGCCGGCCTCCCCGAGTACATCCTCGCCTGGCCGGCGGCCGTCGGTCTGTATCTGGTCGCGCTCGCGAGCGCCCTCGCGGGGTACACGCTCGACCGCGAGGACCGCCGCCTCACCGCGGGAGCGCTCGTCCTCGCGGGCCTGGCGCTCCTCGAACTGGCTCGCGGCTTCTCGTTCCAGCCCGGGCGGTTCGCCGTCCCGGTCGGGACGCTCCTCCTGTGGGGCGCCGCGTGGCTCGACTGGCAGTCCTGACACGCCCCGGTGGCGCGCTCGCGGGGCGAGCCCCGAACCCGTCGATTCCCGTGACGCGTACCGATTTCGGTACTCTTTTCGACGCGCCAGCCCTGTCACGAACCATGGAAGGCACACTCGATCACGTGATGATGCGCGTCGAGGACCTCGAGGAATCGCTCGACTGGTACCAGACGCACCTGGACTACGAGGAGTACGGTCGCTGGGAGGCGGACACGTTCACCAACGTCTTCCTCGGCCCGGGCGACAAGCACGACGACGGTGCCCTCCTCGAACTGACGTACAACCACGACGGGCGGTCGTACGACCAGGGCGACGCCTGGGGCCACATCGCCGTCCGCACCGAGGACGTCTACGAGGCCTACGAGGAGCTGATGGACGAGGGCGTCGAGGACTACCGCGACCCCGACTCCTGCGGCGGGAGCTACGCCTTCGTGAAAGACCCCGACGGGCACGAGATCGAAATCGTCGAGCGCGACCACGGCGCGAAGTGGAGCCTCGACCACACGATGATTCGCGTCGAGGACGCCGACCAGGCCATCGGGTGGCTCGCGCGCAAACTCGACTACGAGATGTTCCGCCGGAGCGAGCACTCCTCGTTCGCGCTGTACTTCATGAAACCCCGCGACGCGGCCGACGAGGAGATGTCCGTCGAACTCACCTACAACTACGACGGCCAGACCTACGACGTCGGCGACGCCTGGGGCCACCTCGCGGTCAGGACGGGCGACCTGCACGACTACTGGGAGTCCCTGATGGACCGCAACGCCGAGGACTACCGCGACCCCGAGTCCTGCGACGACCGCTACGCGTTCACGAAACTCCCCGACGGCCAGGAGATAGAGGTCGTCTCGCGCGACTCGCCCTGACCGCCCCGGCGCGTCTGACGCGCGCGCAGACCGTCAGAATCGACGGTCATTCGCCCCGTCATTTTCGCTCGTCAATCCCCGAATTCTGCCGACGGAACCCCCTGGAGCGTCCTGTCGCAACAGCCGCGTTTCGAAGACATTCTGGTCCGACTGTCTGACGGACGTCTGTCACGAGCGGCGTCCTTTATAAGCGCGACCGCTCGACTCGAACACTCTTTCGCGTCAGGATTGTTCACACGGGACGCGCAAAGAAGTCGGCGCTGTCTCGCGATTCGAAGCGAACTGTCGCGCTTTCTCCGGCTATGACAAACACACAAAGTATTTACCGTAATGGAATCTCCAATCTGGTGTACCCCTACCCAGGGTGGCAGTACTCAGTAAGCCTCCTCCCGAACCCATCTGGGCTCGCACCGAGGGCGGTCAAAGGTGCTGTCGCCGACTGCAACACTCCAAAAACCATGACAGACACGACAAAGAAGTTCCGCGCGGTCTTCCTGGCTGCGCTGATGGTGCTTTCGGTCTTCGCGGGCACCGTCGCGTTCGCCGGAACGGCTGCTGCGGTTACGGATAGCGGCACTACTGCGTCTAACGTCGCCGCAGACGACGAAGACGCGACACAGCGAATCGTATTCGACGCAGATACTGGCGGAGAACACACGCTAGAATTCAACGCCTCGGTTCTTGAGAGCGCACGCGTTCGCAGCGGGAACGCGGACGTCACCGACACGAACTCCTCCACGGCCACGCTGAGCGTGGACGGCGCAGGGGACGTTGTCGTTGACCTTGAACACGACACCGACGGTCTGGACGCCGGTACGGACGTGATGGTCAACGTTACTGGTCCTTCCACTAACACCAGCAAGACGTTCACGCTGGCCAACCACGACCCGCAGGACGTGTACGCCGCGTCCGGCGCGACGTTCTGGGCCGGCCAGGGCGCCTACGTGGAGGACCCCGATAGCGACGAGGGGACCTACCAGATTCGTGAGCTGGACACCTCCGACGACACCGACGAAGTCGGCACCCTGGTGACGGAGTTCAACCTCCAGGAAGGCAGCTACGTCATCGACACCGGTGGCAGCCAGTTTGAGGCCGGCCAGGAGTACGTCATCACTACCGAGGACCGCCAGGTCGTCGAGATTGGTGATGTCGGTCAGCTCAACGGCACGGTGGCGGAGAGCGAGGCTGGCGCGAACTCCTTCGAGATTCAGACGCAGACCCTCGACGCCGAGTTCGACGAGGACTCCATCAGCTCCGAGAAAGAAGAGACGGCCGACCTCGAGTTCACGTCGAACCGCGGTACGTACGACGTGATAATCTCGGCTGACGGCATGGACGCCGAAGAACTCGAAGAGTTCTTCGACCGCACTCCCGACAGCGTCGACACTGACGACGACGAGATTCGATTCAACGACGTCAACGACAACACGGCGCTGACCGTCGACGCGACGGACACGGACGCGGGCGACTACAACTTCACGGTCGCAATCTCCGACACGGACGCCGAAGCGTCGGCCGCCATCGAAGTGACCGAAGCCGAAGGGCAGCTCTCGCTCCCGGACACGGTGTTCGAGGACGAGCGCGGTGACGAAGTCGAAATCACCACGACGATGGAGAACACCGACACTGGCTTCATCACCATCGGTAGCGAGGACGTCGGCTACAACGTCACGCTCGAAGTCGAAGACGGTGGCGACGGCGAAGTCGGCATCCTGTGGAACACCTACCACGCCGGCATCCGCAACCCCGCCAGCGCTAACTTCGAGCTGACGGACGACAGCGACGACGACGACGACTCCATCGAGAACGTCTACCGGCACTCCGAGGACCTCGAACCCGACGAGCCGCTTGAGGCGGGCGACTACGACGTCTCCGTCGGCACCGAGGAAGACACCGAGGACGCCTCGACTGGCGTCTACGTGGACGACGAGGACGACATCACGACGGTGTCCCTCAACGAGCGCAGCACCGAGGGCGTCCAGATCTGGACCGCCCCGGGCGACGCCGACTGGGACGACCAGGAGGAACTCCTCGAGCAGGTGACCCAGACCAACCGCGTCTCTGACGGCGACTTCGTCGTCGTGCAGGTGCAGGCCTCTGGCGTCTACGGCTACCTCGAAGAGGACAACTACACGCAGCTCAGCGAGAACGGCATCAACCTGACCATCGAGGAGGGCGACCCCGGGCCGAACCAGGACGCCCAGGAGCTCAACCTCACGGCTAACGACAACATCGTCGAGAACTTCTACGTGGACGACGAGAACAACTCGATGTTCCTCGTGGTCGAAGCCGACGCCGGCACGTACGGCGACTTCGAGTTCGAGGAAGACGAGCGGTACTCGGGCACGTGGGAGATCACCCAGGACAACCGGATGATCGAAGAGGACGAGGACACGGCCGGTGAGGAGAAGGAAGAGGCCGAGTCCCAGTGGACGCTCACCGAGCGCGACGCGACGATCCGCGGCGTCGGTGACGACGAGACGCTCGACCTGCCCGCGAGCAACACGACCCTCGAGGGTCGGACGACGGTCGCTCCGGGTACGGAACTGAACATCCGCGTGCGCGGCACCTCGAACGGTCAGTCG
>JBEPXT010000032.1:0-29877 GCA_041641795.1 Salinigranum sp.
ACCGTCCGCCGACTCGTCATCGTCGGCGGGCGGCGGGCGACGACCCGGACCGTTGCACTCGACGAGGGGGCGACTGTCCCCCGGAGCGACCGCATCACCGTCTCACTGCGACCCGGCGGGAACACCTCGGTGGTCGCCGTGCGCGTCGACGGCCGCGTCGTCCGGCGGGGGAGCGACGGCCTCGCGCGCGAACTGACGCTCAAGTCACCCCGGTTCCGCGACCCCACCGTCGCGTTCGAGACGGTCAACGGGTCGGCCGGGAGCGCCGAACTCACCAGCTATCCGTACGCCGGCGACGAGGCCGTGCTCGTGGTGACCGTCGATGCGTGAGGCGGGGCGCACTCCGGCCGTTTCGGGGCGGGCGAACGCAGACGACAGGGGCCAGTTGTCGCTGCCACTGGTCGAGGCCGTCGTCGGAGCGCTCCTGATTCTGACGGTCGTCCTCGGATTCGGCCTGGGCGTTCCCGACCCCGGAACCCGCCGGGCGCAACTGGACACCTACGCCGGCGACGCGGCCACCGTCCTCGCCGCCGACCCGCCCGCCGGAACCGGGGGCTCTCGGCTGTCGGCCGCGAGTCGGTCGACCGAGGGGTTCGTCGGGGAGCGGGCCCCACTCGCGGCGCGCATCGAGGCGCTACTCCCGAAGAACGTCCTCTACCGGGTCGAGACGCCGGCCGGGTCGCTGGGGTATCCGGGCCCCGCCGGTCGTCCGGTCGGTCGTGCCACCACCGCGACGCGCTACGGGACCGTGGTCGTGGAGGTCTGGTACGCGTGAGACGTGCCGGGTCGGGCGTCGGGTCCCGCGGACAGGTCGTCTTGCTCGCCGCAGGCGTCGTCGCGGTAGCGCTGGCGGCGATGTTGCTCGCGTTCGTCCAGCTAGGGTACCACGGCGACGTGGACGCCGGTCGAGCGGACGTCCCGCCCGACGCGGACACCCGCCGGGCCCTCGCGCACGCCGTCGAGAGCGCGTCGGTCCGCGAGAGCGGCCGCCCGTGGTCAGCCCGAAACGAAACGGTCGCGGCCGTCGGCCGAGCGCTCGACGCCGCAGTGGCGAACCTGACCGCTCGCCCGACGGCCCCGGACCGGGTCGTGGTCGTAGAGCAAAACGAGACCGCGGCCGCGGCGCTGGCGGCCGACTGTCCCGCCGGCCCGACCCGCGAGTTCGGCCCCTGCGAGGCCGCCGACGGCGTCGTACTCCAGGAGCGCGGTGGCGAGGCGACGGTCCTCGCGGTGGCCCTCGACGTGCGGGTGACCGGCGGAGCGGTCCGGTCGAACGCGACGTACCTGCTTCGGGCGCGGTGAGGCGGCCCGTCCGCGAGGCCTTCTGCGGAGCGGGCGCCACCTGTCGCTCAGTTTTCACGACCGCGCCCGCCTCAGAAAACATTTGAGGGGCGATGGAGACGACCATCCATGTTCCAGTCGCACCACGCCGCGGTCCCCGTCCCGACGGTCGCCCCGAGCAGTCGAGTCGCGCGTACTCGCGGTTCGCGCGGTCGGCTTCGCGGAGCGGGGTGAACCGATGGCGGACCGAGATGGGTCGATGGCGGACCGGGGCAAGTCGATGGCGGACCGAGACGGGTCGACGACGGGCCGGGGACTCGACCGGCGGACGCTGCTGACGGCCCTCGCGGGCGCGGGAACGGCGGCGCTGGCGGGGTGTGCGGCCACCGAGAGCGGGACCGACGCGCCGGCGACGGCGGTGGACGAGGGGCGGGCGAGCGAACTCGCGGCCCGGTTCGCGCCGACGCTGTACTTCGACGAACACGAACCGTGGTTCCCCACGGACCCGCGGCCGTACGCCAGCGACGCCGACGGCGAGACAGTCGTGGACGGGTTCGACGCGTTCGACGGCTACCACGAGCGGTTCGCCGGCGAGACGCCCCCGGACCCCACGGTGTTCTACCACGTCGTCGAGTACGAGGGGTCGCCGCTGGCCGTCGTGCAGTACTGGTTCTACTCGGCGTTCGACCAGTTCACGACGAACTTCCACTGGCACGACTGGGAGGTGCTGCACGTCTTCGTCGACACGGAGACGTCCGAACCGCAACTGTTCGTCGCCAGTTCCCACTCCCGTCGGGTTCCGAACAACGAGTTTCTCGACCCCGACCCGGAGACGGTGCCGCGCATCCTCTCGGAACTGGGGTCGCACTCCAGTGCGCTGTCGGTCGACGAGACGCCCGACCGGTTCCAGCGAGTGGCCGACGACGGCGGCCTCGCCGACATCACCAACAGCCCCATCGAGACGCTGGAAGACGTCGCCACCCTGCCGTTCGCCTACGGGTTGCCGCGCGACGAAGGGGGTCGCCTCCCGTACGTGGTCCCGGAGTACGAGGGCGCACCGCTGTACGACCACGCCGACCTCCCGTCGGTCGACCGGGCCGCGCTCGTCGACGAGGCGCTCACCGTCCGGTCGTACGACGTACTCTCCTCGCCGCCGACGGACCTGCCGGGACGACTGACGGGCGTGGTGTTCGAGTACGCCGGGCGGGACGGCGACGACGCCGACGTCCAGTACGACCTCGTGCCGACGGCCGAAGTCGAACACGTCGCGGCGTTCACGGGCCCGCGGTTGAGCTTCGAGTTCGCCGTCCCCGGGGTCGTCGAGGACGCCGTCGCCGGTCACATCACGACCACGGACGCCCCGTGGTCCCAGCCGCGGTACGCGAACCCGGCGGCGGACATCTCCGACCCGAACCACCGGGCGGCGCTGGCCGAGCGCTACGACGCCATCGGCGACGTGGCGCCGGTCAACGTCCTCGCCGCGAGGCTCACCGACGCCGTCGAGAGCGAGGACGCCCCCGCGGGGCAGGGACTGACCACGCTGGCGACCGCCGTCGAGGGCGTCGCCCTCCTCGAGAGCGACCCGGAGGCCGTCCCCTCGTTCGGCGGCGTCGTGGCCGTCACCGACGTCCCGGCGGGCGACCATCGCCTGACGGTCAACCGGGCCGGGACCGCACCCCACGCCGAGACGGTTTCGGTCGGCGACGGCGGGGAACGCGTGCTGGCGGGCGTGGACGGGGAGATACCGCTCGTGGCCAGGGAGCACGCCAGGAAGCTCGAACTGGACCCGGACGCGGCCGACAGCGACCTCGCCGCGCTGGCCGTCGAAGACGACTTCGCCGGTCGGGTGTACGACGCGCCCCTGGACGGGCCGGACGCCGTCTACGTCCACGCCGGCGGCGCCTACACGGCCGAAGTCCGGGACGCGGCCGACGAGGTGGGAGCGTTCCGGGTGGTCCCCGACCCCGACACCGCGGCCGACGAGACGCTTCGCATCGGGCGACCGAACACGGGGAAGGCCTCGCTGGCGAGCTATCTCGCGGACGTCTCCCGGGAGACGCAGACCCAGGTTGCCGCGGCCGACGGCGGAGACGGGGGTCGCTCGGAGTCGGTCGACGGCCTGGCACAGGCGCTCGGCGCCGTCGCGGACGCGGCCGAACGGGCGGCCGAGCGAGCGCGGACGGGCGACAGGGGCGGCGCCGACCGGCACCTCGAAACGGTCGCCAGTCGCCTGGAGCGCGCGACGAGCAGGCTGTCGGCGGCCCGCGGCGACCTCTCGCGACCGGTGGCGAACGCCGCCGACAACCGCCTCGAACAGTCACGACGGCGGACCCGGCAGGCGAAGCGGGCGAAGAAACTGTAGCGAGCGGCGGGTGACTCTCGGTCGCCGAACGTGCTTCCGACGGCAGGTTCGGTACACCGGGAGCTGAACCCGGCGACCGCCTGGTCGCGAACCGCTGCGGCGGGGTTGTCAACTGTTATCACGCTCGGGGCCCTCTAGGGAGTAGCATGCAGTCGGTGGAGACGGTTCGACGAAGTCAGGCGACCGAGAGCCGGCGGGAGTTCCGGCGCCGGGTCGCGATGCAGGCGGCGTCGCTCCGCGCTGCTCTCGAGGCCGGCGAGTTCGCGGGGAGGTTCCGACTCGGACTCGAACTCGAGGGGTACGCCGTCGACGCAGACGGCCGGCTGACGAGGATTCCGGAGGCCGTGTTCGCTTCCGGGTGCGAGCGCGAACTCGGCCGGCACAACGCCGAGGTCAACACGCCGGCGACCGGATTCGACCGGGCGGGTCTGGCGCGACAGGACCGCAGTCTCCGCGAGCGGGTAGCCGCCGTACGCGACGCGCTCGGCGACACCGACCGCCGGTTCGTCACGGACGGGGTGTGGACGACGGGACCCCCGGAGGGGACCCTGGCGTACCTGACCGCCGTGCGAGAGCGGGCGGGAGTCGACGTCCCCGCGAACCTCGCACAGTCCCACCGGTACTACGCGCTCGACGCCGACGTCACCGCAAGCGGACCGGTCCACCTCGACCTGCCCGGCTGTCGGCGGGCGTTCCCGTCCATCCTGGTCGAATCGCTCGCCACCTCGATGCAGGTCCACCTCCAGACGCCGACCGAGGCGTTCCCCGAGTACTTCAACGCGGCGCTGCGGACGACCGGGCCGCTCCTCGCGCTGGCCGCGAACGCGCCCTTTCTCCCGCCGGCACTCTACACCGACCCCGAACCCGAGACGGTGCTGAACGCGGGCGTCGAACTCCGCGTTCCCGTCTTCGAGTCGCTGAACGTCACGGAACCGGGGAAAGTCCGGTTCCCCGCCGACGTCGTCCGGCCCGCGGACGTCGTCGACCGCATCCTGGCGGACCGGCTCTGCGCCCCCTACCTGCGCGAGTGGGTGGCAGACGGGCCCCGCGACGGATTCGGCGACGCCTACTGGGAACTGCTCCACAAGCAGGGGACGTGCTGGCGGTGGGTCCGACCGGTGCTGGGACCCGAGGGGCCGCGCATCGAGTACCGCGTGCTCGCCGCCCAGCCGAGCGTCGCGGACGTGGTCGCGTTCCAGTCGCTCGTGGCGGGCCTCCTCCACGGAATCGTCGATACGGACCACCCGCTGACCGACCTGCCCTGGCAGGCGGCCGAGGACTCGTTCTACGCGGCGACGCGTGAGGGGCTAGACGCCGACCTGGCGTGGATGACCCGCGAGGGGACGCGGACCGACGACCCGGAGCGAGTGTACCCCGAACTGTTCGACCTCGCCCGCGTCGGCCTCCGCGCCCAGGGCGTCGACGCCGGACGCGTCGACCAGTTGCTCGCCCCCGTCGAACGGCGGTGGGAGCGCCGCCTCACCCCGAGCGAGTGGAAGCGTCGGGAGGTCCGGGAGCGCCTCGACGCCGGCGCCGACCTGGAGAGCGCACTCCGAGCGATGCAGGCGACGTACGTCGAGCACAGCAGCGCGAACGAACCGTTCGTCGACTGGTGAATCGGCGGTCCGGCTGTGAGTCGGTCCCGCACCGGAGAATCCGCCGGCGGCCGTCGATAGAGAGCCAGTCGGCGCGGGCGGAGGACGCAGCGAACGCCGGCGCGAGTGGACAGGCGCGAGGAACCGCGGCGTGGTCGCCCGAGTAGGACCGTAACGCCTACCGGACGCGGAGGCGAGGGTCCGGCACCGATGGTCGACAAGAACGGCGTCCGGCGAGGGTACGACGACCTGGCGTCCGTGTACGCCGCGGACCGGCCCGCCGACGACCCGGGGACCGAGATGCTCGCGCAGGTTCTCGACGAACTCCCCGAGGGCAGTCGCGTCCTCGACGCCGGGTGCGGACAGGGGACGCCGGTGCTGTCGCGGGTTCGCGAGTCGGCCACCGCCGTCGGCGTCGATTTCTCCCGCGGACAGCTGCGACTGGCGGCGGAGAACGTCCCCGGCGTCTCGCTCGTCCAGGGGGACATGGCGGCGCTTCCGTTCGCCGACGGCGCCTTCGACGCCGTCGTCGCCCACTGGTCGCTGATTCACGTGCCCCTGGCCGACCACCAGACTGTCGTCGACGAGTTCGCGCGCGTCCTGCGACCCGGGGGACGGGTCCTCCTCTCCGAGGGGACCAGCGAGTGGGTCGGCGAGAATCCGGACTGGCTGGGCAGCGGCGTCGCGATGGAGTGGAACGTGGCCGGCCCGGCGGCGACGCGGGAACAGCTCCGCGCCGCCGGATTCGAAGTCGTCGAGACCCGCGACGTGCCCGAACCGCTCGACCACGACGGGGACGCCGACGGCGACGACGGGAGTGGCAGCGAAACCGAAGACGGCGACGAGAGCGACGACCTGCCGTGGCGGTTCTTCTCGGCACGGCTCGACGCGTAGACGCGAGACGCGGTGAATTCGTGCGAGCAGAGGCTCACGAGGGCCGATATCGAGCAATCCGGTCCAGATTTGGGTGGGAACTGGGAAAACTGTTATTCCGTCAACATCCTCCGGGACAGCCGGATGACACGAGACGACATCGACGCGACCCGGCGGCGGGTTCTGCTCGGCATCGGAACCGGCGCGGCAGTCGGACTGGCGGGCTGTACAGGCAACGGCGGCGACGGCGGCGGTGGGACGGCCGAACCCACCGAGACGGCCACCGCGACGCCGACGGAGACGACCACCGAATCTGGCACCGAGACCCCGGCCGGCACCGCCGGCCTGCGGGTCGCCCACCTCTCGCCGAACGCCCCGAACGTCGACGTCTACGTCGACGAATCGGCCGTCCTGGAGGACGTTCCCTTCGGCGCCGTGAGCGACTACCTCGACGTGCCGGCCGGCGAGCGGGCGGTGGAGATTACACCCGCCGGCGACGCCGAGACGGCAGTGTTCAGCGGCACGGTCCCGGTCACGGCCGACGCCGACTACACCGTGGCCGCCATCGGCGAAGTGGGCGACGACGCCGACCAGGCGTTCGAACCGCTCGTCCTAGAGGACGACACCGAAACGCCCGGGGACGACACGGCACGCGTCCGCCTGGTCCACGCCTCGCCCGACGCCCCGGCCGTCGACGTGACGCTCGCGTCCAACGGCGATGCGCTCTACGACGGGGTCGCCTACGGCGAGTCCGGTACCGTGGAGGTCCCCGCCGGCACGTACACCCTCCAAGTCCGCGGCGATACCGAGGGCAACGACGGCGACGTCGCCGCCGAGTTCGACGTGACCGTCGAGGGCGGGCAGGCCTACACCGCCTTCGCCGCGGGGTACCTCACCCCCGACGACGAACCCGCCGACACCGCGTTCGACCTCGTGGTCGCCCAGGACACGGCGGGCGAGTCGGCGTAACGGGCGCCATCCGAGGAGTCCGACACCGGAACCCGCGGGGGGCGGAGCGACGACTGACGCGCCGGGACGGAGGGGCGTCCCGATTCGGGGGACGGTTTCGCAGAACTGAAAGTTGAGACACACTTATCTGGTTCGCCAATGATATTGTGAATATGGTACAATACAGTGGTGGTCGGTTCGAGACCGAGACGATATCCGGGGTCGGGTGGCTCGCAATCGCGCTCGTCCTCTTCACCGGCGTCCTGCACGTCTACGCGGGCGTCGTCGAGGGGCGGATTCCCGTCGCACTGGCCGGCGTCGGCTTCCTCGCGGCTATCGGCCTGTACGTGATGGACTTCCGCCGGCGGTTGCTGTACCTCGCGGGAATCCTCTACACGGCGGTCCAGATACCCATCTGGTACGTGGTCAAGGCGGGAGCCTACACGCCCGTCGGGTACGTCGACAAGGTGATTCAGGTCGTGCTCGTCGTGGTGCTGGCGTACCTCTACCTGGAGACGCGGACTGCGGAGGAGACCCTCGGGGACGAGACGCGGACGAAACAGGTCGGGTGAGTCGCCCCCGGCCTGCGTGAGACGCGCGACAGTCGGGCAGCGGGACGCTATCGCGTCGCTTCGATGCCGACGAACGACCCGTCGCCGTACCCCGACTCGACCCTGTCTGGGCCGTCCATCTCGCCGGGCCACCGGTAGACGGTCTGGGCGAACTCGAAGTCGGAGAACCCGGCGGACTCCAGCGCGTCGAGGAGTTCCCCCGTCGAGACGAAGACGGCGTCCCTGTAGAACGGGTTCGACTCCTTCTCCGCCTGGTATCGCCGGCCGACGGGGCTGTGCTTGTCGATGAATCCCACGACGAGCGCTCCGCCCGGTCTGAGGACGCGGTGGGCCTCGGCGAGCGTCTGCGGGATGTCGTCGACGAAACAGATGGCGGTCACGACGAGCGCGGTGTCGAACGTCCCGTCGTCGAACGGGAGGGACTCGGCCACGCCCTGGACGACGTCGATACCGCGCTCGCGGGCGCGTCCCAGCATCCGCCGGGACGGGTCGATTCCGACGCCGATGTCGAGCGGTCCGGCGAACCGCCCGCTTCCGACGCCGATTTCGACGCCGTCGCCGTCCGTCGGGAGGAGGCGGCGCAGGGCCGCCAGTTCCGACCGGTAGACGTGCTCGTGTTCCTCGAACCACCGCTCGTACCTGTCGGCGTACTCGTCGAAGGGGGCTGTCTTCGGCATGCGTGAACGTACGACGGGGCGCGATACGAAGGTTCGGGGGGCGCGCCGACGAGAGTGACTTATCTGCCTGTGTCCGTAACGGGCGGTATGGACTCCCCGTTCGATGTCCTCCACATCGAGTCCGACGCAGACGAGGCCGAGGTCGACCGCGCGTACCGGCAGCGAGCCAAGGAGACGCATCCGGACCTCGGGGGGTCGGCCGAGGCGTTCAAGCGGGTCAACGCGGCGTACACCGCCCTCAAGTCGGGCGAGTGGAGCGCGAACGGCCACGTCGAGGACGCCGGCGACGTCGGCGGCGAGTCTGCGGAGGGACCCCGGCCCGGCGCGACGCGGGTCGAGTATCTCAACTACGAGGTGCTCGCCGACCAGGGGTGGAACCTCGACGACTCGGACCTCTTCGAGAACGCGGCTGCGGCGAACCTCGGGCCGACCGACTACGGGGAGTTCGTCGTCCAGCCCGGAGATTCGCTGCTCGAAGGGGCCGAGGACAGCGGCCGGGCGTGGCCGTTCGCGTGTCGCGGCGGGGCCTGCGCCAACTGCGCGGTGGCCGTCCTGCACGGAGAACTGACCCAACCCGTCAACACCATCCTGCCGCCCGAGATGACCGACCGAGGCATCCGCCTCTCGTGCAACGGCATCCCGATGACGGACGAACTGCGGGTCGTCTACAACCTCAAGTACCTGCCGGAGCTCGACGAACTCCGGTTGCCGCCCTACCCGTTCGAGGCCGCCCAGCGCAACAGGTGACCCGCAGGGCGGCGCTCCCTTGGCGGTAGGACGCGGAGCGTCTCAGGCCGCCGCGTCCGACGGCGATTCCTCGAAGACGGTCGCCAGCAGCGATTTCAGGGCCTTCCGCAGGTGCTGGTGGAACGTCGGGGAGGAGACGCCGAGCGAACTCGCGACGTCCTCGCCGCTGCTGTCGCGGGGCCACTCGAAGAAGCCGGCGTAGTAGGCCGCCTCGACGGCGGTCCGCTGGCGTTCCGTGAGCGCCTCGAGGAGGGCGTCTCTCGCGTCGAAGGCGGACAGGTCGTTCCGGGAGACCTGTCGCTGGCTCACGATTTCCATGGTGGGGAAGGACCGCTGTATCGCGTCGACGACCTGGCGG
This sequence comes from Salinigranum sp., assembly GCA_041641795.1. Lineage (GTDB taxonomy): Archaea > Halobacteriota > Halobacteria > Halobacteriales > Haloferacaceae > JBEPXT01. Next base: position 9,414 of record JBEPXT010000032.1, read on the forward strand.
ACGTCCGCGTGGGGGGTGAGGTGGATGCACATGTAGTAATCGCCGTCCTGGATGCGCGCCTCCTGGACGTACCCCCCGTGGTCGGCGACGGTGGAGAGCACCGGCGGCTCGGTCAGCCTGAGTTCGAATCGCGAGGTGTCGCCGTCGGTTCGTAGCACGGTCACCGACTCCCAGTGTGGCACTGCTTCCGACTCGACCAGCGCCGTAATCGCCTCCATGGCGTCACCGGTGGCCGTGCCGTACTCGAGGAACGTGTCGCCGCCGACCGGGACCGTCCGGTCGAGCGTTATCGTGCCGTCGGCGGAGACGGGGACGCCGACGGCCTCGAAGACGTCCCGTATCGTGAACTCGAGTTCGACGACCTCCTCGCTCATCAGCGCGCGCTTTCGCTCGACGGACGCGATGGCGTGGCCCATCACCTCGCCGAGCTGCCGTATCACCGTCCGCTCGGCCTCGGTGAACGCCAGCGGCCGGTCGGTGTACACGTTCAGGACGCCGTACAGCGACTCGTCGTGGTGAATCGGAATCGCCGCCGAGGAGCTGAACCCGTGAGCGTCGACGTGGTTGCGCCAGGGGTCGTGCGTCGACTCCCCGTGGACGTCCCGCGTGACCTGCATCTCCCGTTCCAGAATCGCCTGTCCGGTCGGACCGGTGCTGCGCTCGTCGTCCGGGTCGACCGAGATAGTGACCCCGTCGAGGTAGCCTTCGACGCCCGCCTCGGTTCGCAGGTTCACCGTCTGCGTCTGGACATCCACGTCGCCGACCCAGGCGAACGAGTAGGAGTCCGACGCGGCGAGGCGTTCGCAGACGATCTGCTCTATCTCCTCGCGGGTGGACTGCTCGATGACGGCCACCGTGATGTCCCGGACGATGCTGTTGAGGTTGTTGAGCGCGGTGAGCTGCTCGCGCTGGCGTTCCAGTTCTCGCTCGCGTTCCCGCTGTCGGCTGACGTCCTGCGAGACGGCCATCCCGGCGAAGACGTCCCCGCTCTCGTCGAAGACCGGGAGGACCCGGAACTGGCGAATCTCCCCTTCGAACTCGTACTCGAACTCGGTCGACTCGCCGTCGAAGACGGCCCGGAACTTCGGTTCGAACACCTCCATGAGCGATTCGGGGAGACGGTCGGTCAGCCGCTCGCCCTCCAGTTCCGCGGCCGAGAACGCCAGGTTCTCGTACACCTCGCCGCCGACGGTCAGGTAGGTAAGGTTCTCGTCGAACAGCGCCACGGCCCCGTTGGGGAAGTTGTCGACGAGCGTCCGGTAGCGCCGCTCGGACTCCTCGAGTTCTCGCTCGCGTCGCTTCCGTTCGGTGATGTCCCGAACCACGCCCGCAGAGCCGACGCTGTCGCCGCCATCCGCGGTGCGGAGCACGTACCGCACCTCGAGAGACCGGACGTCCCCGTCGGCGGTTTCGAGGTCGAACTCCATCCGACAGTGGTCGCCCGGTTCGTGTTCCTCGCGGGTGCGGGACGCCTGCGCGAGCACCTCCTGGTCGACGACCGTCTCGATCGGTGCGCCGAGCAGTTCTGCGCGAGAGCGGCCCACGATGTCGCAGTACGCCTCGTTGGCTATCTGGAAGCAGCCGTCGCCGTCCACGACGTAGATGCCGTCGTCGACGGTTTCGACCACGGCCTCGTACTGTTCGAGTTCGTGCTCCCGCTGCTTGCGCTCGGTGACGTCGCGGAAGTAGACGGAGACCCCGGTCGAAGAGGGGTAGATGGCGTTCTCGAACCAGGCCCCGAGCGGTTCGTAGTAGTCTTCCATGAAGACCGGGTCCCGCTCCTCGCGTGCCGTCCGGAGCGCCGCCCGGAACTCGTCGGTGAGGGAGAGGGCGCTCCGGACGTCCTGTCCGACGACGGCGGACTCCTCGAGGCCGAGAAGCTGCTCGGCGTGGTCGTTCACGAAGGTCAACCGAAGGTTCTCGTCGAGCGCGTAGAACCCGTCGGAGATGCGGTCGAACACGTCCTGTAGTTCCGATTCCAGGTCGTCGCGCTGGCGCTCCAGGCGCCGGGCCTGCTCTTTCAGTCGGGTGACGTCCTCCAGTGCGACGATGACCTGCTCGACGGTCCCGTCCTCGCCGAATACGGGCGCAGAGTTGCTCGACAGCCAGCGCTCGGTTCCGTCCGGGAGCGTGACGCCGTGGGTGAACCCGATCACCTTCTCCGCAGTTTCGAGAACGTGCGTGACGGGGTGTTCCTCCGCCGTGACCGGGTCCCCGCCCTCGTGCCAGATGTTCCACTCCGGTTCGTCGTACAGCCGACCCTCCATCTCGGAGACGGTCAGGCCGAGCAGTTGCTCCGCGCGCTCGTTCGCGCGGACGATGGTCCCCGTCCTGTCGAGGAGGGCGATGCCCACCGGGCTGGTCTCGAGAATCTGGTTCAGGAGGTTTCGCTCCCGCTGCACCGCCTGCTCGCGCTCGCGCCGGTCGGTCATGTCGCGGGTCACCTTCGCGAACCCCTCCAGTTCGCCCTCGTCGTCGTAGTGGGCGGTGATCGTCACGTGCGCCCAGAACGTCGAGCCGTCCGCCCGGACGCGCCAGCCCTCGTCCTGGGTCGACCCCTGCTCCGCGGCCGCCGCGAGGTTCGCCTCCGGGACGTCGCTGGCCCGGTCCTCGTCGGTGTAGAAGGTCGCGACGTGCTCGCCCAGAATCTCCTCGGCGGTGTACCCCTTGATGCGCTCGGCCCCCTCGTTCCACGTCTGGACGCGTCCCTCCGCGTCGAGCACGAAAATGGCGTACTCCTCGAGGGCCTGCACCAGCGAGTTGAACTGCCGGTCGCGTTCGGTCAGTTCCTGGCTGGACCGGCGTTCGGCGGTGACGTCGACGAGAATTCCCTCGTAGTCGGCGGGCGTTCCGTCTTCGTCCACCCGCGCGCCCAGGTCGCGGACCCAGCGCGTCTCGCCGTCCGCGGTCAGGATTCGGTACTCGACCGTGAACTGGTCGCCCGCGTCGAGTTGTTCGCTCACCGACGCCCGGACCCGGTCGACGTCCTCGGGGTGGACGACGTCGCGCTCCCAGGAGACGTCGCCCGACGCGAGGGCGTCTCGACTGTACCCCGTGAGGTGCGTCGCGCCGTCGCTGACGAACGACATCGGCCGTCCCTGGTCGTGGTGACACCGGTAGACAGTCCCCGGGACCCTGTCGACGAACTTCGTGAACGGGCCCCCGGACCCGGTCTCCCCGTCATCCGACGGGCGCCACCAGACGCGCGCGTTCGCCCCGACCTTCTTCGTCTCGAGTTCGCCGTGGTCGACGAGGCGTTCGAGCCGTTCGTACGTGCTCCGCCGTCCGAGTTCGAGGCGGTCGGCCACCTCCGTCGTTGTCCACGGTGCCCCCGAGCCATCGAAGACGGCGAGCGTCTCGCGCAGCGTCTCCGTCAGCGATTCCTGGACCATCGACACCTACAACGGGGGGCGGGGTATTCAACCCTCCGTCGACGGAGTCACATGACACACCATGTCCGACGAGCGCCGGCGACCGCCCCGTAAAACGGGAGTGGCGAGGCCTGACGACCCGGTCAGAGCGCGTCGAGGACGTTCAGGTAGCCCGACCCGTAGTAGGTCTTCTCGTACCCCTCGGGGACCTCGGCGGCGCGTTCGAGGGCAGATTTGATTCGGGCGGGCCCGTACTCGGGATTGGTCGCCTTCACGAGAGCGGCGGCGCCCGACACGTTGGGCGCCGCCATCGAGGTGCCGGCGGCCCAGCTCCAGCTGTACGTGGGGTTCCCGGTTATCTCGCCCGTGTCCTCGTCTCGTTCGAATTCCGCGACGGTGCTCAACACCAGGTCGAGATACCACATCGGCGAGTCGGTCTCCAGGTCGGCGTCGCCGCCCGGCGCGCCGAGGTCTACCGCGTTAGTCCCGTAGTTCGTGTAGAATGCGGGGCTGGCGAAGTCCTCCTCCAGGCCCTCGTCTCCCCAGCCGAACCCTATCGGTCCCGTCGCGCTCACGCTCAGCCCTTTGGCACCCTCGTTCGGGAGGCTTATCCACCGCTTGTCGTGCTGGAGGTCCGCTCCGTTGTTCCCGGCGGACATGACGACGAGCGTCCCCTCGCGGTTCGCGTACGTCAGTGCCGAGTTCAGGGCGTTCCCGTACAGCCGTCCGAACCGCCCGTCGTCGACGTACTCGCGCCGGGGCGAGTACGCCCCGAGGCTCATGTTGGCCACGTCGGCGTCCACGTCCACGGCGTGAAGGAGCGCGGCGAGTACGACCGAGAACGGCGCACCCTCGTCGTAGGGGAACACGCGGCAGTCGACCAGTTCGGCGCCGGGCGCCGTCCCGACGACGCCCAGGTCGTTCTCGGCGCTCGCCGCGATGATGCCCGAGACGTGGGTCCCGTGGTATCCCCCGTAGGGGTATCCCACGCCCAGACCGTCGCCGCTGAAGTTCTCCGACAGCTCCAGGTTGACGTTGTCCAGGTCGGGATGCTCGGCCGCGACGCCCGAGTCGATGACCGCGACCCGGACGCCCTCGCCCGTGGACACCTGCTGAGCCTCGGGAATCCGGAGGTCCTGTTTGTCCCACTGGAGGTCGTACAGCGGTTCGTCCGTCGCCTCGGACGCGTCCGCCGGGACGCGCGCGTTGACGTCCGGTTCGTCCAGTTCGAGGACCGGGTCGGGCGCGTACGCAGTCGCGCGGGACGCCACCTCTCGCTCCGGGCCGCTGACCGCGACGTAGTCGAGGCCCGGGAGCGATTCCTCGACGCGCAGGTCGCCGACCCGCTCCGCCGACGTCGGTTTCATCAGGTACCGACCGGAGCGACCGGCGGACGCCGTCGCGCTTCCGAGTGTGAGCCCACCCAGGACAGTTCCGCCTACTTTGAGAGCGTTCCGTCTGCTGATGCCGTCGCCGTCACCGTGACGTGACATGTCACCACATCGCTTACATTCCGAATGATATAATATTATTGTATAATAAACGCTCGAAACGTTTATCAAAATACTTTTCAAAAGTAACGTTCGGTTCGTCGTTCAATCTCAATTACACGGTTCAGTCGCGGCGCCGAGGCGAGACGTGGGGACGACATCCGGAGACGGGTCGGCGGTCGAGAGGCGCTACTGCCCGGGGATTCCCGCCTCGTCGGCGTCGGTTCGCAGGTCTCCCCGCGCGTCGTACCGCCGAACGAGGGCGCCGACGTACCAGAATTTCAACCCCATGGACCCCGCACCGGCGAGCGCGGCCCGGACCGGGCGGCGCCGCCAGGCGGCCAGGAGCGCGTACCCGGTCGCCAGACTCGTGAACAGATTGAGCACGTTCGGGTACGACGCGTCGAGGAGCCCCCGGCCCATCTCGGCCGTCCACCACCGCTCTGCCAGGACGACCCGCGTCATCCACGCGTCGTCGGTCTCGGGCGGGGAGAACAGCACCGGGTTGAGGACGGCGAACGCGACCACCGCCGCGAACAGCCGTCCGTCCCGCCGATAGACCGCGTAGAGGAGCACCGGGAGCGTGAGGGTGCGACTCCAGCCGCTCTTGGGGTTCGAGTGGCGCCGCCAGAACGTCTCGGTCATCTCGTCGAATCGTGCGGTCACGCCAGTCTGTACGTCGGACTCCGTCATGAGCGTTCGTGGCTCTCGCGGCGAGTCACTCGTCCCGCGCTCGTCGGGCGGCAGGGCCTCGAACCGGCCCGTCCCGGTCCGCAAGGTACGCGACGGCCAGTTCGACGAGCGCCGGGTGCGGCGTCGCGCACGGCCGGGCCGCCCTGACGAGGCCGAACGCGTCCCGGAGCGGTCGTCCCTCCTCGGCGGCGAGGGTGACCGCGAGGAGCGTACTGCTCCGGGAGACGCTCGCTCTGCAGTGGACCAGCACCGAGCCGTCACGCCGATACAGCGTCCGGGCGGTGTCGACTGCCCGCTCGAAGTCGGGCCACGCGTTTCCGGGGCCGTCGGTCAGCGGACGGTGGTGGGTCGTCAGCGGACGGGGGTCTGCCGTCGCTGACACGACGTACGCGAACCGGCGGTCGTGTGTCGCCGGGTCCGCGGCGTGCTCGTTGCCGAGGAAGAGGTCGCGGTCCCCGATGGTACGTATCACCGGGCCGTCCTCGACGTACCCGACGGGGCGGACGACCGGGCCGGGAGGACTATCGTCGGTCACGGGGCTGAGCGGGGACGACCGGTCGCGCCTCGAAGTCGTTCGACGCCACGCTCTGTGCCCCGCTCGGGGCGCTCATAAAACCGTGGACTCGTTCGTCACTGTCTCACAGCCCTTCCCGTCGAGCGAGTCGGCGACTGTCGACCCCAGTCCCTGAGAGGTGTCGCCGGACAGAACCGCGGGCGGAAACGCTGTTTTTCCGGAACCGAGGCGACGACGTCCGACGCGGCCGGGGAACTACCGGCGCTCGCAGCGGTTCGCTTCGACGGCGCCGGAAACCTGCGCGGAGAACTGCTGGGGTTCGCCCCCGACATGCACCCGTTCACGGTCCTCGGCACGGCCCTCGCGGCCGCGATTCTCGTCGTGGCGTCGGGCCCCGAGTCGCTTCGCGGATGGGGGACACCCCGCCCCGTCGCCGCGACCCGGACGAGATGAGGGGTGAGACGGCGAGACACGCGCCCCGTGCAGCGGGTCGAACGCGTCGTCGGCCCGGGACGTTCGTGCGACGAGGTAACATGTGAATCACTCCCTTGAAGGGCGCCGGGCGTGGAGGGCGCACCATGCCGACTGCCGACAACGACGGCGTCACACTCGCGTACGAACACCGGGGCCGCGACCCCGACGAGGCCGAAACCGTCGCCTTCGTCGAAGGGCTGGGGTACGGCCGCTGGATGTGGGAGTGGCAGGCCCGGGCCCTCACCGACGACTACCACGTCCTCCTGTGGGACAATCGAGGCACCGGCGAGTCGGACGCCCCGGAGGGGCCCTACACCATCGACGAGATGGCGGGCGACCTGGAGGCGGTACTCGACGACGCGGGCGTCGAGCGCGCCCACGTCGTCGGCGCGAGCATGGGCGGGATGATAGCGATGCAGTACGCGCTGGCGTACGACCGCGCCCGGTCGCTCGGTCTCTTCTGCAGTTCGCCCGGCGGCGACGAGGCGGTGCCGACGCCCGAGGAGACGCTCGAACGCATGTTCGACGTTCCCGAGGACGCAGACGCCCGGGAGGCCATCCGGTACAAGATGCGACCGGCCGTGAGCGACGCGTTCTGGGAGGCGAACGCGGCGGTCGTCGAGGACATCGTGGACCGGCGACTGGAGAGCGACGCCTCGCCCGCCGCCAGGCAGGCCCAGGCCGCGGCGGTCGACGCCTTCGACGCGAGCGACCGACTCGGGGCTATCGAGCGACCGGCGCTGGTCGCCCACGGGACGGCTGACCGCGTCCTCCCCGTCGAGAACGGCGAGTTGCTCGCCGAGCGACTGCCCGCCGCCGAGACGGCGTTCGTCGAGGGCGGTTCGCACCTGTTCTTCATCGAGCGAGCCGACCGCGTGAACGAGCGCCTCGCGGCGTTCCTGGCGGATGTCTGACCGTGCGCCGACGCCGACCGGACCGTGGGTCGGCGACTGGAGCGGTCGGCGCGCCCGACTCTCGCCCGAGGCCGTGGGGCTGGTCGACGCGACGACCGGCCGGGAGTTCACCTACACCGACCTCGACGCCCGGGCCAACGCGGTCGCTCGGGGACTCCGGGACGCGGGCGTAGAGCGCGGCGACCGGGTCGCGGTCGTCTCGCGCAACCGGCCCGAACTGGTCGACCTGTTCTTCGCGACGGGGAAACTCGGCGCCGTGCTGGCCCCCCTCTCACACCGCCTCGCGCCGCCGGAACTCGGGGCGATGCTGTCCGACGTCGACCCCGCGCTGCTGGTCGTCGAGTCCCCGTTCGCGGGGCTGGCGGCGGACGTACTCGACCACGACGAGTGTGCGGTCAGTCCGCGGGTCGTCGCGGTTTCCGGCGGCGATACAGCCGACGACGACGAGGCGGACGCCCTCGGCGGGTCGCCGTGGTGCGACCTGGTCGACGGCGACCGGTCGGCAGTGACGCGGCCGGACGTCTCGCTGTCGGACCCGCACCTCTTTCTCCACACGGGCGGGTCGACGGGAGTGCCCAAAGAAACGGTGATACCGCACCGGGCTATCGTCTGGAACGCCGTCAACACCATCACCGCGTGGGGACTCCGACCCGAGGACACCACGCCGATGACGTTCCCGATGTTCCACACCGGGGGCTGGAACGTGCTCACGGTGCCCCTGTTTCACCTCGGCGGGACCGTGGTCGTCGCCAGGGAGTTCGACCCCGGGCACCTGCTCGAACTCGTCGAGTCGCGGTCAGCGACGGTCCTGGTCGCCGTCCCGGCCGTCCTTCGCCGGATGGCGACCCACGACGACTGGGAGGCGACCGACCTCGGGTCGCTCCGGTTCGCCAAGTCGGGCGGGGGCCCCTGCCGGCAACCGGTCCTGGAAGCCTGGTGGGACCGCGGCGTCGAACTCTCCCAGGGGTACGGCCTCACCGAGTGCGGCCCCAACAACTTCGCGATGCCCGGCGACTGGTCCAGAGAGAAGGCGGACTCGGTTGGCGTCCCCGCGATGCACGTCGACGCCCGAATCGTCGACGAGGCGGGTGTGGAACTGCCGCCCGGGGCGGTCGGCGAACTCGAACTGGCGAGTCCCCACGCGGCCGACCGGTACTGGCGGGCGCCGGACGAGACGGCGGCGACGTTCGGGGACGGGTGGGTGTCGACCGGCGACCTGGCCCGGGTCGACGAGGACGGCTACTACCACATCGTCGGCCGGAAGAAGAACATGTACGTCAGCGGCGGGGAGAACGTCTACCCCCCGGAGGTGGAGGCGGCGGTCGCCGGCCATCCCGAAGTCGAGGAGGTGGTCGTCATCGGCGTCCCCGACGCGGAGTGGGGGCAGGTGGGCAAGGCAGTCGTCGAGGGCGACGAGTCGCTCACGCTCGACGAACTCCGGGCGTACCTGGACGACCGACTCGCGCGGTTCAAGCACCCCCGGCACCTGGCGTTCGTCGACGAGATGCCGACGTCTGGACCGTCGAAAATCGACCGCGAGGCCGTCCGTGACCGCTTCGGGGAGTGAGACGACCCGCCCCCGCTGACGACATCGTACGCGGAGTGCTGGCTGGTCCACAGACTCAGTGACCCGGTGGACCGGCCCACCGACGTCCGCAGTAATTCACGATTGTGTGACAGCCAGACAAGATTTAAGTGTGAACGTATCACACGGTCTTTTATGACATTCAGTGGAGGTGGCCCCCATCACTAACTTCGGATTCGTCATCGACAACCGTCGGTGCATCGGCTGTCACGCGTGTACCGTCGCGTGCAAGGCCGAACACGACGACCCAATCGGGTTCAACAAGACCTGGGTGAAGTACATCGAGAAAGGCTCGTTCCCGAACACGAGTCGGAACTTCTCGGTGATGCGGTGCAACCACTGCGCCGACTCGCCCTGCACCGACGTCTGTCCGGTGACCGCCCTCTGGGAACGCGAGGACGGCATCGTCGACTTTGACCCCGAGCGGTGTATCGGGTGCAAGGCCTGCATGCAGGGCTGTCCGTACGACGCCCTGTACATCGACCCGAACACCGAAACCGCGGCGAAGTGCAACTACTGTTCACACCGCGTCGACACGGGCCGGGAACCCGCCTGCGTCAGCGTCTGTCCGGAGGACGCCATCATCGCGGGCGACCTGGAGAACCCCGAGACGACCATCGCACAGACCGTCGCCGGCCAGGAGGTCCAGGCGCGCAAAGTCGAGAAGGGGACCGAGCCGAACCTGTTCTACGTCGACGGCGACGAGGGCAGCATCACGCCCGGGACCACGGCGCGCGAAGAGCACTACATGTGGTCGGACGCGCCGAACAAGATAGAGACCCGCGGGGCGGCCCGCGAGGAGTTCGACCTGCAGAAGGCCGCCGAGTCGCTCGCCCGGTCGGACGTGTCGCTCCCGGGTGGCGACGAGACGGACCGGGCGGAGACAGAACAGGCCCGGGCGGACGGCGGCGGTCCGCCCGGTAGCCCCGCCCCGCCGTCGGCATCGGGAGGCGACCCCAGTCGCGGCGGGTCGGCCCAGCCCGGCGTCCCCGAACTGGGGCGCAAACGCGGCGGCCACGACGCCCACGGACACGACCACGGGTCCGGAGGACACCACGGAGGAGACCACGAGTGCGCCTGCGGCGGCGACTGCGGGTGCGGTCGAAAGGACGGCGGGGCGTCGACGGAGCCAGCCAGCACCGAACAGACGGACGCACGCGCCGAGGAGACGGCCGCCGAGACGGCGGGCCACGACTGGGACGCCGACGACGACTGGGTGAACGGCCGGCGCGAGGCCTCGACGACAGCGGACCGCGACGGGACGGACGAACCGTCGGGTCCCGCGTCCGACGGCGGCTACGACACCGGGGCCGGACGCACGTCGAAGCAGTCCGAGGCGGGCGCGTCCCGGTCCCAGACCGAACGAGCGTACGAACTGCTCCAGGAGGAGGCGCGCCGCGTCTACGACGTCGGCGAGACGCACTACCAGTCGTGGGGCTGGGAGGTGTACTCCTACACCTGGACCAAGTCCATCTCCGCGGGCGTGGTCCTGGTCCCCGCGCTGTTGATGCTCGGCGGATTTGTCGAACCCAGCGCGACCCTCGTCGGCGCGGCGTCGGTCGTCAGCCTCGCGTTCCTGGGGCTCACGACGGTCCTGCTCGTCGCCGACCTGGAACAGCCGCGGCGGTTCCACTGGGTGCTGTTGCGCCCGAACTGGACGTCCTGGCTCGTGAAGGGCGGGTACATTCTGACGGTCACCGGCGGGTTCCTGACGGCCCTGGTCGCGGGGTGGCTCCTGGGCCTGGAAGCGCTCGTGACCCACCCGGCGACGCTGCTGGTCGCCGCGGTGCTGACGACGGCCACGGCCGTCTACACGGCGTTCCTGTTCAGTCAGTCGAAGGGACGCGACCTCTGGCAGAGCCCGGCGATGCCCCTGCACATGTTCACGCAGGCGGTCGTCGCCGGCGCGGCGACCACCGCGGTTCTCGGCCTGGTCGGCGTCGGCGGCTTCGACGCGCTGGTCGGCCCCTCGCGGGCCGTGCTCGCAGGCGGCCTGGTCGTCCACGCGGCGCTGGTCGGGTCGGAGCTGTTCACCCCCCACCAGACCGAGGACGCCGAGGAGGCGGCACATCGCATCACCCGCGGCCGGTTCCGGGCCGCGTTCTGGGGCGGCGGGGTGGCCGTGGGCATCGCGCTCCCCATCGCCGCGCTCCTCCTGACCGGGTCCGCCGCGGCCGTCGCCGGCGCGGGCGTCCTCGCGCTGGCGGGGCTGTTCGCCTACGAGTACTGCTGGATAACCGCACCGCAGACCATCTCACTCGCCTGACCATGGGACACAAGTTCGAACCGAGCCGGGTCGAGAAACTCGCCGAGCGACTCGGCATCATCTCGAACCGGACCGAAGAGACGAAGAAGCAACGACAGCGCCGTCGCGCCGACGGCGTCGACCGAATCGCGCCCGAGGGCCACCTCGGGAGCTACCCGCCGACAGAGCAGTGGGAGAACTGGCGGGAGTACGAGTCCTCGGGCGAGCCGAGAGACTACTCGGTGGTTCCGACCGCCTGCTTCAACTGCGAGGCGGGGTGCGGGCTCCTCACGTACATCGACAAGCAGACCGGCGAGATACGCAAGATAGAGGGCAACCCGGAGCATCCCGGCTCCCGCGGACGCAACTGCGCGAAGGGGCCGGCGACCATCAACCAGGTGAAAGACCCCCAGCGAATCCTGTACCCCCTGAAGCGGGACGGACCGCGGGGGTCGGGCGACTGGACGCGCGTCTCGTGGGACGACGCGCTGGACGACATCGCCTCGCAGATGCGCGAGACCATCGAAGACGGCAGGGAGAACGAGATCACCTACCACGTCGGCCGCCCCGGCCACGAGGACTACATGGACCGGGTCATCAACGCGTGGGGCCTCGACGGCCACAACTCCCACACGAACGTCTGCTCGTCGGGCGCGCGGACGGGGTACGCCTTCTGGCACAAGTACGACCGCCCGAGCGCCGACTTCGCCAACGCCGAGTTCATCCTCCTGCTGTCGGCCCACCTGGAGTCGGGGCACTACTTCAACCCGCACGCCCAGCGCATCATGGAGGGCATCATGGAGGGCGGGCAACTCGCGGTGCTCGACCCCCGCCTCTCGAACACGGCGTCGATGGCCGACTTCTGGCTCCCCAGCCAGCCCGGGAGCGAGGCCGCGGTGTTGCTGGCGATGGCGCACGTCATCCTCGAAGAGGACCTGTACGACCGGTCGTTCGTGGAGCGGTGGGTGAACTGGCGGCAGTTCATGGACGAGGAGCACCCCGACAGCGAGCGAACCTTCGAGTCGTACGTCCGGACGCTCCGGGAGATATACGCCGAGTTCACCCCGGAGTACGCCGCGGCCGAGAGCGGCGTCGACGCCGAGACGATTCGGAAGGTGGGCCGCAAGATCGGCACCGCGGGCGACCGCTTCGCCAGCTACATCTGGCGGTCTGCCGCCTCCGGCAACCGGGGGGGCTGGCAGGTGTCCCGGACGCTGCACTTCCTGTCGGTGCTCACCGGCAGCGTCGGCACGAAGGGCGGCACATCCCCGAACGCCTGGCACAAGTTCGACCCGGACCTGCCGAGAGAGCCGCCGCGACAGAAACTCTGGGACGAACTCCAGTTGCCCGCGGAGTACCCCTTCGCCCACTACGAGATGAGCCACCTCCTGCCGTACTTCCTGAAGGAGGGGCGCGGGAAGATTTCGGTGTACTTCACGCGGGTGTTCAATCCGGTGTACACCTACCCGGACGGGTTCTCGTGGATAGAGGCGCTGACCGACGAGGAGAAGGTCGGCCTGCACGTGGCGCTGACGCCCACCTGGAACGAGACGGCGTACTTCGCGGACTACGTCCTTCCGATGGGCCACTCGCCCGAGCGACACGACATCCAGAGCCAGGAGACCCACGCGGGGACGTGGGTCACCTACCGGCAACCGGTGCTCCGGGAGTACGCCGAACGGGAAGGGGAGGACATCGAGCGAACGTACGAGTCGAATCCCGGCGAAGTCTGGGAGGAAGACGAGTTCTGGATGGACCTCTCCTGGCGCGTCGACGAGGACGGCGAACTCGGCATCCGGGAGTACTTCGAGAGTCCGTACAGGGAGCGCGAGAGCGGCGACCCGGTCCAGATGACCGTCGACGAGTACTACCGCCACGTCTTCGAGAACGAGGAGAACCTCGTCGAGGCGGCCACCGAGGAGGACCTCTCGCCGCTGGGGTACATGAAGCGCCACGGGGCGTTCGAGGCGTCGACTAACGAGTACGAACTCCACGAGCAGACGCTCGACCCGGACGTGCTGGACGACCCGGCGGTGTTCGTCGACGAGTACGACACCGTCCACCGCCTCCTCGACGCGGACGCCGCCGGCGACGTCGACGACGTGTCAGAGCGCGTCTACGAGGGCGACTTCGACTACGACACCGTGGCGCTGGGCGACCTGGACGACCTGGAGACGGAGGTGCTCGGGGTGCTCGTCGACGGCGAGGTGAAGCGGGGGTTCCCGTCGCCGTCGGGCAAGCAGCAGTTCTACTCGAAGACGCTGGCCGACTGGGGGTGGGACGACCCCGAGTACACCCTGCCGAACTACCTCAAGTCGCACGTCCACCCCGACAACGTCAACTACGAGAACGGGGAGATGGTGCTGGTGCCGACGTTCCGCCTGCCCACCCAGATTCACTCGCGCTCGTCGAACTCGAAGTGGCTCGAGGAGATATCCCACAAGAACCCGGTGTGGGTCCACACCCGCGACGCCGAGCGCCTCGGCCTGGAGACGGGCGACCTCTGCCGCGTCGAGACGGAACTGGGGTACTTCGTCAACGAGGTGTGGGTCACCGAGTCCATCAAGCCCGGCATCGTGGCGATGTCCCACCACATGGGGCAGTGGAAGATAAACCGGCCCGACCGCGAGGACGGCCAGGGCGACTACCACGAGGGGGGCGACCCCTACGGGAAGGTGACCGTCGACCTCGACAGCGAGGACAGCACGTGGGGGATGCGCCAGGCGAAGGGCCTCGGACCGTTCGAGAGCGACGACCCCGACTCGGCCAGGGTCTGGTGGACCGACGGTGGCGTGCCGCAGAACCTGACGCACGCGCCCCACCCGGACCCCATCTCGGGCATGCACTGCTGGCACCAGAAAGTCACCGTCCGTCCGGCACAGGACGGCGACCACCACGGCGACGTGTACGTCGACACGGAGCGCTCGATGGAGATCTACCGCGAGTGGCTCGACGAGACGAAACCCGCGCCCGGACCCGACGGCAAGCGCCGCCCCAAGTGGCTCAAGCGACCCGTCGCGCCGCCGACCGACCCCGGCGAAGACGACGCCTGGTTCGTCGACGGGCCAGTCGGGCGACGCGAGCGCTGGGACGCCGAGTCGCGGGCGGCGGTCCGCGACGACGACGACTGACCGAGGCGCACGTATCTCGGGTGCGGCACGCGACAGACGCGGCGCTTCGCGGGCGCGTCGACGGGGCCGAAACAGACGGACGGAAAAAGGGGTGTCGCAGTAACCGGGGACGGAGATGGGTCGCCTCAGGCGGTCGATTCGACCGCCTCCCCGACGGATTCGAGCTGTTCGCTCGTCATCTCGACCGACCCGGAGTCGACGGCCGACCGGGACTCCAGTTTGACGTCGTACGGGTGCCAGTCGCCGAAGCGAGCCGTCACGTCGAGAATCTCGCCCTCGGTGAAACCGGCGACGGGTTCGGTCAGTTCGTAGGTTCGTTCGGACATTACACGTCGACGTCTGGACCGGCGCCCCAAATAAATTTCGTATCTAACTGGCGAGAATATAATTATCTTTTGCGAAGGTTGTAGAAATTTCTTCTTCAAACGACAGACTGTAGAGAATATACGTAACATAGTCCTATATAGTCGAGTGTAGAGTCCGATGACCCGTCGGCGCAGGTTCCGGAATCGACCCTCGGCGGTGGTAAAACGACAGCCAGCGCGGAGTTTCGGTGGAACGTTCGGCAGCAGAACGCGCGATATCGGAAAATCGGAACCGCCACGGTTCCGTTTATGTCTCCGGCGTCCGAACGTCACTGGCATGATAACCGACGCCCGGGTGCTCCAGCCGGAGTTCATCCCGCGGGAAGTCGTCCACCGGGACGCCGAGGTGAACCACCTCACCGGCGCGTTCGACCCGGTGACCAGGGGCGAACCGGCCGAGACGGCGATGCTGTTCGGGCCCTCGGGCGTCGGCAAGACGTGCATCGCGAAGTTCACCATCGACCGCCTCCGGGAGACGGTGCTCGACGTGAACCACCAGTACGTGAACTGCTGGCAGAACTACACTCGGTTCCGGGTGCTGTACCGGGTCCTCGAGGGCGTCGGCCAGACCGTGGACGTCCACCGCCAGTCGACGCCGAAGGACGAACTCCTGGAGCGAATCCACCAGTACGACGGCCCGCCGTACGTCGTCGTCCTCGACGAAGTCGACCAGTTGCAGGACAAGCGACTGCTGTACGACCTCTACCGGACCCGGAACGTCTCGCTGGTGCTCGTCGCCAACCGGGAGGAAGAGCTGTTCTCGGAACTCGACGACCGCCTCGCGAGCCGCCTCCACAGCAGCACCCGCATCCGCTTCGACAAGTACGGGCTCGACGAACTGGTGTCGATTCTCTCCGACCGGGTGCGCTGGGGGCTCTCGGAGGACGTCGTCGACACCGACCAGCTAGCCCGCATCGCCGACGCCGCCGCGGGCGACGCCCGGGTCGCTATCGGCATCCTCCGGAGCGCGGCCCGGCGGGCCGAACGGGAGGGCGCGGACCGAATCACACCGGCGACGGTCCGCGCCGCCATCCCGGAGGCCCGCGCGAAGCTCCGCCAGAAGGACGTCGAGAAGCTCACGCCCGACCAGCAGGCAGTCTACGAAATCGTGGTCGAGACGGGGGAAATCGCCCCGGGCGACCTCTACCAGCGCTACGAGCGCCGCGTCGACGACCCGAAGACCCGGCGGACGGTCCGGAACTACCTCTCGAAGCTGGCCCAGTACAACCTGGTCCGCGCCGAGGGCGAGCGCCGCGGGCGGACCTACCGCTCCGTCGAGTAGGTGACTGCGACGCCGCGGCGACTGTACCGGTCGGTGCGTCTCCGGGGTCTAGCTTATCTCCCGCCGTCCCCGAGGGTCGTTCGTGCTCGGACTTCGATTCTTCGCCTGTAGCCGGTGTGAAGCCGTCTCCGCCAGCCCGGACGAACCGCCCCGGTGTGCCAGGTGCGACGCCGGACCGCTCGAAGATATCACGCACCGACTACAGACTGACGCGTACTTCGCGCCCTCGACCGACCCCCGTCGCTGACGGCCTCTCGGTCGTCTCATGAGTGGCAGCCACCGACTCGCCCCGTGAGTGGCAGCCACCGACTCGCCCCGTGAGCGTCGACCGCCGGCCCTCGATTCGAGTTGGGCCGGCGGAACCCCGCGCCGAGGGGCGGCGTCGTGTGACACGGTATTTCCGGCGCCGGCACGAACCGCCGGTCGTCGATGAATCCACTGGACTCGGTCGGCCGGTCGGTCGCCGCCCTCCGGGGGGAGGGACGCGGCCCGGTGCTCGTCGCCGTGGCGTCGGGGTGGGGACTCCTCGTCGGGACGCGGATGAGCTATCCCGTCCTCCTGCCGTATCTGCGGGAGGCCTACGGGCTCTCGCTGTCCGTCTCCGGACTGCTCGTCTCGGTGCTCTGGCTCGGCTCGGCCCTCGGACAGCTCCCCGGCGGCATCCTGGCCGACCGGTACAGCGAACGGCGCATCATGACGGCCGGACTCGTGGTCGTGGCGGCGGCGCTCGCCGTCGTCGCGCTGACGACCACGCCCGTCGCGCTCTTTCTCGGGACGGGACTCGTCGGCGCCGGCCTCTCGCTGTACCCCATCGCCCGAATCACGGTCCTCTCGGAGATATATCCGGACGCCATCGGAAGCGCGCTGGGCGTGACGATGGCGACGGGCGACGTGGGGCAGACCCTCTTCCCGCCGCTCGTCGGCCTGCTCGCGGCGGCGGTCGCCTGGCAACTCGGCATCGGGGCGCTCGTGCCGCTGTTCGTCGTCCTCGCGGCCGTCGTCTGGACGGTTGTCCCGGACGGCGCGGCGGCGACGGACGACGGTGTGCTGTCGCGCAACCGGGCGCGGGCGGTCCTCGCCGAACTCCGCACGCGGACGATGCTGCTGGTCACCGTCGTGCTCTTCTTCTACATCCTGGTCTGGCAGGCGTTCACCGGCTTCTATCCGACGTATCTCGTGGAGGTCAAACAGCTCTCGCCGACCGTCGCCGGGACCGTCTTCGCCCTCTTCTTCGGCGTCGGCGTGGTCGTCAAGCCGGTGGCCGGGGCGGCCTACGACCGCGTCGGCATGCGCCAGTCGCTGCTGGCCGTGCTGGTCGGCCCCATCCTCGGGCTGGCGGCGCTCCCGTACGTCGAGGGCTTCTGGCCCCTCGTCGGCCTCACCGCGCTGGTCAGCACGATGCTCGGGTCCGGCGCAATCACGCAGTCGTACCTCGCGGACACGATACCGGCCGACGTGCGTGGGACCGGCCTCGGCGTGGTCCGGACGACGGCGGCCACCCTCGGGTCGGCGGGGCCGGTGCTGTTCGGCGTGCTGGCGGACCGCGGGTTCTTCGACGAGGGCTACCTCGCGCTCGCGGCCGTGATGGTCCTCATCGTGCTGCTCACCCTGCGGATGCCGGCGACCCGGTGACCCGCCGGCCGCAGCGGTACGCACCCCGTCTCGCCGCAGTCGGCGGTCGGCGAGGGCGGCCCGCTCCGACGACGTCAGCTCCGGAAGAGGCTGTCCGTCGTCACCGCGCCGACGACGCTGAAAATCGCGGCGACGCTCATCGCCTGGAACGTGACGTACAGGCGGGCGCGCGGCTGGAGGTCGCCGAGGAACACGTCCGGCGCCGTGATGGCGTATGCGAGAATCCCGACCGAGCCGAACGCGACGATCATCACCGAGATGAACCGGACCGGGACGCCGAGGAAGGCTGCCTCGCGACGGGGGTCGCGGCTGTTGTCGGCGCCGTACAGCCCGCCGTACCCGATGGCCATGATGGTGCCGACGAGAAACAGACTGTGGTAGGGAGTCATGTTCCGCGCCAGCATCCACACCTCCTGGGTCACCACGAACGGCCCGGCGAGCAGGAAGCCGCCCACTATCTGCTGAGCGGTGTCAGCGAGTTTGTGCCGCTGGCGTTCCTTCATAGGCGTGATGTTCGATGGTCGAACGCATACCTGTTCTGGACGCGCTCGCCGGTGGGGTCGAATCGACCCCCTCGCCCGGTCGCCCGGCGCAGACGGGTATCGGAACTATCGGAAACCACACGCCTCCGGTTATGTCTCCGGGCGCGACTAGTCACGAGCATGGAACGACAGCCGGTCGAGGAACCGACGCTGCCGGCGCTCCGGGACGAGGTGTACCTGCTGGAAACCGACGGCCGGGTGACCTACGCGCTCCAGTCGCTGGTGCTCGACCACCTGCTCCGGAACGACGGGGCCGCAGTGTGGGTCGACAGCGACGGCCACGCCCGGACGGACGTGCTGGCGCGACTCGCGCCGAGCATGCGACTGCTCGAACGCGTCCGGGTGGCCCGCGGGTTCACCGCCTACCAGCACCACAGCCTGCTCGACGCGCTCGAATCGACGGTGCCCGCGGACGCCTCGCTCCTGGTCGTCCCGGCGTTCGACTGGGCCTACCGCGCCGACGACGTGCGCGAGGGGACGGCCCGGGCGATGCTCGAAGCGGGCGTCCGGCGGGTCGCCGACGTCCACGAGCAGACCGAGACGCCCGTCGTGGTCACGCGAACCGACGCCGACGCCCTGACGGCTCCGCTGGGCGACCTCGCGGACGAAATCGTCCGGTGTGAACAGACCGCGTTCGGCCCCCGGTTCGTCGGCGACGCGTTCGAGACGCTGGTCTACCCCGACGGCGACGGGATGCAGACGACGCTCTCGTACTGGGTTCGCGTGCTCGCCCGGCGCGCGGCGGTCACGCGGGGGGTGAGTCCCGTTGGGGCGCACTAACCCGACGTTCCGCGACCAGGTGCGGGGCATCGAGAACCGCTGGGGCGACTACCGGCGGGCGCTCCGCCGCGCCGACAAGCCGCACTTCGACCGCCTGTTCGAGCACGCCAGGGCGCACGCCGACGCGGCGGGGTACCTCAACCACGCCACGCCGGAGATTCCGATACTCGTCTCGGTGCTGCTCGAACAGGAGAAGCGCCTCGCGGACCTGGAGACGCGCCTCGCGGACCTCGAAGCGCGCCTCGCCGACGCCGACGTGCAGGGCGCGGCCGACCCGACGGACGGGTGACTCGCCGTGCCGTTCTGCTTCGACTTCCGCGACGGCGACGTGCTCGCGTGGTCGGTCGCGGACGACGGCGCGACGGTCGAGCGCGATACCGGGTACGCGCCGACGCTGTACGCGGCGGCCCCGGCGTCAGACCGCGAGACGCTCCGCGAGGCGCTGGCGGGCCACCCCGCCGTCGAGCGGGTCGCGACCGAGACGTGGCGCACCGGGTTCAGGCGCGACCCGGGACCGGTCCTCGCGATAGACGTCCGCGACGTGGACGCCGTCACGCCCGTCGCCCGGACGCTCCGCGACTACGGCGACCCCGGAACGGTGCGGTGTTTCGACGTCGACGTCTCGCCCGAGTTCCGCTACTGCCTGGAGACGGGCGCCGACCCCGTCCCCGGGGGCGACCTGACGACGCTGTCGGTCGACGCGAGCGCGCGCGAACTGGCCGCTGACCGCCTCTCCGAAGTGACCGTCGGGGACGAGACGATTGCGGGCGACCCGGCGGACGTCGTCGAAACGGTCGCGGCCCGGGTCGCCGAGGCGAACCCGGACGTGCTGGTGGTCTCGTCGGGCGACGTCGTCCCCGCGTTCTACGAGACGGCGCGCGCCCACGACCAGGACCTCGACCTGGGTCGGCTCCCGGGGTGGGACCGGCTGGCCGGCGAGTCGACCTACGAGAGCTACGGCCGGGTGGGCCACTCGCCGGCGCGGTACAACGTCCCCGGGCGCGTCGTCGTGGACCGGTCGAACACGTTCTTCTGGCGTCAGGCGAACCTCGAGGGCTGTCTCGACCTGGTCGAGCGCAGCCACAAACCGCTCCAGGAGCTGTCGTGGGCGTCCATCGGCAACGTGCTGACGGCCATCCAGATACGCGCGGCCCGGTCGCGGGGCGTGCTGGTGCCGTGGAACTCCTGGCGCCACGAGCGGTTCAAGACGATGCGCCAGCTCCACGAGGCCGACCGGGGCGGGTTCACCTTCGCGCCGGCGGTCGGCCTCCACGAGACCGTCCACGAACTGGACTTCTCGTCGCTGTACCCGAACGTCATCGTCACGCGGAACGTGAGCCCCGAGACGGTGCGGTGTGACTGCCACGCGGACCGCGAGGACGTGCCCGGACTGGGCTACGCCGTCTGCGACGAGCAGGGGTACCTGCCCGAGGTGCTCCGACCGCT
>JBEPXT010000033.1:0-29328 GCA_041641795.1 Salinigranum sp.
CCCCGTGGTCGGTCCGCCGGCCGCGGGCAGGACGTCCTGCCACCCGCCCGGGTAGTGGTCCAGGAACGCGAACTCGGCGTCTGGCCGGCCCACCGGCCCCTGGTCCGGCGGCCGCCACTCGTGGGGGCCTCGAACAGCACGTCGACGTCGGTTCGCTTGTCCCGAATTTCGGTGACGTCGCCGCCCTTCCCGGCCAGTATCTCCACCCGGAGGTGGTCGCTCTCGAGGAACAGCGTCTGGATGCCCTTCCGCCGATACTCGTCGGAGACGCCGGGTCCGGCCATGCGATACACTCGCACGGGTGCGTGAAAAGCGCCATCCCCGCCGGACCGGACAGTTTCGGCTCCCGGGACGGGACGCTACTGGTTCCAGGGCGCCGAGGGGAAGTCCACGATTCGGTGCGTCTCCGTGACGCCGTCGATGCGCGAGACGTCCTCCTCGTCCAGGGTCACGTCGAGCGCACCGTAGTTCTCGCGGATGTGGTCCGGGTTCGCCGCCTTGGGAATGGCGACGACGTTCTCCTTGGCGAGCAGCCACGCCAGCGACACCTGCGCGGGGGTCGCGTCGTGCTTCTCGGCGACGGTCCGTATCTCGGGCACGTCGGACACGTTTCCGCGGGCGATGGGCGAGTAGGCGACCAGCCAGTGGTCCTCCTCGACGGCTATCCGGTGTAGCTCCGCCTGCTGGAGGAGGGGGTGCATCTCGACCTGGTGGGCGAACAGCGGCGCGTCCAGGTGGTCGATAGCCTCACGGAGCTGCGGCGGTGTGAAGTTACTCAGGCCGACGTGGTCGATGAGTCCCTCGTCGTACAGTTCGTCCAGCGCCGGCAGCGTCTCCGCCGGGTCGTACGCATCGGTCGGCCAGTGGACGTACAGGAGGTCGACGGCGTCGAGGCCGAGGCGGTCCAGGCTCTCCCTGGTGGTCGAGAGCACGTCGTCGTAGCCCGTGTTGTCGGTGTCCAGCTTCGTCGCGACGAACAGGTCCTCCCGGGGCACGTCCGACGCGGCGATGGCCTCGCCGACGAACGTCTCGTTGTCGTACATCTGAGCCGTGTCGACGTGCCGGTAACCCGTCTCCAGGGCCGTCGTGACGGCCGATACGCACTCGTCGTGGTCGGTCATCCGATACGTGCCGAACCCGAGTCGAAACGACTCCATGCCCGTAGTCAGGGCGGCCAGGCTTTCAACCGCTGTGGTTTCGGCATGATGCGGGTGCGTCGCCGACGCACGGTCCGACCGGTCGAGACCGGTCGAACGACGGCCGACAGTCACTCGACGATTCTGACCGGGTCGAGTCCGCGGTCCGAGAGGCAGGATTCGATGGCCTCGATTCGCGGTTCGATGGCCCCCGGCTGGTGGGAGTCGGTCCCGACGGTCACCGACACGTCGTGCTCGCAGAGGGCGTCGAAGAACGACGGCGTGGGGTGAAATCCGCCGTAGTCGTCGAGGACCCGCCCGGCGTTGATTTCGGGGACCGTCCGCGAGTCGGCGAGCGCCCTCGCCACGCGGTCGTAGTGCTCCCGGGTCGCTCGACCCCGGAACAGCGAGTTCCGCTCTATCAGGTCCAGGTGGGCGGCGACGTCGAACAGCTCCGACTCCACGAGCGAAACCAGCTGATCGAAGTAGTCGTCGACGAGCTGCCGGTAGTCGTCGTCCGACCGCCCGCGGAAGTACTCCTCGAAGTGGATGTTCTCGCCTTCGAGGTGGTGGACGCTGCCGATGACGTAGTCGAACCCTGCCCCGGCGAGAAACTCCCGAATCTCGTCCTCGTCTCGCGGGTGGTAGTCCATCTCGGCGGCGTCGAAGATGCGAACGTCGAACTGGTCGCGCAGCGAATCGATGGCCTCGCGGCGACGCTCGTAGGTCTGGTCCAGGTTGAATCCGAGGGCGTACTTCTGGCGACGCATCTCCTCGCGCGTGGAGACGTTGCAGTGGTCGGCGAACCCGACCCCGTCGAGTCCCGCGTCCCGGGCCGCTTCGACCATCCGGTACAGGAAACTCCCGTCCGAGTAACTGGAGTGGATGTGGTAGTCGTAGCTGACGGACACGTGCGGCGGTAGGCCGTCCCGGCGGTAGAATCTACCGCTCTCCGTCGGCGGCCCGCACCGGCGTCGGTTGCCCGACGGGACTGGGTTGTCGGCTCCGCCGTCGGGCGCGAACGGTTGCCGTCGGGTCTCGGCGTCGTTCGACGGTGCCACTCGTGTGTCTCTCTCGCAGGCGACACCCGCTCCGAAATGGTTTTGAAGGGTGATTGCACACACTCGGTATGCCGACAGAACCCGACACGGGGTACGACCCGTCGCTGGGGAGGAAGTTCATTTTCGTAACCGGGGGTGTGATGTCCGGGCTCGGCAAGGGTATCACGGCCGCGAGCACGGGGCGGTTGCTCGCCAACGCCGGATTCGACGTGACGGCGGTCAAGATCGACCCGTACCTGAACGTCGACGCCGGAACGATGAACCCGTACCAGCACGGCGAGGTGTACGTCCTGAAAGACGGGGGCGAGGTGGACCTGGACCTGGGGAACTACGAGCGGTTCCTCGGGGTCGACATGACCTCCGACCACAACGTCACGACGGGCAAGGTGTACAAGCAGGTCATCGAGAAGGAGCGCGCGGGGGACTACCTGGGGAAGACGGTCCAGATTATCCCCCACGTCACCGACGACATCAAGCGGCGCATCCGCGAGGCCGCGGCGGGAACCGACGTCTGCATCGTCGAGGTCGGGGGGACCGTCGGCGACATCGAGGGGATGCCGTACCTCGAAGCGCTCCGGCAGTTCTCCCACGAGGAGGACGACGAGGACATCCTGTTCACGCACGTCACGCTGGTTCCCTACTCGAAGAACGGCGAGCAGAAGACCAAGCCGACCCAGCACAGCGTCAAGGAACTCCGGAGCATCGGCCTCCAGCCCGACATCCTGGTCGGGCGCTCCGAGAACGCGCTCGAACCCGAGACGCGGGAGAAAATCGCGCTGTTCTGCGACGTCCCCACCGAGGCGGTGTTCTCGAACCCCGACGTGGAGGACATCTACCACGTTCCGCTGGTCGTCGAGGAGGAGGGCCTCGACCAGTACGTCATGGAGCGACTCGGCATCGCCGACGAGGCGCTCCCCCGGAGTCGACGGGACAACCGCTGGCGGAACCTGGTGACCCGCGAGCGCGAGGGGTCGGTCGACGTGGCGCTGGTGGGCAAGTACGCGCTCGAAGACGCGTACATGTCCATCCACGAGTCGCTCAAGCACGCCGGCATCGAACGCGGCGTCGACGTCGACGTACTCTGGGTCGACGCCGACGAAATGGAGGACAAACACCGGGGTCGCCTGCTCAACGCCGACGCCGTGGTCGTCCCCGGCGGGTTCGGGTCCCGCGGCACCGTCGGGAAGATTCAGGCGATTCGCTACGCCCGCGAGAACGACGTCCCGTTCCTGGGTCTCTGTCTCGGCTTCCAGCTGGCCGTCGTCGAACGCGCGCGACACGTTCTCGGGCTGGAGGACGCTCACTCCGCGGAACTGGACCCCGAGACGCCCCACCCGGTCATCGACCTGCTCCCCGAGCAGTACGACCTGGAGGACCTGGGCGGCACGATGCGCCTGGGCGCACACGAGACCAGCATCGAACCCGGGTCGCTGGCCGCGCACGTCTACGACGACACCTACTGCACCGAGCGCCACCGCCACCGGTACGAGGTCAACCCCGAGTACATCGACCAGCTGGAGGCCGGAAGCCTCCGGTTCTCCGGGGAGGCGGGCAACCGGATGGAGATTCTCGAACTCACCGACCACCCGTACTTCCTGGGAACGCAGTTCCACCCCGAGTTCCGCTCGCGTCCTGACCGCGCCAGTCCGCCGTTCGTCGGACTGCTCGACGCCGTCCTCGGTGACCTCGACGCCAGGACGCTCGCCGACGAGGGGGTGGAGGCCTGATGGTCGACCCCGAGTCGTTCATCGACGAGGCGACGGCCGAGATTCGCGAGGCGGTCGGCGACGCCCACGCGGTAATCGCCCTCTCGGGCGGCGTAGACTCGTCTGTCGCCGCGGCCCTCGCGTACCGCGCCATCGGCGACCAGTTGACGCCGGTGTACGTGGACACGGGCCTGATGCGGAAAGGCGAGACCGAGCAGATTCGAGAGACCTTCGCGTTCATGGACAGCCTCCGAATCGTGGAGGCCCAGGACAGGTTCCTCGACGCGCTCGCGGGGGTCACGGACCCCGAGGAGAAGCGCCACGTCATCGGCGAGCAGTTCATCCGCGAGTTCGAGCGTGAGGCCCGCGACTCGGACGCCGCGTACCTCGTCCAGGGCACTATCTACCCCGACCGCATCGAGAGCGAGGGGAACATCAAGTCCCACCACAACGTCGGCGGCCTCCCCGACGTCGTCGACTTCGAGGGCATCGTCGAACCGGTGCGGGAGCTCTACAAGGACGAGGTCCGCGAGGTCGCCCGGGCGCTTGACCTGGAGGAGGTCGTCAGCGAACGCATGCCGTTCCCGGGGCCGGGACTGGCCGTGCGCGTCGTCGGCGAGGTGACCGAGGGGAAACTCCGCGCCGCGCGCGAGGCCACCCACGTCGTCGAAGAGGAAGTGGCCGACCACGACCCCTGGCAGGCGTTCGCCGCCGTCGTCGGGAAAGCCACCGGCGTCAAGGGCGACAACCGCGTCCACGGCTGGATCGTGTCAGTCAGGTCCGTCGAGAGCCGCGACGGGATGACCGCGAGGGCACAGAACCTCCCGTGGGAGACGCTCCAGCGCATCCAGAGTCGAATCACGGGCGAGAATCCGGAGGTCGCCCGCGTCGTCTACGACGTCACACACAAACCGCCGGCGACAATCGAGTACGAGTGATGGAGGGAACGACGGTGATACTCGCAGGTCCAGACGACAACGGTCTCGCCGAGGCGTTCGCGGCTCTCGGCACCGAAACGCACCGAATCTCCGGCCCGGTCACCCGCAACTCGCTCCTCGAGGCGGGAATCGAGGACGCGGACGTCCTCGTGTTGACCGACATGGACGACGCCTCGGCCATCCCGGTGGCGAAAGACGAGAACCCGGACGTCCGGGTCGTCACGTACGCTCCCGACTCGCTCCCCGAGTTCGCCCGCGGCCAGACCGACCTCGCGGTCGACCCGGCGCTGCTCCCGCCGGAGGTCTTCGCCGACGAACTGGTCTGACCGGCGAACATAAACTCCTCACGTATCCAGCAGTTTCCACTTAAAATCCCCCGACATCGCGTCCGGGGGTCTTTTGCCCTCGGACGATTAGGTCGCCCTAAAATGAACGTGGCTGACGACGCGACGGAACTCGTCGGAGAGACGCCGCTGGTACGACTGGACTCGTTCGCCGACAACCTCGTTGCGAAGGTCGAGTCGTTCAACCCCCTCGGGTCGGTGAAAGACCGCATCGGCGTGGCGATGGTCGAACGGGCCGAGGCGGAGGGACTGATCGATGAGGGAACCACGGTCATCGAACCCACGAGCGGGAACACCGGTATCGGGCTGGCCTTTACCTGCGCCGCGAGAGGGTACGACCTCGTGTTGACGATGCCAGAGTCGATGAGCGAGGAGCGCCGGTCGATGCTCTCGGCGCTCGGCGCCGAACTCGTTCTCACGCCCGCCGACGAGGGGATGGGCGGTGCAATCGACAGAGCCGACGAACTGGCCGCGGAGGCCGACGACGCGTTCGTCCCCCAGCAGTTCCAGAACCTGGCGAATCCGGGTATCCACCGGCGCACGACCGGACCGGAACTGTGGGCTGACACCGACGGCGAGGTGGACGTGTTCGTCGCGGGCGTGGGCACCGGCGGGACCATCACCGGCGTCGCGGAGTACGTCAAAGAGGAGAAGGGGCGGACCGACTTCCGGGCGGTCGCGGTCGAACCCGCCGACTCGCCGGTGCTCTCCGGGGGCGACGCCGGGGGCCACGACATCCAGGGCATCGGGGCGGGGTTCGTCCCCGACGTCCTCCGGACGGAACTGCTCGACGAGGTGGTGACAGTCGAGGAGGACGACGCGCGGACCGCGGCCCGGACCCTCGCCGCCGCCGAAGGGTTGCTGGTCGGCATCTCCTCGGGGGCGGCGCTCCACGCCGCCGCCGAAGTGGCGACCCGACCCGAACACGGAGACGACCTGGTTGCCGTCCTCCTGCCGGACACGGGCGAGCGCTACCTCTCGACGGACCTGTTCCAGGCCTGAGGCTGCACCGGGCTGGATGTTCAGCCGCAGCCGTTTCAGTCCGCGGGCGGGGCAAGTTACAGGTAGCGGGAGGGCAATCGGACATCCATGACGTTGCTCGTACCCTTCGACGGGTCCGAACTCTCGACGGCGGCACTGTCTCGCGCCGCCGAGTTCGCCGATTTCATGGACGAGGAGGTCCTCGCGCTGGCGGTCATCCCCCACGACCCGGAGTACGCTCGCGAACGCGGGTGGCTCCAGCAGGGCGACCCGTTCAACCTCGACCTCGTCGAGTCGCGCCTGAGTTCCGCGGTGGCCGAAACCGCGCCGAGGGCGACGTTCCGCTGTGAGCGACTGGACGACGCCGACGCGGAACCGCTGGCCACGACGACGACGGACGTCATCCGGAAGATACGGGAGGTCGCGGCCGAAGTCGACGCCCGCATCCTCTTCGTCGGGAGCGAGAACGCCGGACGGGTCTCCTCGCCGCTCTCCAGCGTCGGCAACCCCCTGTCGGAGGACCCCCGCTACGACGTGCACATCGTCCGCCACCCCGACGACTGAGGCTGCCTCCGTCGAGTTCTCCCCACCGACTGCCGGCCCGATACCCCTCTCGTCCCCCTCGGAGGCGACGTCGTCTTCGTCGCCCGACGGCCAGACTGGGACGGTCCTGTTCACTCGTCTCTCGACTCGTCGCGTCCGGCTCTCTCGCACTTCGACTTCGTATCGCACTCCCAACCCGTAACGCGGTCTGGAACAGTCCAGTTCTCCCGGGTTTCGGCTAGCAGTCCCGCCGCGACGACCGGTGTTTAGTCCCTCGCAAACTGTGTATAATCGGTCGTTATCGGTTCGAAGAATGGACCGTAATTCGGATACAATCGGCTTCAAATCGGCTCAAACCTCGAAAATAGGCGTTCTCCGTCTCCCCGGTTGAAGTACTACTCTCGGCAAGGGGTGACTGCGATGAAATCGACTCGACTACTGGCAATCGCACTCGCGGTGGCCGTCGCCACGACCGGCGTCGCCGCCGCCGCGGGCGCGGGTTCGACGAACGGTCAGGGGAACGGTCACGGTGACGAACCGCACGCCGGCGGTTCCGGCGTGTCCGTGGACGTGACCCGAACGAACGAGTCCGTGGTGCTGACCCTCCGGCACCACGGCGAACCGCTCCAGGGCGTGACCGTCTCGGCCGACGGCGAGGAACTCGGAACGACCGACGCGAACGGGTCCGTCGCGCTTCCGTCGGACGTCGACGGGCGACTCTCCCTGTCGTTCCAGGGGAGCCTCGAGGGCAACGTCGTCCTCGACGTCGACGGTGACTCGGTCCGCGTCGTGAACCGGGACGTCCCCCGCGCCGC
The DNA here is from genome assembly GCA_041641795.1 of Salinigranum sp. Classification (GTDB taxonomy): domain Archaea; phylum Halobacteriota; class Halobacteria; order Halobacteriales; family Haloferacaceae; genus JBEPXT01. The sequence goes on from JBEPXT010000033.1 coordinate 7,525, forward strand.
CGAGGCGATGGGCGCGGAGGCCGCAGACGCCGTCTCGAAGACCACCGGGAACCCGGCGACGAACGACGCGGACGCCGACGCCGGAACCCAGTCTGACGCGCGACCCCACGAGAACCAGCGCCGCGCCGGCGCCGACGAGCGAGGCGACCGTTCCGACGGCGAGGCCGCCAGCCAGGGGCCGCCCACGGAGATGCCCGAGCAGGTGCCCGACCGGGTGAGCGAAATCCACCGCACTATCCAGTCGTTCATCGACGGGACCCTCGAGGGACCCCTCGGCGAGACGCTCTCGGGAATCGCGGGCGGTGACGCGTCCGAGACCGGCAGCGACGCCGGTCAGCCGGACCAGGCCGGAGCCGAATCCGGTCAGCCCTCGCACGCCGGGCCCGACGCAGGTCAGGGGTCTCCCGACTCCCCGGGGCAGGCCGCCTGAGGCTGACGGTTCCCTGCTGCGACGGTCGGCCCTCGGTCTCCGCTGACGAATCGGTCGGCCGCCGACCCGCTGACGAATCGGTGCGCTCCGCACCGTCCGGTTCCCGCTGACGAATCGCCCTCGCAGCCCTCCCGCGCTGCCGAAACGCCCCCGACGCACTTTTCGCCGACGCATCGACGCCACGCTTAACCGCGGGGCGCGCCAGGCTCACTCCATGACGCTGGACAGACTCGCCGATTTGCAACCCGACCCCGGAACGGTGGAGACGGCGGAACTGGCCGTGACAGACGACGTACTCGTCAAGGTGTTCGCGCTCGGTCCGGGGGCCGAACTCGACCCCCACGAGCACGACACGAGCACGAACGTGTTCCACGTCCTCAGGGGGACGGTCACCGTCCTGCAGGGCGACGACGAGGAGGCGGTGTCGGCTCCGGGCGTCGTACTCCACGATCGGGGCGTCACCCACGGGGCTCGAAACGACACCGACGAGGTCGTCGCGTTCACGGCCACGCTCTGTCCCTTCCCGGGGTGACCGTCGGGCGCCGTTGCCCGGGGTATCGCTTGCCAGCGCCGAAACCGGCTTACTCGCCCCCCGTCAACGAACGCGCAGATGGTTCGAGTCACCGCCGGCGCTCGTCTCCACTTCGGGTTCTGTAACCTGAGCCTCTCTCACGAACGCCTGTACGGCGGGTTCGGCGTGGGCCTGGACGCCCCGACGGTCTCCGTCGTCGCGACGCCGGACGACCAGGTGACGTGCTCGCACCCCGACGCCCGCGAGTACGCGTCCCGGGCGGTCGACCTCCTCGACGCGCCCGGAGCGTCGGTCAGCGTCGAGCGGTCGCTCCCGAGGCACGCCGGTCTGGGGAGCGGAACGCAACTCGCCCTGGCGACGCTGACGGCGGTCGCTCGCGCGTACGACCGCGAGGCCCGTCCGCGGCAGCGAGCGCCGATTCTGGGCCGCGGCGGTCGCTCCGGCGTCGGCGTCGCCACGTTCGAGGACGGCGGGTTCGTGATGGACGCGGGCCACCCCACTGCCCGGTTCACGACGGACCGCCCCGCCGACGGGGAGTGGACGGTCCCGGCCGTGTCGGTCCGCCACAGGGTTCCGGACGACTGGCGGTTTCTGGTCGTCGTCCCCGACGTGGACCCGGGCCGCAGTGGGTCGGAGGAGGACCGCAGCATGCGTAACGCGGTCGAACGAGCGGACCCCGACCTGAGCGACCGCATCGCGGGCGTCGTCACCCGGCGGGTTCTCCCGGCCGTCGCCGACGGGTCGGTCAGGCGGTTCGGCGGCGCCGTCGCAGAGGTCGGTCGACTGAACGGCGCGTGGTACGCGGACGAGCAGGGCGGAGTCTACCGACCGCCCGTCGGCGACATCGTCGCGCGACTCGACGACTCACCGGCCGTCTACGGGGCCGGCCAGTCGTCGTGGGGCCCCACCGTCTACGGGGTGACCGACGCCGACCACGCCGAGGCGGCGGCCGACGCCGGTCGGAGCGCTCTGGAGGCGACGAGCCTCGACGGGACCGTCGCCGTCGTGGCCGGTCGAAACAGCGGCCGAGTCGTCGGTGGACCTCCTCCATCCGCCGACGGGGACCCCGCAGTCGCCCGACGGAACCGGGACACCCACAACGACTAAGCTACGCGCAGGCGAGGTCCAACGCATGGAGAGTATCCCCTTCGGGGTGTCGAGACTGGACGACATCGTCGGCGGCGGCGCGCCGGCGGGATCCGTCGTCCTGCTCTCGGGGGAGTCCGGGGCGGGGGCCAGGGAGTTCGTCTTCACGAGCGCGACGATGAACGCGCTCGCCCGGGGAAACCCGGACCTGTTCCAGTTGCACTACGGGGACCTGCACGAGGACGCGTCGCTCCCCGAGGCGGTCCACTACGTCTCGTTCACCGCCGGGGAGGCGTCGCTTGGCCGAGAGATGGGGTTCACCATGGACCGGGAACTCGTCGACGCCGCCGTCGACGACATCACGTTCCGCGACTTCTCGCCGGAGTTCTTCCAGCCGACGCCCGTCCCACGCGAGTGGTATCTCGGGACCGTGACCGACCTCTCGCAACTCGGCCAGCGACACGACCGGACGGACCTGCTGAGTGCGCTGGGGACGTACCTGACCGAGCACGCCCCGAACAACCTGGTCATCATCGACTCACTGACCGACCTCGTCGGCGCGATATCGGACGACATGGGCTGGACCGACCTGGCGATGGTGATGAAGGGGCTCACCAAGGCGGCGAACCGCTGGGGCGGGCTCATCCTGTTGCTCGTCAGCAGGGAGACGCTCGGCGAGCGACAACTCGGCCACCTGATAGACGCGGCCCACGGGACGCTGGTGTTCGAGTGGGAGTCCGGCGGGTCGCGCCGGTCGCGGACGCTGGTCGTCCAGGAGTTCCGGGGAGTGCTCTCCCGGCTCGAGTCGGAGAACATCGTCCGCTTCGAGACGGAGATTCACGACGGCGGGTTCGACGTGAGCGACGTCCGGAAGATTCGGTGAACAGACGCCGGAGCAGGCCGGCTGCGTTCCGGCAGTGCCCGTGCACGAGCAGGACTCCCCACGCGTCGACCGTCGACGTCTTCTGAGAGGCGCGCGGGACCCCGTCGACGGTCGCGCGCCGCCCGCTCTGTTACTCAACTGGTATATTTTTGCGACAATACTTATGCACGTACGATAATCTATCTCATATAGGATGTCGGGGGAGACGAGAGAGTCACTTCCCGAGGAACTTGGCGAGTGGCTCGACGAGCGGGCGGCCGAGACGGGGACCGACCGGGGGGACGTCCTCTCTCACGCAGTGGCCGCCTACCGCGTCCTCGAACGGCAGGGTGACGCCATCGACGGGGGGACACTCGACGACGGGGGCGGGGAAACGACGGGCGAACAGCTAACAGAACTACTCGACAGGATAGCGGCGCTCGAATCGAAACTGGATTCGCGCGTCGACGACGTCCGCGAGCGAGTCGTGCAGGTAAAGCGGGAGGCGGACGCGAAAGCGCCCGCCGACCACGACCACCCGGAACTCGGCGCAGTCGCGAGTCGCCTCGAAGCGCTCGACGACGTGGAGGCGGACGTCCAGCGGGTGTCGCGCACGGTCGAGTCGGGGTTCGACAACTTCGAGGAGGTGCTGACGTACCTGCGGGACACCACGGACGAACTCGACGACCGGGTGGAGACGCTGGCCAGGGTCGTCCTGTCGCTCCGCTCCCGGGTCGCAGACCTCGAAGCGGCGGCGTCGAGGCGCGACGCGGCGGCGGACCTCCAGCGACGGGCGAACCGACTCGGCGTGACGAAGGCGACGTGCGAGGCCTGCGGGGACACGGTCCACCTCGGGTTGCTCGGGTCGCCGACCTGCCCCCACTGCGAGACGACGTTCGAGGACGTGGAACCCGCCAGGCACTTCTTCGGGTCGGCGACGCTCGCGCGGGGGGACCACCCGGCCCTCGAAGGCGAGGCCGACACGGTCGAGACGCCGACCGACCTGTTCGAGGAGTCCGCCGGTGAGTGACGGCAGTGACAAGTCGGGCGGGGAGTCGGGCGACGCAGCGGACGCCGCGCAGTGGGAGTGGGACGCCGGCGGGACGGCGCCGACCGACGGCTCAGAGGCGTCTGCCGGTGAGAACCACCGGTCCGGGGATGCCGACGCGAAACACCGGTCCGGGGGGACCGACGGCAAACACCGGACCGAAGGGACCGACGCGAACCGTCGGGCCGAAGACGATGCCGAGGCGCATCGCCACGAGGTGACTCGCGACGGCGACGGCGAGGGCGCCGCCGAACCCCTGGCCGACCTCGCGCGGGAGGTCCGCGGTCGGGCCGACCGGGAGTCGGAGGCCGCCGCGCTGTTCGAGACGGTGGACGTCGAGGAAGTCGACAGCGAGGCGGTCTGGTCGGGGATTTCGGACGCCGACCGCGAGGACCTCCCAGACGTGTCGAAACAGGTAGCCGGCGGCGACGAGGGGGACGGGGCGGTCGTCCCGCGTGGCAAGTACTGCGGGCGGTGTGAGTACCTCGCCGACCCGCCCCTCCTCGCGTGTAGGCACGAGGGAACCGACATCGTCGCCGTCGTCGACCCCGACAACTTCGAGGTCAGGGGCTGTCCGTTCGTGGAGACGGACGACGCCGGACCGGGGATGGACGAGGGGCTCCCCGGCCGCGGATGACGGCGATACCGACTCGCCGGCGGTGACGACGGGGAATCGCCGGCGGTGACGACGGGGAATCGCCGGCGGTGACGTCTCGGAATCGCTGGCGGTGCCCCTCCGAATCGTCGGCGACGTCCGTAATTCGCTCCCGCCGACGGCGGTCACGAAGACCGGCGGGGGGCGGTCAGGGGCTCTTGGCGCTCTGTGAGGCCCACGGGCGGTCCGAGTGACATTTGTGCCGCGAGACCGAACGGTCGTGCATGCAGTTCTGTGACGAGTGCGGGTCTATGATGGTCTCACGGGACGGCGAGATGGTGTGTACCGACGACGACTGCGGGGCGACGACCGAACGAGACGAATCGCTCGCCGCCGAGTTCGTCTCCACCGAGGAGCAGTCCGACGACGACGTCATCGAGACGGAGGAGGGGGCGAGTTTCGAGGGCAAACCGACCGCGACGGACGTGACCTGCGAGAAGTGCGGGCACGGGAAGGCCTGGTACACCATCAAACAGACTGCCTCTGCCGACGAACCGCCGACGCGGTTCTTCAAGTGCCAGGAGTGTGGCTACCGCTGGCGCGAGTACAACTAAAACGACCCAGGAAACGGTGCCGCCCTTCGAATCGGGTCCACAACGCCTGTCGAATGGACGTATTCTTCACCACAAAAAAATTTCAATACTCCATTAACCGAAAATGTCGGTAGAGGAGCGGTTCGTAATTATAAAAGAATCATGGCACTGTTCACGTTCTGCGATAGACGTCGGTATTGTACGGGTCAGAGGGCTCGAGAAGCGAACGGGGACCGAAACTACTCCGCTGTTTCGGTTGTAAATTCTGACTATGTCTGTCGATTTACATTCTTTTTATATTTCTCTCGTTCTAATTGAAATACGTTTATTGCGATTCGAGGTATATTCTCGGTTGCTATAAATGTTCGAAACAGAGAACTGTACCATCGGAAAGATTGACCTTTCCAGAGATGAGTTGCCCACCCGCGCCGAACAGAGGCGGCACTCACGAAGTATCGGGTCGACGCGTACGTGACGCTCCTGGAACTCGGCAGCAGGGCCGCGACCGACATCGCGAGGGGGGCCGACATTCCGGGAACCCGCATCTACGACGTTCTCGACGACCTGGAACAGGTGGGATACATCGAGACGTGCGAGTGGGGCGCCGTCGTCGAGGACTTCGAGGCCCAGCGGATTCGTCTCGAGGAGATTCTCTCCGACGAAGAGAGGGATAGCGTCTGATGCTCCCCTCGAACCTGACGCTCGCGCTCGCGGGCGGGACCCAGGTGGTCGTCGATTCTCACGGGTCGGTCTCGGCGACCGACGACCACTGTGGCGTGTACGCGAACGACCACCGGTACCTCGACGCCGTCTCCACCGTGGTCGAATCCGGGTCGACCGCACCGGACTGGGAACTCCTCGGTCGGCGGACGGACGGCGACACCGTCACGACGGTGCTCGCGAGCACCGCCGAGGGCCCAGCGAGGGGGAGCGTCCGGGCCTGGACGCTGCGACGACGGTTCCGGGTCCGACCCGGCAGGGTGACGCTCTCGCTCTCGCTGACGAACAACACGAACGAACCCCGGCCAGCCGACCTCACCACGACGGTGACGCCGGATTTCGCCCACGCGTTCGAGGTCGAATCGTTCTTCGACCCGCGTGAGTCGCCGGAACGGTCGGTCGCACTGGAGACGACGGACCAGGGCCTCCAGTTCACGGCGACGCTCGCCGACGGAACCGCCTCGACGGTGTCCGTCGAGTCGGCCGGCGGCACCGCCGGCTCGACGCTCGCCGGGACCGAACCGCGAGTTCCGTCCGGCACCATCGAGTGGAGCCGAACGATTGCCCCCGCCGAGCGGGCCGACTTCGAACTGACGATTACCGGACCGGGCGCGGGCGACGAAGTCGAACGACTCGACCTGTCGCCCGTCGCCGAACGGTTCGAGCCGCTCGCCGACGCCGCACGGGAGACGCTCGACGCGCTCGCGCTCCCCGTGGGCGTGCCCGCCGCCGGCGCCCCCCGATTCGTCGCACCGTTCGGCCGCGATTCGCTCGTCGTCGCGTACCAGCTTCTCGAACACGACCCCGCAGTCGCGGTGCGCACCCTCCGGTATCTGGCGTCGGAGCAGGGCACTCGCACGAGCCGGGCGACGCTCGAAGAACCCGGACGAATCCTCCACGAGCACCGGACTGGGGACCTGGTGAGCACCGGCGTGTCCATCCGCCAGCCGTACTACGGGAGTATCGACGCGACGCCGCTGTTCGTCGCGCTCTACGCCGACACCGTCGAGCGGGTCGACAACGAACTTCTGTCGTCTCAGTTGTACGACGCGGCGGTCGCGGCGGTCGAGTGGGTCCTGTCGAACGTCGACCGGCGCGGATTCCTCTCGTACGAACCGCACGACCACGAGTACGGGCTGACCCACCTGGGCTGGAAGGACAGTTCGGAGGCGCTCTCGTCTCCGGATGGGACGCCCCCGTCCGGGCCGGTCGTGCTCCCGGAAGTGCAGGGGTACGTCTACCGGGCGCTGACCGCGTTCGCTCCGCTCGCGCGGCGTGCCGGCGACGACCAGCTCGCCGAAACCTGTCGGGCGCGCGCCGACACGCTGTTCGACGCGTTCGACGACGCGTTCTGGCTGCCATCCGAGGGGTGCTACGCGCTCGGTATCGACGACGACGGCGTCATCCCGAGCGTGGCGTCGAACCAGGCGCACGCCATCTGGGGGGGACTCGGAAACCCCGAGCACGTCGCGTCGGCCGTCGACCGCCTCACTCGCCCGGACATGCTCACCGAGAGCGGACTCCGCACGTTCTCGGCCTCCCACGCGGCGTTCGACCCGCTCTCGTACCACCGCGGCAGCGTCTGGCCCCACGACAACAGCATCGCGGCGATGGGATTCGCCCGGCGCGGATTCGACGACGCCGCGGCGACGGTCGCGGAACGCGGACTCCGGGTACTGGAGGACTCCCGTCACCGGTCGATACCGGACCGTCTCGGCTTCCCCGAACTGTTCACGGGCCTGCGCGACGCAGACGTGAGCAACGGGTACCTCATCCACCCGGACGCGTGCGAACCCGCGGCCTGGAGCGCCGGCAGCGTCTTCGGATTCCTCCGCGCACATCCGGACTACGGGACGGACGCGGCACACGTCGAGGAGAGCGACTGACGGCGCGCACAGCATTCGACCGACGTGACGGTCACGCGTTCCCGGCGAAGAACTCCCGCACGGCCGACCCCACTTTCTCGTGCTGTCCGACGAAGTGGTGGTCGGCGCTGCACGCGACCACCTCGTGGCCCAGTTCGCGGGCGCGTTCGACGACCGGGCCCCAGTCCACCAGGTCGTCTCGCTCGCCGTACAGTACCTGCATCGGGACGGCGACGGCGTCGAGGGCGGCCACGGCGTCGAGGGCGGCCACGGCGTCGAGGTGGTCGGTCAGTCTGGCCGGCGGCGCCAGGGCGCTCACGGCCGACAGGTGACCCGGGCCGCTCGCGTCGTTCGCGGCGGCCGACAGGGCGACGGCGCTCCCGAAACTGTACCCGAACAGGCCGACCCTGTCGTATCGCTCCGCGGCCCAGGCGACGGCGTTCGTGGCGTCGGTCACTTCGCCGCGGCCCCGGTCCCACGCGCCGTAGTCCACCCGGAGGGCGTCGATGCCCGCCTCGCCGACGGCGTCGCTCACGCCCCTGAGTCGCCTGTCGCTTCGCGTCCCGCCGTGCTGTGGGTGCGGCGGGAGGAGGACGACGACGGCGTCGCCGCCCCGCCCGTCGAGGGTCCCGCGGACCTCGCGCCCGCCCGGAATCAGAACCGTCTGGCCTGTCATCGGTCCGCGGTTGGCAGTCCGGATACAAGGGTCTCGCGCTACGGTCTCTACAGAGTGTTCCGGCGGCCCCGCGGCGCGGGCCAGACCGGCGACGCAACCGCTCTCTCGCGTGAAGTTTTAACCACGCGGTCACCAACAGGGTGGACATGGGAATACTCTCGCGCGCGTCGTACGTCATCCGGTCGAAGATAAACGCCATCCTCAACCGGGCGGAGGACCCGACGGAGACGCTCGACTACTCGTACGAGAAGATGCGCGACGAACTCCAGCAGGTCAAACAGGGCATCGCGGACCTGACGACACAGAAAAAGCGCCTCGAGATTCAGAAGCGCCGCCTCGAGGAGAACGTCGAGAAACACAACGAACAGGCCCGAGAGGCGATACGGCAGGACCGCGAGGACCTGGCTCGACGGGCCCTGGAGAAGAAGAAGTCGAAGATGACCCAGATAGAGGAACTGGAGACGCAGATATCGAACCTCCAGGACACCCAGGACAACCTCGTCGAGAAGAAAAACGAACTCCAGGGCCGCATCGAGGAGTTCCGGACCAAAAAGGAGACGATGAAAGCCCGCTACGAGGCCGCGGAAGCGTCCAGCAGGGTCTCCGAGGCCATGACCGGCGTCGGCGACGAGATGGCGGACGTGGGCCGAGCGCTCGAACGCGCCGAGGAGCGGACCGACGAGATGGAGGCCCGCTCCGCCGCGATGGACGAACTCGCCGATTCGGGCGCCTTCGAGGACGTTCTCTCGGACAAGGACGAACTGGACCGCGAACTGGAGTCGGCCAGGACCTCCGGCGAAGTGGACGCCGAACTGGAGACGCTGAAAGCCGAGATGGGCAAGGGGACCGCCCGGTCGTCCGGAGAGGAGGACGTCGACGCCGAACTCGCCGACCTCGAATCGTCGGAGGCGGAGGCCGAGGGCACCGACGAGGACGTCGAGGCCGAAATGGAGGAACTGCGACGCGAAGACCGCGACGCCTGAAACAGGCACCTCTCTCGGCGGCGACGCGTTCTTTCGGCGGTGCGTTCGATACTCACTGCGGACTGTGCGGGCCAGTGGACTCTTGTCCGGCGATGCGCTTTCTCCGGCATGGGCGAGTCGGCCGAGTCGCGCGAGTCGGACGAGTCGGACGGCGCCGAGCCGAGCGACAAGATGCGGGAGCGCGCCGACGAGAGTCGCCTGAAGCTCTGGTTGCTCCTGGACGCGAACCGCTGGCTCATCGCCGGGCTGTTCCTGCTGATTTCGTTCGTCTCGCTCGTCGTCCTCGGCAAACTGGACCCCGCGCCGCTCAGGGCCGCCGTCAGGAGCGGCGACCCCATCGAGACGCTGTTCCAGGGGTTCCTGACCGCCATCATCACCGGCGTCACCCTCGTCGTCACCATCAACCAGCTCGTGCTCTCGCAGGAACTCGGACCGCTCGGCGACCAGCAGGACCGCATGGCCGGTGCGATGTCGTTCCGGAAGAACATCGCGGACGACCTGGGCGTCCCGGCGAGTCCCCCGGAACCGTCCGCGTTCCTCCGGATGCTGGTCGACTCGGTCAGCAGCAGCGCGGACGAACTGCAGGAGCGAACCGACGAGTCCGACGACGGGGCCGCCGACCGGGTCCACGCCTACGCCGAGGACCTCTCGGAGCACGCGTCGAGCGTCAGCGACCGCCTCGACGGCACCCAGTTCGGGACGTTCGACCTGCTGTTCGTCGCGCTCGACTTCAACTACTCGTGGAAGATATACGAGGGACGGCGGCTCAGGGCGACGAACGCCGACGAACTCTCGGAGGACGCCCGCGAGACGCTCGACCGGTTGCTGGAGACGCTCCGGCACTTCGGTCCCGCCCGGGAGCACTTCAAGACCCTCTACTTCCAGTGGGAACTCATCGACCTCTCGCGGGCGATGCTCTACACCGCCGTCCCGGCGCTGATAGTCTCCATGGGGATGATTCTCTACGTCGACAACGCCGCCACCGTGACCGGGTCCACGCTGGGAATCGACAACCTCGTCTGGACCGCCAGCGCCGCCGCGACCGTCGCACTCGCGCCCTTCGCCATCCTGCTCTCTATCGTCCTCCGCGTCGCCACGGTGGCCAAGCGGACACTCTCTATCGGGCCGTTCATCCTCCGGCGGGCCGACCGGGAACAGGACCTCGACTGGGAGTGACGCCGGCGGTCGGCGCCCTCGCGTCGGCGGACAGGCGCTCTGAACCTGACGGAGCCGCCTGCTCGGAGCGCGTATCGGGACCCCGAAACTCGCCGGCCCGCTACGCCTCTCTCCTGGCGCCCGTCCCCGCCCTGTCGAGTTCCGCGAGGCGAATCCCCCCGCCCGAGAGGTCGACGCCGTCGTACGGGTCCGACTCCAGGAGCAGCGACCCGTCCAGGTCGACGTAATCCAGCATCGGGGCCAGGTGCGCCCCCGCGGCGATAGACGCGTTCGACTCTATCATACACCCCATCATGACCCCGAGGCCGTGGGCCCGGGCGGCGTGAATCGTCCGCACCGCCTCCCGGATGCCACCGCACTTCATCAGTTTCAGGTTCACGATGTCGACGCGGTCGGCCACCTGCGGGACGTCCGCGGCCGTCTCGCAGGACTCGTCGGCCGCGACCGGAAGCGCGCCGTGGTCGGTGACGAACGCGAGGCCCTCCGGGTCGTCGGCGGGGACCGGTTGCTCGACGAACTCGACGCCGTGCTCGTCGAGCATCCGGGTCTTCTCGACGGCCTCGCGGGGCGTCCAGGCCTCGTTCGCGTCGACGCGTATCCGCGCGTCGGGGGCGGCGTCCCGGACCGCGGCGACGATGTCGGCGTCGCGGTCGGTCCCGAGTTTCACTTTCAGCACCTCGTGGCCCGCGTCGAGGGCGGCCTCCGCCTTCTCGCGCATCCGGTCCGTGTCGTCGAGTCCGACCGTGAACGACGTCGGCGGGGCACGGTCGGGGTCGAGTCCGAACAGGCGGTACAGCGGCACCCCGAGGCGCTTGGCCGCCAGGTCGTGGAGCGCGATGCTGACCGCCGTGTGCGCCGCCGGGTTCCGCCGGACCGCCTCGCGCATCCGGCGCTCGATTCTGTCGAGGGCGTGCGGGTCGTCCTCCGACTCGACCACCGACAGGAGGTCCGGGAGCACGGCCTCGACGGTGTCGACCGTCTCGCCGTAGTGCCTCGACGGCGCCGCCGCGCCGACGCCGGTCATCCCGCCGTCGTCGGTCACCCGGACGACGACGTTCTCGGCCGTCTCCTGGCTCCCCCTGGCGATGGTGAACGGGTCGGACAGGGGCATCGACACCCGCTCGAACTCGGTTGTTATCATCGCACCGCCTCCAGAATCTCGTCGGCGCCGAACCGGACCAGGTCCGTGGCGGGGGCGTCCAGCGCGTCCGCGAATCCGTCGATGGCCTCGCGTGCCGCCTCGTCGTCGTCCAGGTCCGAGGTGTTCAGTGCGCCGGCGACCACGGACGACTCGTGGACCGGTCCGGCCAGGTCCTCGTAGAGGTCGACGTACGTCTCGACCGGCGGCAGCGTGGTGTCCTCGTACCCGTGAATCGCCTCCCGGCCGGCCGTGTGACACAGGACCATCCTGTCGGGCATCGACCCGTGCAGGATGCCCGCCGTGACCGCCGAGTACGCCGGGTGGATGATGCTGCCCTGTCCCTCGACGACCAGCAGGTCGTGGTCGTCGCCCTTCGCCAGGACCATCTCCTCGACGGCGCCGGCGGTGAAGTCGCTCACGACGCGGTCGACGGGGTTGCCCCACCCGGCTATCATGATTCCGGTCTGCCCGGTCGGGACGAACTCGGCGTCGACGCCCGCCTCGCGGGCCGCCGTCACCAGTTCGAGACTCGCCGTCATCTTCCCGACCGAACAGTCGGTGCCCACCGTCAGCACCACGTCCGCCTCGACCTGGTCTGCGACGCCGCGACTGACCGTCAGGTCCGGGTCCGGCCGCCGGACGTCCTGAATCTTCGCCCCGTGTTCGGCGGCGAGGGCTGCGAACTCGTCGTCCTCCGAGAGGAAGTAGTGGAGGCCGGAGACGACGTCGCACCCGCGTTCCAGCGCCGCCCGGACGTCGGGTCGCCAGGACTCGTCGAAGCCGCCGCCGATGGGCGCGATGCCGACGAACAGGGCGTCGACGTCCTCCACCTCCTCCATCGACTCGACGATGGGCGCGTCCTGCACCCCCGGGAGGAACTCCCGGACGCGCCCGCCGGCGTTCTCGCGGTCGAGCACCGCGGCCACGTCGTAGTCGCCGTACCGAAGGACGCCGTTGGCGGTTTTCGACCGGTGTGGGAACTTCTCGTGAGCGAGGATGGCGATTCGCTCGCCGAAGCGCGCTGGCATACTCCTCGGTCTGCGGGGCGTCGGCATAAATGAGGCGTCTCCGGCTGGCAGGGACACGCTGTCACCGCGGGGCCGCTACTCCGACGTCGCCGACGAGGGTTCAGAGTCGCCAGAGCCGGGTCGTGAAGAACTCGCGGACCGCCGTCTCGAACGCCGACTCGGGCGCCCCCGTCGCGTCGACGGCCGCCGTCCGGTCCGCCCGCTCCGCGAACTCCCCGAGAACCGTCCGCTCGCCGAGGACGACGAGTCGCTCGGGGTCGCGTTCGTCGAGCGCCGCGTCGCACTTCTCCAGGTGGCGGGCGACCTGCTCGTCGCGCCGGCGCTCGAACCGACGCTGGGAGAAGCCGCCTTTCGAGTGCGACCCCTGCACGTCGCTGTCGACGGTTTCGACGACGGTCCAGTCGCCGCCGGCGTACTCCCCGAGGGCGAACACGTCCGAGCGCACGAGGGCGACGGCGAGTCCGTCGTCCGGCCGGAACCAGGAGGCGTCCAGGCGGAATCGGTCCCCCCACTCGACGAACGCGTCCGGTCCCAGCGGCGGCCGGAGGGCGACGGTCACCAGTCCGACGTCGTCGGCGCAGACGAGGCAGGGTTCGGCGCGGCGGACCAGGGGCGTCTGGTCGCCGAGGACCGCCTCGACGGCGTCCGGCACGTCCTCGTCGACCATCGCGGTCAGCGCGCCCTCCGGTCCGGTCCGGAGGCTCCCGAGTCGGTCGAGGACCGTCTCCAGTCGCTCCCCCCGGAGGTCGTCCGTGCCCCTGAATCGCAGGTCGGACTCGTCCCCCCGCAGCCGTTCGACCTCGCCTTCGAGTTCGGCGATGCGGTCCTCGAGGCGATTGTTTCGCTCCTCGGCGGTCTGCCTGTCGCTGACCGCGTCGGCCCGCCGCTCGGACTCCGCCTCTAGCTGGCGTTCGAGACGGTCACGCTCGGCCTCCAGGGCCTCGATGCGGTCTTTCAGCTCCGCCCGGCCGAGCAACTCGTCGAGCATGGTTCGACCGGCGCGTGCCGCCCACTTTGCTATTTCGCAGTCCGCCCGCCACTCCCGGCCTCCGGTGGCACTTCTCGCCCGCACTCGGCCCTGGCGCAGGGAGCAATCGCGGCGTCCTCGCCAACGCGTCGGGACAGCCCTCGGTCAGGTCCCCCGCGGGAACTCGTATCCCGCGTACCTGAGCAGTTCGCCGGCGCGTTCCGGTTTCGCGAGGAGCACCTCTCGCTCTGTCGGGGCGTCGCGGCCCGCCACCTCGCGCGGAACCGCGAGTGTGCCCGTGGGCACGCTGTCGTCGCCGTGGACGGGGAAGTGAGACCCGTCGATTTTCATCACGAGCGGGGCGTCGAGACGCTCTACTCCCTCTCCTGTCGCGTAGAGCTGTTCGTTCACTCGCTCGTGGTCCGTCCGCTGGATGACCGCCTGGTCCCCGTCGTAGGGCTCGACGAACATCCGCCCCAGTAAGTAGCCGCTCGAGAATCGTTCGAACATACTGTGCAAGAGATTCTCAGCCATCCATGACGATAAGTTTTGCCGCCATCTTTTATATAGAAGGGCAAATAGCCGGTTCGGTCCGGCGACGTCGACCGGACGCACTCGCCGATTCGGTGGGCGTCCGCCGACCCGACCTCGCAGAGCTTCAGTTAATTGCGACGGTTCTTCGTCGTAGATATATGACGAACGGTGAAGATGTCAACAGCTATCTATCTGGAACGCACCATTTCTACTGTACTCCACGGGAGGCCGAACAGGATGTCACACCACACCCTATCGTCGTGCCCGCTCTGCAACGAAGTCGATTTGCGACCGACGGACCTGCGGGTACACCTGATGGTCGAACACCGGAAGAGCACAGTGGTCGACGAACTGCTGACTGCTATCGAGTCGACCGAACTCCAGACCGTCTCTCACTGAGGTCGCTCCCGTTTTCCGGCCCGGTCCCCGCGCGTCGACGTGGGAGCGAGGCCGGGTTCTATCTCGTTCTCGCGCCACACAGGGCCGTCGTCCAGCGGCGTCGCCATCCTGTGGTCGCCCCCCGGCGCGTGCCATCCTCGCCCGCCACCCCGCCTGGCCCGTCAGCGCTCCTCGTCGTCCGCGCCGGCGGCGACGGACCAGAGCGCCGTCGCGCCCAGCAGCAGCGCCGGGACCATCGGCAACGCGAGCATCGACGCGAGGAACGGGAGTCCGGCCGCGCCCGCGCTGGTCGGCCGGAGGTAGATGACGCCGGGGACGACGAGCGTGCTCAGCACGACGACGCCGACGAGGAGCCACCCGCGTCTGCCGAGTCCGGCCTCCTGGTTCTCGCGGGGTCGCGCGTCGGCCGACGGTGTCCCGCCGGTCGCCTCCGGGTGCGCGCGGTCCGCGGACGCGCCGGGCTCTCCGCTCTGCGGCGGCGACGTCGCGGCCCCGTCACTCGAGTTCACTGTCCGGTTTTAGCACCACCTTCCCAAATCCTTCACGGTCTTCGAGCATCTGGTGGGCCTCGGACGCCTCGCTCATCGGCAGCACCGCCCGGACGTGCGGTTCGAAGGTTCCGTCCCACACCAGTTCCAAGACGTCGTCTATCTCGCCGGGCGTTGCCATCGTCGACCCGATGACCGAAAGCTGGTTCCAGAAGATGCGGTTGAGGCCCGCGCCCGGGTTCGGACCGGTCGTCGCACCGCAGGTGACCAGGCGCCCCCCTTTCGCCAGCGACTTCAGCGAGTCGGGGTAGGTGGCCTCGCCGATGTGGTCGACCACCACGTCCACGCCGCGGCGCCCCGTCAGGTCTCGAATCCGGTCGGCGAAATCCTCCGCCTCGTAGTCGATGGCGTGGTCGGCGCCGCACTCGCGGGCGTGCTCCAGTTTCTCGTCGGTGCTGGCGGTTGCGTACACCTCGGCGCCGACGTAGTCGGCAATCTGGACGGCCGCGTGGCCGACGCCGCCAGACGCCCCGAGGACCAGGACCGACTCTCCGGGCTGGACGTCGGCGCGGGTGACGAGCATCCGCCAGGCCGTCTGGAAGACGAGCGACGCGGACCCGGCGACTTCCCAGTCGACGTGGTCGGGCACCGGGACCAGGTTCTCGGCGGGGACTGCCGCCTGTTCGGCGTGCACGCCCCGGACGTGCTCGCCCAGGATGTGGTAGTTCACGCACATCGACTCCTCGCCGTGGCGACAGAACTCGCACTCTCCGCAGTACCGGCCCGGAGCGACCGCGACTCGATCGCCCGGTTCGAACCGCGTCACGTCCTCGCCCACCGCCTCGACGACGCCGGCGGCGTCGCTTCCCGGAATGTGCGGGTACTCCAGGTCGAGGATGGGCATCCCGCGTCGGGTGTGAACGTCGAGGTGGTTGAGGGACGCGGCTTTCACGTCCACGAGGACCTCGTCGCGTCCGACCTCCGGGTCGGGGAACTCGTCGTACTCCAGTACGTCCGACTCGCCGTGGTCGCTGAACTGAACTGCTTTCACGGACGACTGGTTCGCAGGTCGGCACAAAATCCCATCGGTTCGGCGAACGGCGATGAAACGTTCGACGAACGACGAATCCGCGACCACGAGCGCTGGGCGACGACGCGACGGGAGTAAGTCCCCCCGGACCTATAGCCGGTGACATGGACGAGGAGAACGTCGACCGGGGACGCGACGATGCCGATTCGGGTGACGAGGCCCACGGTTCGGGCGACGAGGATTCCGGTCACGGCGACCACGCGCACGACGACCACGCGCACGACGACGACCACGGGACCGACGACCACCACGGCGACCACGAGACTGACGACCCTGCCCACCACGACCACCACCGTCACGACGTGGTGACGGTCAGCGTCGGAATCGTCACCGTCTCGTCGACGCGGTCCCTCGACGACGACCCCTCCGGTGACGCAATCGAGGCCGCGTTCGAGGACGACGGCCACGTGGTCGCGGTACGGGAACTCATCGCCGACGACTACGACGGCGTCCAGGGGACGGTGGACAACCTGGTCGGCAGAGACGACGTCGACTGCGTCGTCACGACGGGCGGAACGGGCGTCACGCCGGACGACGTCACGGTCGAGGCCGTTCGACCGCTTCTGGACAAGGTTCTCCCCGGGTTCGGGGAGCTGTTTCGGCGGCTCTCGACCGACGAAATCGGGACGCGGTCTATCGCCACTCGAACCGTCGCGGGCGTCTCGGACGGGGTTCCCATCTTCTGTCTCCCCGGGAGCGAGAACGCCGCGCGACTCGGGGCCACCGAGATTATCGTCCCCGAGGCCGGCCACCTCGTCGGTCTGGCGTCGTTCGAGGAGGTGTGACGTCCCGTCGCGCGCTCGACTCCGCTCGTCGCCTCGCGCGACCCGCCCTGCCGGGTCTCGTCGCGGCGTCCCTCCGCGGGCGACGGGTCGCATATTGAGGCGAAACCCTGATTTATTGTGACGGGACGCCAGGGGCGTGTATGAGCGAACAGCGCCCCCGTGAGGACGGGGACACCGGTTCGGAATCGTTCGCCGGCGAGAAGTCCAGTGACCTCCCCAGCCGCGAGGTCACCGCCGGCGCAGAGCGCGCCCCCCACCGTGCGATGTTTCGGGCGATGGGGTTCGAGGACGACGACCTCTCGGCCCCGATGGTCGGCGTCGCCAACCCCGCGGCGGACATCACGCCGTGTAACGTCCACCTGGACGACGTCGCCGCGGCGGCAATCGAGGGCGTCGAGTCCGCCGACGGGATGCCCATCGAGTTCGGGACCATCACCATCTCGGACGCCATCTCCATGGGCACCGAGGGCATGAAGGCCTCGCTCATCTCCCGCGAGGTCATCGCTGACTCGGTCGAACTCGTGGCCTTCGGCGAGCGACTGGACGCGCTAGTCACCGTCGCCGGGTGCGACAAGAACCTCCCCGGCATGCTGATGGCGGCCATCCGGACGGACCTGCCCACCGTGTTCCTCTACGGCGGGTCCATCCTCCCCGGCGAACACGAGGGGCGCGACGTCACCATCCAGGACGTCTTCGAGGGCGTCGGCGCCTACTCGCAGGGCGAGATGAGCGACGAGGAACTGGACGAACTGGAACGACACGCCTGTCCCGGCGCCGGATCCTGCGGCGGCATGTACACCGCGAACACCATGGCGTCCATCTCCGAGGCGCTGGGGATGGCACCGCTCGGCAGCGCCGGCGCGCCCGCGGAACACGAGGAACGGTACGACATAGCGCGTCGCGCGGGCGAGGCCGTCCTCTCCTGCGTCGAGTCCGACATCAGGCCGTCTGACGTGCTGACCCGCGAGGCGTTCGAGAACGCCATCGCCCTCCAGGTGGCCATCGGCGGGTCGACGAACGCCGTGTTGCACCTGCTTGCGCTCGCGGCCGAAGCCGGCATCGACCTCGACATCACCGACTTCGACGACATCTCGCGGCAGACGCCGAAAATCGCCAACCTCCGACCCGGCGGGCACAAAGTGATGGCCGACCTCTGGGCCGAGGGCGGCGTTCCGGTCGTCCTCCGGCGACTGCTCGACGCGGGGCTGATTCACGGCGACCAGATGACCGTCACCGGGCGGACCATCGCCGAGGAACTGGACGCGATGGACCTCCCAGCCGACGAGGACGTGGACCCCGACGTGGTCCGCCCCGTCGACGACCCGATTCACGAGGAGGGCGCCATCGTCATCCTCACCGGGAATCTCGCGCCCGACGGTGCGGTCCTCAAAGTCACGAACGAGGACGTCCACGAGCACACCGGGCCCGTCCGGGTGTTCGAGTGCGAGGAGGACGCGATGGCGCACGTCCAGGAGGGACACATCGAGTCCGGGGACGTCATCGCAATCCGGAACGAGGGGCCGCAGGGCGGCCCCGGCATGCGCGAGATGCTCGGCGTCACGGCCGCCGTCGTGGGCCAGGGTCACGAAGACGACGTCGCACTGCTGACCGACGGTCGCTTCTCCGGGGCGACCCGCGGACCGATGATCGGTCACGTCGCCCCCGAGGCGGCCGTCGGCGGACCAATCGGCCTCCTCGAAGACGGGGACGAGGTGACCATCGACGTCCCGAACCGGACGATGTCCGTCGACCTCTCCGAGTCGGAACTCGAGGCCCGGCGCGACGCCTGGACGCCCCCGGAGCCGAACTACTCCGCCGGCGTGCTGGCGAAGTACGGTGAAGCGTTCGGTTCGGCGGCCAACGGTGCGGTCACGAACCCCGGAATCGACCGCAAGGAGTGACTCCCCCGGTCGAAAGCATCTCCCGTCGCCGGACGACGTTTCGTCCGCTGGACCACGTTTCGCACGGTGTAACTTTCTCTCACACGCGAGTACCGCGCGAAAACGAATAATGATAACTCAATTAAATTATAGCTTGAATTACATTTATCGCCCTGCCCTTCATTGCTAGTCGATGTCATGACTTCGAGAAGAGAAGTCCTCAAGGTCGGTGCCGGAGTGGGCGTCGCCGCTGCGTTCGCATCGGAGATAGCCGCGCTCGGGCAGGCACAGCAACAGCAATCGATGCACGGAGACGGGCGCCTGTTCAGCGCGGGCGAACTCGTCGGCAGCGCCGAGGTGCCGCCGGTCTCCACGAGCGGCACCGGTGCCAGCGTCTTCAGGCTCACGAGCGACGAGACGACAATCGAGTACGCACTGCTGGTCGCGCGGGTCGACGACGTGACGATGGCCCACATACACCTCGGCGGCGAGGACGAGAACGGCCCGCCCGTGGTCTGGCTCTTCGGAAGCGAAGACGACGAGGGAACGCTGGTCGCGCCTCTCGACCAGGGCGTCACCGAGAACGGACTCCTCGCGACGGGCACGATATCCGAGTCGGACCTCGTGGGACCGCTCGCCGACAGTTCGCTCACGGACCTGCTCGACGAGATGGAACAGGGCAACACCTACGTCAACGTCCACACCGAGGTCCTCCCCGAAGGCGAAGTTCGCGGACAGATTCGCAGCGTGGGCGACGTCTCCGTCCGCCTCCAGACCGAGTACGTCCTCGACGCCAGTCCCGGCGGGTTCAGCACCGACGACCTGGTCACGCTCTCCGTGAACCAGTCCGGACCGGACGAACCGACGCCGACCGAAACGCCGTCGGAAACTCCGACAGAGACTCCGGACGAGACGCCGACTGAAACGCCAGGTGAGACGCCGACCGAAACACCGGGTGAGGCGCCCACTGAAACACCGGGTGAGACGACACCCACACTGACTGAAACGCCGGACGGAACGCAGACGGAGACTCCTGAGGGATAACGACTGGCCTACTGACTCGGAGTGGCGTCGCACTAGTCGATACGGGATGGCGCTGGCGTCGTACGACGCCGGTGACCGCCCCGTGTCCCCACCGGCGCAGTCGCTTCTCCGGCCGGCGACGTCTGGTTGGCTCGTTTTCGGCTCGGCCGGTCGGGGCGGTTGCGAAGGCCTCCTGAGACATTCGTCCCGCCGGAGGCGATTCCCAGCGGAAACTGGGTGACCGATCGCCAGGCGCGTGATTTTTCCCGGAGGACCTACAAGACCTCTCGCATGGCTGATGAGGACAAGTATCCCGACGAGAGCGGGCGACGGCGATTCGTCAAAGGGGTCGTGGGCGGTGCCACGCTCGCCGGCGTAGGCGTCACCGGGTCCGTGACGATAAATAGCGCGACAACGTCGCCCGGGGCAGGCGGCGGTACGACCAGGGCGATGGCCATCGAGAACATCGACGGACCGGCGCCCCGAGGGATGCCCCAGATTCCGATAGAGATAGACTCGGAGGGGTTCCTGAAGGGCGTCTGGCCGGAGGTCGAGACGGTCCAGGAACAGGGAAAATCCGTCCAGATCGCCGAGATCCAAAACTTCGGCGGAACCGACGTCACGTACACCTCTGAGTGGTTCCAGTACTGCGGCGTCCAGTCCTACCAGGGCGTCGTCCCGGGCTACGACGGCGACAACTTCTTCCGGTCCACCGGAAGCCCGGCCTACTCCTGGCAGGCCGACGCCTACGAGGCCGACGCGAAACTCCACGTCGACGACTTCCAGAACTACAAGACGTGGGGCAACGGCATCGGGAAGTCGGGTCTCGGAAAGCCGGCCTCTGGCACGTGGCGGTCCCAGGACACCGAGGACACCATCCCCATCCAGGTCATCCGGAGCCCGCTCATCGAGGAGGCCGCGAAGGACGACCCCTGGCTGAAAGCCAGCACCCAGAACGGATTCATCGCCTGGCTGAACAAGTGCACCCACTTCTGCTGCGTGCCCGGGTTCAAACAGAGCGCGAGTTCGGCGAAGTTCGGCGCTTCGAACGAGGTGTACTGCCAGTGCCACCAGTCGGTCTACGACCCCTTCACCATCGTCCAGACCCTGTTCACTGCGCTCCCGCGGCCGGACTAACTACCCACGACGGTTCCCTCTCGCCGCCGACTGTTTCTTCTCGCCGCCGACCGAACGACCGGCACGACGCGCCTCGATTTTCACAGTCGAAAGACCGTCCCGCACCGGACGCCGACTCCGGTAATCGGTCGGTTCACTGCTCTCCTCGTCTCGGTCAGTTCGCTCTCTCGGCGGTGAGACAGACCGACACACAACCATAACTATTCTGTCAAACGACCCTTTCGGGACATTTAAAAAAACCGATGTCCATATTCCAAACTGCCCTGATTCCCAACTGGTGTTGCAGGGGTAGGAAAGTCAACCATCTGGGGGGGTCACTACCAGATGAGGGGGCTTTTTCCCGGAACGACGGTATATAAACCCGAACAATGTAGGGTGTGTTCTACCAGAGAACTATCAAATTCGTTATCCAATACCGACTCCCCGCTTCTTGAATTCATCCGCCTGTAAACTGGATAATTCGTGCGAATTTCGCGGATGCCTCCTACCAGAATTGTTCCTGCGCTAATGTATATCAAATAACCATACATTCTCGGATATCACAAAGTATTTAGCGGGCCTCCGTTTCGGCTTTGATGTACCCCTACCCAAGGGACAGCCAGCGAGTAACGTCGATTCGGTTCGGAGTGAAAGAGCTGTTTCCCGTCCGGAGTGTATATAAATAACACATGACAGGAAATACAGACAAATTCCGCGCGGTCTTCCTCGCAGCGCTGCTGGTGCTGTCGGTCTTCGCCGGCACCGTCGCGTTCGCCGGGACGGCTGC